>JBILAG010000104.1:0-6220 GCA_044354345.1 Ilumatobacteraceae bacterium | reverse complement strand
TCCGGGACAGGAAGCTCCCGCAACATAAAAAGGACACCACAGTGGCTGAAACAATCACCATTATTGATGACCGGACTGGTAAAAAAGTTACGGTTCCACTACGAGACGGCGTATTTCCGTCGAGCGCATTGCGCCAACTTGACCCTGAGTTACGAATGTATGACCCAGCGTTTTTATCGACTGCTGCATGCGAATCTTCAATTACATACATCGATGGCGACGCCGGTATCTTGCGTTACCGCGGATATCCAATAGAGCAGCTGGCCGAAAAATCTACATATCTTGAAGTTGCATACTTATTGTTGAACGGCGAGCTGCCAACTACTGCACAACTCGAAAAATGGAACTACGACGTCATCCATCACACGATGATTCACGAGAATATGCGCAAACGTTTTGTCGACGGCTTTCACTACGACGCACACCCAATGGGCATGTTTGTGTCTGCAGTTGCTGCACTCGGGACTTTCTATCCTGAATCAAAAAATATTTTTGACCCTGCTTCGCTTGAAAAACAGATCTTGCGGTTGATTGCCAAAGTTCCAACACTCGCGGCGATGTGCTATCGATTTAGTTCGGGTTTACCATTCGTCTCTCCTAATAATTCAATGAGTTACCCAGAAAACTTCTTAAACATGATGTTCAGACTTGGCGACGACCACACTGTCGACCCGCGACTCACGAGAGCAATGGATCTGCTTTTTATCTTGCATGCTGACCACGAGCAGAATTGTGGAACAACTGCCATGCGAGTTGTCGCATCATCACATGCTGACCCTTTTAGTGCGATGTCGGCTGCATCGTCTGCTCTCTATGGGCCACTTCACGGTGGCGCTAATGAAGCGGCAATAAATATGCTCACCGAAATTGGCAGCATCGACAATGTTGAAGGGTTCGTCAAAGCCGTCAAAGCGGGCCAAGGTCGTCTGCAAGGTTTCGGTCACCGTGTTTACAAAAACTACGATCCTCGCGCAGCAATCATCAAGAAAGCCGCATACGACGTTTTTGAAGTCACTGGCAAGAATCAACTTTTAGACATCGCTCTTAAGCTTGAAGAAGTCGCGCTTAGCGATGAGTATTTTGTTTCGCGCAAGTTGTATCCAAATGTTGACTTCTACTCTGGTTTGATCTATCAAGCTCTTGGTTTTCCGATTGACATGTTCACGGTGTTATTCGCAATTCCACGAACAGTCGGCTGGCTAGCGCACTTCAGCGAATTACTTAAAGATGATGCACAAAAAATCAGTCGACCTCGTCAGTGGTATACGGGTGTCGATAAACGCGACTATCTCGCAATCAACAAACGTCAATAACAATTTTGCCAGTGCTGGCGTTGGTCTCCATATAGCGATGTGCTGACGCAATATCTTCCAGCGAATATCTGCTGTCAATAATTGGGCGCAACTTGCCCGTCTCAAACATGGGCAAGATTTCGTTGATAAATCTTTGAGTGACTGCGATTTTTTCTTCAAGCGGACGTGGTCGCAATACAGTTCCAATCAAACGAGCACGTTTTGGCATTAGGGCTGAGATGTTAAACGGGGTCGTCCCACCGCCCATTAGACCAACCTGAACAATCGTGCCTTTGAGCGCCAGCGATGCGACATTCTTATTGAGATACTCGCCGCCGATGACATCAAGCACCGCATCAACGCCATGATTATTCGTTGCATGTTTACACACGTCAACAAAGTCTTCAGTTTTGTAATCAACAGCCAAGTCAGCGCCAAGTGAAAGACACGCATCACGCTTCCCTGATGAACAAGTGACAATCACATTTGCGCCAATGGCTTTACAAATTTGTATCGCCGCAGTGCCCACACCCGACGCACCAGCGTGAACAAGTGCCCAATCGCCCGATTTCAAATTGCCCTGACAAACGAGCGCATCCCAAGCAGTAATGAAAACCTCAGGAATCGCGCCGGCATCTTCAAAACTCACTTTGGTTGGCACTCGCATCGCTTGATGTTCATGTACAACTAGATATTCCGCGTAGCCGCCGCCACTCACGATGCCCATCACTTGGTCGCCAGGTTTAAAACTTTTTACTTTCTCACCACAAGATTCGACTGTGCCAGCAAACTCAAGACCAGGAATTTCATGCGCACCAGGAAACGGATCTGGATAAAAGCCCATCCGCTGCAACAAGTCGGCGCGATTTAGTGAAGTGGCACGAACTTTAACCAAAATCTCGTTCGTGTCTGGTTGAGGACTTTCGACTTCAACTATTGACAAAACTTCTGGATCACCATATTTTGTAATTACAACCGCACGCATGTTTATTGACTAGCCATTTTCACTTGCAACCTACGGTCAACGGCGGCCAAAAATTGTTGAGTAGTTAACCATGGTTGATCTTTTGAAACTAGGGCTGCAAGGTCTTTGGTCATCTCGCCACCTTCGACGGTCTCAATACAGACGGCTTCTAGAGTTTGAGCAAATTCAATAACTTTTGGTGTGTTATCGAGTTTTCCACGATGACTTAGACCGCGTGTCCAAGCGAAGATTGAGGCAATCGAATTTGTTGAAGTCTCCAAACCTTTTTGATGATCTCGGTAATGGCGTGTCACCGTGCCGTGAGCAGCTTCTGACTCTAAGACTCGACCATCTGGCGTGGTCAAAACCGAAGTCATTAAACCAAGTGAACCGAAGCCTTGAGCAACAATATCTGATTGAACATCGCCGTCATAGTTTTTGCACGCCCACAAATATCCACCCTCCCAGCGAATCATGCAGGCCACCATGTCATCGATTAAGCGATGCTCGTAAGTCAATTTACGTTTGTCAAACTCAGCTTTGAATTCGGTGTCAAAAATTTCTTGAAAGATGTCTTTAAACCGACCGTCATATGCCTTGAGAATTGTGTTCTTGGTGCTCAAGAACACCGGGTAATTACGTTGCAAGCCGTAGTTAAAAGATGCACGAGCAAAACTACGAATTGATTCGTCGTAGTTATACATTCCCATTACAACGCCCGAACCCTTAAAGTCAGCGACCTTCATCTCGACAGGCTTGCTGCCATCTTGTGGCACATAAGTCATCGTTACTGTGCCAGGTCCTGGTACTTTGAAATCTGTCGCCTTGTATTGATCGCCGTGCGCATGACGCCCAATCACTATTGGTTTGTTCCAGTGAGGCACAAGTTTTGGAATGTTGCTGCAAATAATCGGCTCACGAAATACAACGCCGTCTAAAATATTTCTGATCGTGCCGTTGGGCGATTTCCACATTTGCTTCAAGTTAAATTCTTTAACACGTGCTTCATCAGGTGTAATCGTTGCGCACTTAACTCCGACGCCGTGTTTCAAAATTGCGTTTGCAGCATCAATTGTTACTTGGTCACTTGTCGCGTCTCGGTTTTCGACACCAAGGTCGTAGTAATCAATTTCAAGATCTAGATACGGCAAAATCAATCGGTCTTTGATGAACTTCCAAATGATTCGCGTCATCTCATCGCCGTCAATATCTACAACTGGATTCACGACCTTAATTTTTGATGACATAAAACTCCACTGGTTTCGGCTTGGGTTTACTTGTATCTTACTTGTACACAATAGTCACAGAATTAGTGGCGATCCCAAAGCAGGAATTCGTGTATTCGGCATCTACCATCGTCGTTATGGACTTCGCCTGGTCACCAGAACAATTAGCACTCCGCGAACGTGCTCGTTTGGTAGCCGCGAAAGCAGTCGAAAAATATGGTCGTTTCAACGACACATGGATGAACGGCTACTCCCGCGAGTTTTCTCGCGAACTCGCATCTCATGGTTGGATCGGCATGACCTGGCCAAAAGATTTCGGCGGTGGCGGTCGACCAGCAATTGAACGACTCATCGTTGGCGAAGAAATGATCAGCGCTGGCGCACCGATTGCTGCATCTTGGTTCGCTGACCGACAGATGGGTCCGGCGCTCATTGCTTACGGCACGAAAGAGCAACAAGATGAGTTTTTGCCAGAGATGCTTGCTGGCAATACAACTTGGTGCATCGGCATGAGCGAGCCAAACGCAGGCAGCGACCTTGCATCACTAAAGACATTCGCGCAGCGCGACGGCGATGAGTTTGTAATTAACGGCCAAAAAATTTGGACAAGTTTTGGTGAACACGCTGATTATTGTTATTTGATTTGTCGTACTAGTAACGACGGTTCGCCGCATGCAGGCATCAGCGAAATCATTGTTCCGATGAATACGCCAGGCATTGAAGTTCGACCGATCAAAGACATGACCACGAATAGTCATTTCTGCGAAGTTTTCTACACGAATGTTCGTGTGCCGGCAACGAATCTAGTGGGTGCACTGGGCGGTGCTTTCAAGCAAACAATGCGTCAACTCGAGCACGAGCGTGGCGGCATTGATCGCTTGGTATCAAATTACGCGCTTTACAAAATGGCATTAGATCTGGCTGACCGTAAAAATATGCTTGTGCGACAAGAGATCGCAGCAATTGAAACCGGTTATCAAATCGGTCGAATCTTGGTTATTCGTGAGGTTTTACACCAAGCACCAAGTGGGTTCTCGGCAGCAACTAAATGTTTTTGTACTGAACACGAATGGCGCGTCGCTCAGTTCGTCAATAAGGTTTTCGGCGCCCACGCTCTTGTTTGGGATGACAAGTCTCAAGGACTCGCCTATGCATCTGCCTACACAATTATGGGTGGCACATCTAACGTGATGCGCAACATTCTCGGTGAGCGCACACTCGGCCTCCCCCGCGAACCCAAATAACCTTCTTTAACTGTTGCTGAACACGAATTCGTACGGCGCCTCACCAGGTCGCACCGGAAAGTCAAGCCCATTGATTGGCAACTTTGTTCTGATGCCCGGCTCAGGGGCAAACCGTTTATTTACAAAAGTCATTTCCAAATAAAGAGGCATTCCTGATTCAGTGCACCGATCACTTGTGTTTCCGTGAAGATGAGCAATCCAGAAGTATTCTTTAATTAATTCAACAGTTCTCATGAACTGATCTTTCCTGGTGTCATGCATTTCCATTATCAACACCGGCACATCACTCAATAAATCAACGTCTTCTTTGCCGCGCAGTAGATCCCATTCGCCGCCCTCAATATCAATTTTTACGATTGTGCGCATCGGATCAGATCGATAACTCAGAGCATCAATAAACGAAATTTCATTTCCTCTAGTAACTTTATGAACTACAAACTTTCTGATATGGGTGAATCGATTTTTTCGGATTCTGAAAGTAGGTAGATAAGTGACTAGAGCTATGAGCGATCTCTTTAGATCCTCTAGGGTGAATTTTCGTTCGGATTTCGGTCGACGCGATCGAATCTCATAGATAGACCTTCTGCCCACATAAATCAAACTTTTGATGATTCCAAAAACTGATATAGAAGCATCAAAAAATACAATATTTTTAGGAGAAATATTTTCTTTCTTCAGTTCAAGAAGCGCCTGCTCAAAACTCCATTCAGCACCGAGCCCAAATGAGAGACATCCGTTAATTTCAGCCAGAACTGGGCGTGGCAAGAGATAGCCACCATCTGCATTACGCCCGAGGCGAACCAGGTCAGACATCTGTGGATTTAACTCTCTTGGCGCATTACACACAGTTCTGAAAGATTTTGACAGCGAATTCATCCGATAAAACTAACAGAAAAGCAATCGTCTAGTCTCAGAATATGAGCACAAGCAAGAGTATGAATCCGATTGAACTGTCAACCAGAGTTATCGATTCAGGAGTTGTTGATCAACCTCTAAATCGTGTCACTAATGAAATCACCGAACTTGCAGAGGGTCTAGCAATAGTTGAAAGCTTCAGTCATAGTGCCGTTTTTGACACTGGCGATGGTTTGATGTGCTTTGACGCGTCGGGTGCGGGTAGTGGCAAGGACGTGGTCAACTCAATTCGTTCTTGGCGCACCGATCCATTTTCAACACTTGTTTATACGCATGGCCACGCTGATCACGTAGGTGGAAGTTTCGCTTTTGCCGCCGATGCAACGAACAATAATCATCCAAAACCACATGTCATTGGGCACGAAAATGTCAACGCCCGTATAGATCGCTATACACAAACAAGTGATTGGAATATTCGAATTAATCAGCGCCAATTTGGTGGCATCCGAAGCGACATGGGCTTGAACATCGGCGAGAACTTGCAACGCTTCTTGCCACGCGCCACGATGCGTCCAGACGAAACTTTTCGTGAGTCACATGTTTTTATGGCAGGCGGCACGCAAATTGAGTTACATCACG
>JBILAG010000103.1:0-6240 GCA_044354345.1 Ilumatobacteraceae bacterium | reverse complement strand
AGTTGTTCGCCTCGATTGCCAACGAACGATGTGTTGACGGATCAACTGTCATACCGACAGTCTTTCAGATTGCTGGAACGGTTGATCAAACACGCTTCAGGTCGGTGACCACTCCACCGCTAACGCGTACAATGTCCGCAGGTGCAGCACCGAAGTTGTCATTCCACGTTCCGGCTGCTGCCCACACCTCGTCGTACTGCAATAAGTCCGGGTCAACGAACACACGCAGTTGAGTGCTGTGGCCGAAGGGAGGGACGCCACCGATTGGATAACCAGTTGCAGCGCGCACAGCATCGGCGTCAACACGTGAACACTTTGCACCGCCAGCTGCTGCGGCGAGTTTCTTTTCATCTAATTGATTTGATCCGCTCACCAAGGCCATCACAATTTCGCTGTCAACACCAAATACCAAGCTCTTAACAATTTGACCAACTGAAACGCCGATCGCCGTTGCAGCATCGGCAGCAGTTTTTGTGCCTTCAGGAAATCTGCGCGTCGTAATTTCGAGGCCCGCCTCGCGAGCCGCTGCGATTACTCGCAAAGTATTTGGATGAACATCAGACATGACTATTCAAACTCTATTCAGAAAACTGAATACTCATTGTTGCGCCACCCCCAGGGGTGTCATTAACGCCGACAATTGCATCGTGGTCATCAGCAAATTGTTTGACGATTGCTAGCCCGAGGCCAGAGCCCGGCAGTGCCCGAGTCGCTATCGCTCTATAAAAGCGATCAAAGACGAACGGCTTGTCATCATCGCTAATGCCTTGGCCGTGATCACAAACGTCAATGCGTTTATTGTTTACAAAAATATCAACAGACTGCGAAGTCGGACAAAATTTAAGTGCATTATCAATTAAATTCGATATCGCCCGATCGAGTTGAGATGCTCGAACACTTATTCTCGCAGGTGAGATTCGTTGGAGATTTATTACTCGATTACTGCGACGACGTGCCCGATCAATCACGTCTTCAACTGCATCACCCAGATCTACCATTTGCAAAGGTTCGACTAGGCGTTGATCACTCGCCAATGATGAGAGTTCGCTGGTAAGTGCAGCAAGTTCGTCGACTTCAGCGCGCACATCACGAAGAATTGAGTTCTTTGTTTCAATATCTAAATCATCACGCTCAAGTAACTCAGAGTTAGCACGCAAACTAGTCAACGGTGTTCGCAGTTCGTGACTTGCATCTTGCACAAGTTGCTGTTGCTGTTCACGGCTCAATCGCAGAGCCCCCAACATTGTGTTGAAACTTGATGCGAGTTGTTCGATTTCAGCGTCGCCAGAAATTTCTAAGGTTGTTGTCAGCTCGCGAGTAGCAGCAATATGTTCAGCAGCTGCAGCTAGTTTTTGAATTGGACGTGCCGTTCGTCTTGCAATAAACCATCCCGCGCTACCCGACGCGGCGATTGCCAATAATCCGAGAACGAAAAGCCACAGCAAGATGCCTTCTTTTGCAGACTCAATATCGCTGATGTCTTTGCCGAGTTGCAACGCCCCACCCCGCAAGATCGGTACAGAAAGAATGCGATATGGCACGCCATCAATTTTTGTAGTGATGCGCAATCTTTGAGCAAACGGGTCAGCAACCATTGCAAGTACGTCAGTTGAAATTGGTAAATCTACTTGGCCTAATGCGATCACGACATTGCCACGAGGATCAATAACTTGAGTGACAGTATCAAAGCGAATCGGCAGAAGTGCTTCTTCAAGCGGATTACGTTGACGGCGGTTGCCTGGCGATACTCCGTTGCGTGGCCGAATAGATTCAGCGACGGCAATTACTCGGGCGTCAAGAGTGTTATCAACTTCGCTGAGTAGATGTTTTGAGACCGTCGCATAAATTGCGACCGAAAGAATACCGACAGTGAGAAACACAATCACACTGGTTGCGATCAGGAAACGCGTGCGAAGTTTCATGATGCTCGCACCACATAGCCCACACCGCGAACTGTGTGCAGAAGTTTTGCTTCGTCATCTTGCTCAATCTTTCGACGAAGGTAACCAATGTAGACATCAAGAGACTTTGAATTTGTTTCAAAGTCAAAACCCCAAATATGTTCGTAAAGATATTCGCGCGATAGCACGATGCCGGTTTGCTTAAGCAACACTTGCAGAAGATCAAATTCGGTTTTGGTTAAGTCAACTATGCGTGACCCACGCCGAACTTCGCGGCGAGTCGGGTCAAGTGAAAGATCTGCCAGTTGCAGAATTGTCGAGGTTGTATTGGGTGCATTTCTGCGCAATAGTGCGCGCACACGAGCAAGAAGTTCGTCAATACTAAATGGCTTAACCAAGTAATCGTCTGCTCCTGCATCAAGACCGGCGACGCGATCACCAATCTCATGACGAGCAGTAAGCAACAAAACTGGCGTACGGTTCGCACGACGGCGCAACTCGCGACACACTGATAAACCATCCGAGAATGGCATCATCACATCCATCACAACTGCATCAGGCGAAGTTGTGAGAATTGCTTCGAGTGCGGCGACACCATCTTTAGTGACAACAACCGTGTAGCCCTCAAGTTCGAGTACTCGCTGAACTGCATTACGTACCGCAGGGTCATCTTCGGCTACAACTAATTTGAACTTTTTGTTAGATGCAGCTTTCATTTATATAACGGTACAGACGCTAAATACCTAGAACTGGCTTGAATATCAAGTCTCGCCAAGTTCTTAATTGTTTCTTAAGTTGTGTTGTTCTAATTCTTAATAACAAGTCGCAAGATCTATTCGTTCACGGAATCCCCCGAGAACTTTACGAAAGGATAATTTAATGATGAACAAACGAAATATCGCAATTTTCGTCGGCATGGCAATAGCCGGCGCAATCGCAGGGTCGACACTTGGTGTACCGAGTGGTGTCAGTGCACAATCGCAAGCAATTTCAGTTGCTATGAAAAATACTGGTGAAGCTAAACACCAGCATGGGCCAGGCAAAAATTCGGAAGAGATTGCTGCGATTCTTAAGCTCACTAAAGAAGAATTGCGAACTCAGACACGAAGTGGTAAGACACTTGCTCAAATTGCAACTGCTCAAAATGTTGACATTAAATTGGTGATCAACGCGATCGTTGCAAATATCAAAACCCATATCGCCGAAGAAGTTAGTTCTGGCGAAATTACTCAAGCGGTTGCAGATAAGAAATTGGCAAACGTGACAACAAAAGTAACCGAGATGGTCAACAACCTTCCACCGGCACGCGGTGAGCGCGGTTCAAAAACTCGCAGCGAAAACTACGAAGAGTCAACTGAAACACAAAAAACTGGCGCTTAATCCCCCCATTAGGCGCTTAGTGCGGCCGGTGTCTAGAGCTTCTAGATACCGGCCGCTTTTTTATTTAGTCGTTTGCGGGTTCGCTGGCAGCAGGACCCGCGAAAGAAAACATCGCAGCACCAAGTAGCGAACAAATTGCGGCAGCAAGATAAGCAGCGCGATAACCGCCGGCAACGTCGTAGAGCCAACCCAAAAGCAGTGGCCCGAAAGCGGTGCCAGAAAATGAGATCAAACCAGATCGCGCCGCAATTCGTGGATAGTCGCGGACACCGAACCGCTCAGCAATCAACAAAGATTGCATCATCACCATGTTGCCGATCGTGACACCAAATAGTGCAATCGAAAGAAGTAACCCAACTTGAGATGTATTGATTGCAATAGCCGCCAGAGATAAACCTTGGAGTGCAGCGAGGCCAACTGTAAATCGTGTCATGTCGACGCGCGGAATGATTCGACCAGCAATAAATCGTGAAATGATTGACATCGTCGAAAGCACTACCGTTGCCAGAATCGCCGTTGAACGACTTGTCCGCTCTTCAACTAGTTTGACGAGTTGTAGGGCTCCACCAATTTGTGCGCCAAGTGCAAAAATACATCCAGCCGTTACTGCACGAAAAAATCTTGTGCGAACAGCATCATTTAGCGGCGTACCAGTAATGTTTACGATTTGACCAGGCTCGACTCGTTCTCCATCTGGTAGCCAGCCATAAGGTTGTGGAAACGCGCGCAACAAAAATAATGTCACTGGCACTGTTCCACAGAACCAAATCAGAGCGAGCCAAGGTGTTCCATTGCGAATACCTTGAGAGTCGAGAATCCATTTGATAAAAGGTGTTACGACTATTCCACCCATTGATAAACCTGTTGATGCGATTGCCAGCGCACTTGCTCGGCGCACATGAAACCATCGTGTGACTACTGTTGTGACTGGTCCCATTCCTGATGCCGACCAACCCAACGAATAGAAAATATAGACAGCGAAAAGTTGCCACCGCTGTTCGACGAATCGCATCGAAAATAGTGCGATGGTTGCGAGAGTCGCTCCACCAAGCACCATGATTCGCACGTCGTGCTTCGCAATGAACTTTGCGATCCACACCCCAGAGACTCCGCCAACTAAGAAAAATAAAGTTGTCGCTAATGAAATCGATGACACTGACCAGCCGAGTTCGCTACTGAACGCCTGCAAAAAAACAGCAAGGCCGTAAAACCCAAGGCCCGAAGAGAAAGTTAGAAGCGTAAAGCAAGCGCCGAGTACCCACCGCCCCGGAAACTTCTTAGTTTGTTTGAAGACACTCTGCATAACTCTTATGCCTGCAGTTCATCAATTGCGTTAGCAAGTTCGTGGTCACGTTTTGTGACTGCACCCTTGTCATGCGAGCGCAAAGAAATCTCAACCGTGTTCCAAGAATTTGACCAATCTGGGTGATGATTTTGCTCTTCAGCAATTGCCGCCACCCGAGTCATAAATGCAAACGCTTCAGCGAAATCTGCGAATACAAACTTTCGATACAGAGCTCCGTCAGTCTCAACCCAAGCATCTGCCACGCAGACACCTTATGTCGTGAAGCGTAGGCGTGTTCTAGTTCAGCGGGGCGTGACAAGCAACGGCACCGTGCTTGCCGGCAATAAGTGACGGTCGGTCACTTGCGCAACGCGCCGCAAGTTCAGGTGACAAAGTCGCGCGAACATGACAACGAGTGTGAAAGCGGCAGCCCGAAGGTGGGTTCGCCGGGCTTGGCAATTCGCCCTGCAGCAAAATTCGCTTTCGCACGCGCTCTACTTTTGGATCAGGAATCGGCACCGCTGATAACAGCGCCTGCGTATACGGATGCTGCGGATTAGCGAACACTTCACGCACAGGGCCCGATTCAACAATTGATCCGAGATACATCACTGCAATGTCGTCGGCAACATGCTGTACTACCGACAAGTCATGTGACACAAATAAATAACTTAAATTAAGTTTTTCTTGCAATTCAGCAAGCAAATTAAGCACACCGGCACGCACGCTGACATCAAGGGCCGATACCGGTTCGTCAAGCGCGATAATTTTTGGGTTCAACGCCAACGCCCGAGCGATCGCAATTCGTTGTCGCTGCCCACCCGAAAACTCATTTGGATATTTCATTGCTTGATTGCGATTTAATCCGACGAGTTCAAGTAATTCATCGACACGTTTATTCTGATCTTGCGGCGCCATGCCAAAGTTCTCGAGCGGTTCGGCAATCGCATCGCCGATCGGCAATCTCGGGTCAAGCGACGCGAAAGGATCTTGAAAAACAATCTGCAAGTCTTTGCGCATCGCTAAACGATCGGACTTTGTGAGTTCAGAAACATCACGACCCAAAATAGAAATTGTTCCTGCTTCAGGTGCTACCAAATTTAAAATTTCAAGAAGTGTTGTAGTTTTGCCGCAGCCAGACTCGCCGACGAGTGCCAAACTGCGCCCCTGACGCAAAACAAGATCGACACCATCAACTGCATAAACCGAACCAACACGACGACGCAACAGTGAGCCTTTCAAAAGTGGAAAAGTCTTTTTCAGCCCGCGCACCTCAAGAGCGACCGCATCGCTGGTCGAACTAATCGCATTATGCGCTGCACCTTGCTGAAAAAGATTCCCAGATTTTTGCAAGCCAAAAATCTCACTCTGTCGAGTACACGCTGTCATTCTCGTTGGTGAAAAGTTGACCAACTCAGGAGTCTTAGCCGTGCACACATCGCTCGCCGCTGGGCACCGGGGTGCAAATGCGCAACCAATCGGCAAGTTAACTGGCGACACAGGTGAACCAGAAATTGAAACCAGGCGCTCACCCGAGGCGATGTCAAGTCGCGGAATCGATCGCAACAAACCGATCGTGTAGGGCATTGCAGGTTGTGCATAGACCTCATCGACTGGCCCAACCTCAACGACTTTGCCAGCGTACATAATCGCCACGCGATCAGCGATGCCGGC
>JBILAG010000024.1:0-23850 GCA_044354345.1 Ilumatobacteraceae bacterium | reverse complement strand
TGACTGTGGGTTGTCGAAGCTGGGTGAATCACGAGACTTCGCACATCGCCAATGTTGGCAACGTGGCTGTGCAATTTGAGCCCCGCGACGAACTTTTGCCCCGCTTCAACTCCGCCTTTGATGTTGAACGCCAGCACCGAACCATAGCCAAGACCGCGGCCGTATTTCTTTGCTCGCTCATGCCACTTGCTCGTTTTAAGCCCGGCATAAAAGACCTCTTCAACTTGTGCATGACTGGCGAGATACTCGCCGACTCGTTGCGCATTCGCCCAGTGACGATCCATTCTTAAAGACAAGGTTTCAAGACCTTGCAAGAAGTTGAAAGCATTGTCTGGAGTTGTCGCCATTCCCAAGTCGCGCAACATTTGCACTCGCGCCTTAATAATGTACGAACCTGCACCGAGTGCTGGCCAGTATGCCAAGCCGTGATAACTCGGATCAGGTTTTGTGAAGTTTGGAAACTTGTCGCCCTTACCAAAATCAAATGTACCGCCATCAATAATCGCGCCACCAATACTTGTGCCGTGACCACCAATAAATTTGGTCAGCGAGTGCACAACTATGTCTGCTCCCCACTCAATTGGACGAATCAAATATGGAGTCGGCACTGTGTTGTCAACAATCAACGGAACTCCCGCTTCGTGAGCAACTTTGCTGACGCCTTCGATATCAAGCACGCTGTTGCGCGGGTTGGCGAGAACTTCACCGTAGAACGCTTTTGTGTTTGGCTTGACCGCTGCGCGCCATTGATCCAAATTGTCTGGGTCATCAACAAATGAAACTTCTATGCCAAGTTTTGGCAACGTGTAGTGAAATAAGTTGTAAGTGCCGCCGTACAAAGTTGGCGATGAAACGATGTGCGAACCAGCTTCAGCCAAAGTCAAAATTGCAAGCAACTCAGCCGACTGACCTGAACTGACCGCAAGTGCACCAGGCAGACCAACTGCAGTTGTCGTGCCACCTTCAAGTGACGACAACCGTGCCTCAAGCACACCCTGTGTTGGGTTCATAATTCGGGTATAAATGTTGCCGATCTCGGCAAGCGCAAACAGGTTTTGCGCATGTTGTGCATCGCGAAATACATAACTTGTTGTGCGGTAAACCGGCACTGCGCGAGCGCCTGTTGCTGAGTCTGGTTCTTGACCAGCATGAATTTGACGAGTATCGAAGCCCCAATTTGAATTTGTCATGCAGGCAACATAGCACTCTAATCCCGACTAAACAACTCGGGATTCAAAATGCTTTATTTATATGGGCTAACTGGCGATTTATCCGCCTGAAATCTCTGAAACCTTCTGCTTGCCCTTAGAAATAAACGGCATCATCGAGCGCAAGTGAGACCCAACTTTTTCAATTGGATGATTCTTGCCAGCGTTGCGAAGTTCAGAAAAACGCTTACGTCCTGAATCACTTTCGGCGATCCACTCTTCGGCGAACTTACCCGATTGAATTTCTTCGAGGATAACTTTCATTCGCTTCTTCGTGTCGGCATCAATAATTCGAGGACCGCGTGTCACATCGCCATATTCGGCTGTGTCCGAAATCGAATAACGCATTCCAGCGATTCCCTCTTCGTACATTAAGTCGACGATCAATTTGACTTCGTGCAAGCACTCAAAATATGCCATCTCTGGTGCGTAACCGGCTTCAACAAGAGTTTCGAATCCTGCCATCACGAGAGAAGTTACGCCACCACACAACACAACCTGCTCGCCGAACAAATCAGTTTCGGTCTCTTCAGGGAAAGTTGTTTCGATTACGCCTGCACGTGCGCCACCGATTGCTTCTGCATACGAAAGTGCGAGTGCTTTCGCGCCACCCGTTGCGTCCTGGTGAACAGCAATAAGTGCCGGAACTCCGCCGCCTTCGGTAAAAGTTCGCCTGACCAAGTGACCTGGACCCTTCGGCGCAATCATGATCACGTCGACACCTTTTGGTGGCGCGATTCGCTCAAAGCGAATATTAAAACCGTGCGCGAACGCAATCGCTTTGCCATCTGCAAGATTGGCTTTGATGTGCTCGTCATAAATCTTCTTCTGCTCAGTGTCTGGTGCAAGAATCATGATCACATCTGCCCACTTTGTTGCATCTGAAATTGACATGACTTTGAGCCCAGCCGCAGTTGCTTTAGCCGCAGAAGACGAACCGTCACGCAAACCAACGACTACATCAACGCCCGATTCTTTGAGGTTCAGCGCGTGGGCATGACCTTGCGAACCGTAACCAACAATCGCTACTTTTTTTGAGCGAATAATCGATGGGTCAGCATCTTTCTCGTAGTAAACATTTGCAGCCATTAGTTTGCCTTTCCCTTGGTTTCTTTCACTGCACGAACTCGTGCAATGCGATCTAGTTTTGGCAGCGCGACCCGACCGGTGCGCTGTGATTCAATGATTCCATATTGTCGCAGCAATTCTGAAAAATCGTTCAATTTCTCTGGACTTCCATCCAGGCTTACGCTTAAAGCCTCGGGCCCAACCCCGAGAATCTTGCCTTCGAAGATATTGGTTAATTCAACTATTTGACCGCGTTGTTCTGGGGTAGATCGCACCGTGGCGACCATTAACTCGCGCTCTACTGAGTTGCGCGGATCAAGTTCAGAGATGCGCACTACGTCAACAAGTTTGAACAACTGTTTGACCATCTGTTCTAGAGTTGCACTCTCAAGGTCTACAACAATCGTGATGCGACTGTAATCTTCTTGCTCAGTTGGGGCGACTGCGAGCGAGAAAATGTTGTACCCGCGCCGTGCAAACAATGATGCGACACGAGCTAGAACACCTGGTCGGTTTTGTACCAACACCGAGAGCACATGATGATTTGACGCCGTTCCGTGTGGATTATTTCCGGTCATCGCAAAAACTCCCGTCGTTTTTCTTGAGATGGTTGCAACATAATTTCGTCGTTGCCTTTGCCAGCAGCAACCATCGGAAAGACTTGCTCTGTTGGCTCAACTCGAAATTCGACTACAACTGGACGATCGTTGATGCAGTTTGCTTTCTCAATGGCTGATTCAACTTCTTCTGGCGAGTCAACACGAATACCAACGCATCCCATTGCTTCAGCCCACTTGATGTAGTCAGGCACTGTCTCAGAAAAGTGAACTTGGCTGTAACGATTGTCGTAGAACATCTCTTGCCATTGACGAACCATGCCAAGATTTGAGTTATTCAAGATTCCAACCTTGATTGGAATTTGTTCAACTGATGCTGTTATCAATTCTTGAGCAGTCATCTGAAAGCAACCGTCACCGTCAATTGCCCAAACTGTTTTGTCTGGGCGACCAACTTTTGCACCGATTGCAGCAGGCACCGAAAAGCCCATCGTGCCAAGACCACCAGAGTTAACCCACGTGTAAGGTTCGTTGAAATGCCAATACTGACTCGACCACATTTGATGTTGACCCACGCCCGACACGAGAATCGTGCCCTCTGGCGATGCATCACGAAGTTTTTCAAGACAATACTGCGGCTTGAGTGCCGCTCCAGGTGCACTTGGCTCATAAGCGAGCGGGAAATTTTCTTTCCAACCGTTGACACGACTGCGCCAAGCTGAAATATCTTCTTGCACCATCGTGCCAGCAAGCAAATCTCGTATTGCGATAATCATTTCTTCGATTACGAGTCGACAATCACCAACTATTGGCACGTCTGGTTTGCGAACCTTGCCTTGCTCAGCAGGATCGATATCAACGTGAATGATTTTCGCACCAGGCGCAAATGCCGAAACTTTGCCAGTTACACGGTCATCAAATCGCGAACCAAGAGCGATCAACAAGTCTGCTTTTTGTAATGCAGTCACAGCAGTTGCGTTGCCGTGCATTCCTGGCATTCCTAAACACAATGGATGATTATCAGGAAACGCACCGCGTGCCATCAAAGTTGTTACGACCGGTATCTGCGTAAGTTCAGCAAGTTCTCGCAACGCATCAGCAGCACGAGCCTTGAGTACGCCACCACCTACATAAAGAATTGGCTGCTTTGATTCGAGGATTAATTTCGCCGCTTCTTTAATCATCCGCGGATGACCTTTAGTAGTTGGCTTGTATCCGGGCAAACTATCTATAACTTCGTCATCTGTTGGCCAATGCCAATCCATCATGTTTTGCAAAACATCTTTTGGTACATCAATTAGAACTGGTCCAGGTCGACCAGTTGTCGCAATGTGAAACGCTTGCCGAATCGCCATCGGTAAATCATCTGCGCTCATTACAAGTTCGTTGTGTTTTGTGATGCTGCGCGTGATGCCTACTGTGTCACATTCTTGAAACGCGTCAGTACCGATTGCGCTCGTTGGTACTTGACCAGTTATTGCAACCATCGGAATCGAATCCATAAATGCATCACAAAGGGGTGTCACTAA
The DNA here is from genome assembly GCA_044354345.1 of Ilumatobacteraceae bacterium. Taxonomy (GTDB): domain Bacteria; phylum Actinomycetota; class Acidimicrobiia; order Acidimicrobiales; family Ilumatobacteraceae; genus BACL27. The sequence goes on along the minus strand of JBILAG010000024.1, from coordinate 19,488 downwards.
ATTAGTTGCAGCAGGACCGCTCGTAACCATCGCGACACCTGGGCGACCAGTCACGTGGGCATAACCTTCGGCCATGTGGCCGGCACCTTGTTCATGGCGAACAAGAATGTGGCGAATGCTTGACTTGATCAACGGATCATATGCAGGCAAGATGCAGCCACCAGGGAGACCAAACATCACATCAACATTTTCTAGCTCGAGTCCTTTGATCAGGGCCTGGGCTCCTGTGAGTTGCTGATTCGATTTCATATCCACTCTCCTACTTTTGCTACTTAATGATTTTGGCTTTTCTAATTGATTTTGGGTAATAAAAAAACCTCCCTGACGGGAGGTTGTCGGCGCACGCTCTTGAGCGCGCGCCTAGAGAATAACTACGACAGATGCGCTATAAGGACCTTTTGATGTAAACACTTCTCATAGTGTGGCAGCAAATCAGAGCCATTAGCAACCTGCGATTCGATGTATCTAAATCGATAAGGCGCATGGCGTACGCTCGGTACGAATCGCTGAATTCTGGCTGAAAAAGATACTCTGCCCATACTCGAACACAGCAAGGGGTTATGACAATGAAAGTTTTACAAACGCCAGATTCGCAATTTGACGGCCTCGCCGACTGGCCCTATCCGCCGATCTACACAATGATCGAATCTATGTCTGCCTCTGACGCTGTCGCCTTACGGGTACATCACATTGATGCCAGACCACAAGATACAAACTCGGGCGATGTAGTCGAAACCGTTTTATGTATGCATGGCGAGCCAAGTTGGTCATATCTATATCGCAAAATGATTCCACGATTTGTCGCAGCAGGTCACCGTGTTGTTGCACCCGACCTAATTGGCTTTGGTCGTAGCGATAAACCAACCGAAACGACTGACTATACATATGAGCGTCATGTTGATTGGATGACTCAATGGCTTATTGCCAACGACCTAAAAAATCTAACTTTGGTTTGTCAAGACTGGGGTGGATTAATTGGTTTGCGCCTTGTGGCAGCAATGCCAGAGAGATTTTCGCGGGTTGTCGCCGCGAATACGTTTCTAAATACTGGCGAACGTCCTGCAAGCGAAGCATTCATGGCTTGGCGAAAATTCAGTCAAGAGGCACCGATTTTTGACGTAGGCAAAATTATGCGGGGTGGGTGCAAGGTGAGACCATTCGCAGACGAATTGCGCAAGGCTTACGACGCTCCGTTTCCTGATGACAGTTACAAGGCAGGCGCCAGAGTGTTCCCGACGCTTGTGCCAATTTCGCCCGAGAGTCCTTCTGCACGCGAAAACGTCGAAGCATGGAAGTCACTTCGCAAATTTGAAAAACCGTTTCTCACTGCATTCAGCGACAGTGACCCTGTAAGTGCAGGTGGAGATAGATATTTTCAACGTGAGATTCCTGGTTGTGCTGGCCAAGCGCACACAACAATCACAAACGCGTCACACTTCTTGCAAGAAGACGCTGGTGAGAAATTTGCTGATGTCGTCAATCAATTTATTGCAGCAAATAAATAAGAGCACTATTAATGATCGGTCTTTGTGAATAAGTCTCGCCGAATAGCTTTGGCGCTGGCGCTAGATATTTTTAGCGTGTTGCTGTTTGTTGCAGTTGGTCGACGCAATCACAACGAAAGCGCAGGCATTTCGGGCGTCATCGAAGTTGCTCTGCCGTTTTTAATCGCGCTCGTGTGTAGTTGGGTTGTGTCTCGAGCGTGGCAAAAACCAGATGCGACCAAGAATGGTGTTGTTATTTGGTCAGTCACAGTTGTACTTGGCTTACTTTTGCGAAATTTGATATTTGATCGCGGTACCGCTATGCCATTTGTTATTGTTGCCAATGTTGTGCTCGGCGTGTTGCTAGTTGGCCGCCGGCTGATTATGCGAGTTATTCGATGATGTTGGTGATTGCGCCGCGATCTGCGCCTTGGGCAAGTTTCGCGAATTTAGCCAACACACCACTTGTGTAACGCGGCGGGTTCGGCTTCCAACCTTTTTTACGTTTGAGCATTTCTTCATCAGAAATGAGCAAATCAATTTTTAACGACGGCACGTCAATCAAAATTTTGTCGCCGTCATTAATAAATGCAATTGGCCCGCCATCGGTTGCTTCTGGTGCGACATGGCCGATGCAAAAACCCCATGTTCCGCCGCTAAATCTGCCGTCAGTAATGAGCGCGCAGTCGCTGCCGCGACCCGCACCTTTCATTGCGCCAGTGATCGCTAACATTTCGCGCATGCCCGGGCCACCTTTTGGTCCTTCGTAACGAATCACGAGCACAGTGCCGGGTTTGATATCGCCCGACATAATTGCCGCCATCGCGCCATCTTCGCCGTCAAAAACTCGAGCCGGTCCTTCGAAGTGCATTTGATCGGCTGAGAGGCCAGCAACTTTTACAACTGCACCGTTTGGTGCAAGTGAGCCGCGCAAAATATTTAATCCACCTTGTGCATGAATTGCGTTTGACAACGGATGAATAACTTCGCCATCGGGTGCTGGCGGATTAATCTCAGACAAGTTCTCAGCCATAGTTTTGCCGGTAACAGTTAGAACATCACCGTGCAATAAACCAGCGTCAAGCAAATGCTTCATCACAACGGGCACGCCACCAACACGATCAATGTCGGTCATGTGATACTTGCCGCCTGGTTTCGTATCGGCAATGTGCGGCACCTTTGCTGCAATGCGATTGAAATCGTCAAGCGATAAAGCAACACCCGCCTCATTGGCGATTGCCAACAAATGCAACACAGCATTGGTGCTGCCACCCAACGCATTTACGACTGCGATTGCATTCTCGAATGCTTTCTTAGTCATGATGTCACGCGGATAAATACCAAGACGCAATAAGTTGACAACGGCCGCACCGGCGCGTTGCGCATCTTCATCGCGACGCGAATCAATCGCTGGAGGCGAAGCACTGCCAGGCAAACTCATGCCGAGTGCTTCGGCGATACTCGACATTGTGTTGGCAGTGAACATTCCGCCACAGGCACCTTCGCCAGGGCAAGCCTCGCGTTCAATTTCGCCAAGTTCGTCTTCGCTCATTTTGCCGGCCGCACATGCACCGATTGCTTCAAACACAGTTGTGATGTCAATGTTTTTGCCGTTGTGAACGCCTGGCAAAGTTGAGCCGTTATAAACAAACACGCTCGGCAAATTGACCCGCGCTGCGGCCATCAACATTGCCGGAATACTTTTGTCGCAACCCGCCAAACCGACAAATCCATCAAAGCGTTCGGCATGCATCACTGTTTCGACACTGTCGCAAATAACTTCACGGCTTACAAGCGACGCGCGCATACCTTCATGACCCATGCTGATGCCGTCGCTAACGGTGATCGTGCCAAACTCAAGTGCCACACCGCCGGCTTCTCGTACACCTATTTTCGCACGAGCAGCAAGTCTCTTCAACGAGACATTGCACGGCGTTACTTCATTCCATGAAGATGCGATCGCTACTTGCGGCTTTACCCAATCGTCATCGCCTAAACCAACGGCACGCAACATTGCGCGCGATGCGGCTTTTTGAATTCCATCGGTTACATCGCGACTCCGTGGTTTGATATTTACAGGCGTGCCAGGATCCCGAGCGTTCATATATTACGAGACTAGTTGCTTCGCCGCCTTTGGCCTCTTTAGATATATCGCAAGAACTGGTACCAAGTATGCGAAATATGCGATCACACGGACTCTCTCGGGGTTTGCATGCCAGCCGAATAATCCACGCATAAAGTCATAGAAAGTTCCACCAGCTGACCAAATACCACTTTCAATTGTCCACGCTGACTCGATCAAATAACCGGTTTCTAAACCAAGGAGTTCGCGAAACTCATGCACTGTTTTGCCTGCCAGACCGGCTGCAAACATCAACAACAAGATCGCTGTGACATTAAAAAACGTCTTGAGGTTTACGCGACTACCTGCCTTGAAAACAAAGAAGCCGATTGCAATTGCCACGAGAAGTCCAATTACCCCGCCAATCACAACCGACGAACCAGACGCGGTTTCGGTTTTCGCGCTCAGTAAGAACAGTGCGGTTTCTAATCCTTCACGCGCAACAGCGACAAACGCGATAGTCACAAGAGCCGTCTTTGATGAAGTCTCAACTTTCTTCCGCAAATCAGCAGTCATATTTCGCGCGTTGGCTCGCATCCAGAAAATCATTTGTGTCAACACAAGCATTGCTGCCAGTGCCAATGTGCCTTCAACGGCGTATTCAACATTGCCGTTCAGGCCATCAACGAGTACATAAACAGCAATACCGACAATTAGACATGCGACGGTCGCAGCAATCGTGCCGAGCCATACTGACTTCTTCTCGTCTTGACGATTAGTTTTGGCGAGATAGGTCAGCAAGATTGAAATAACCAGAGACGCTTCGAGACCTTCGCGTAAGGTGATTAAAAAACTAGAACCCACAATGACTCCTTATATTGAGTGATTTTAAATTAGTGAATACTTTGCTAAACATTTTTATTAGTTAGGCTACCCTAACGGGTTGTTAGGCTGACCTTACAACTCGGCAACTCAATTCTCACGCTGTCTTTTTGCCTGTAAAAGTGCGGTGATTACCTTGCCGTCGGCCTTTCCTTTTGAAGATTTAATAGCCCAAAATATCGCCTTGTTAACAATTGGAATCACCATCTTCCCAAATTTCACCGGAAACAGGGATGTTATCTTGAATTAGAGATATGCGAACTCTAGAGATTGTTCTTCTGATTTCGGTCGCACTTCTGGCATCAGAGTTTTACTTAAGATTTCAACAGCATGAATGGAAATTGTTCAGGGATCCAAATTCGAAACCACAGAGTTCGCGATTCTACGATTTCGAAAAAATATCTAGTATTGAACCTCACAAGAATTGCGACTATCTGACAAAAGAATTTTGGCTTGAAATGCAAAATCTCACCAAAGATAGGTCTGGCATAAAAATGACAAATAAATCGGGTGATAGATATCTGGTCGCGAAAAACTGCAGTGGACGATTGTTTTCAGTAGACGACAATTTGAGGACGACTTTGTTCAGTCCAAAATTCTCTACTCACAATTATTTTCTTTTCGGAAGTTCAACTCTTCATAACTTTGAAGTACCTAATCATTTAACGACAGCATCAATAGTGCAGAAAATATTTTCAGAAAATAACATGACACTAACTGTCCAAAATTATGGAGTTAGTGGTGCCACAGTCGAAAACAACTTTGCCAGAATGCAAGCAGATGAGCACAAGTTTAATGAAGGTGACATAATTGTGCTTCTATTCGGGATTAATGATGTTGGACTTGATACCTACTCAAATTATGAATCGGTGATCCTAAAAATCATCAGAAGACTCGGCGATACATCGCTTCTGATTCGAATTATCCATCGAACACTTGCTCGAAATGGATGGAAGGAACATTCAAAGCTCACCGCAAAGCATAAAATTAAGCTTCTCGAAGAAATAAATGAATGGGCTACTTCAAAAAATCTTAAATTTAAGGCAATACTTGAGCCTGTCCTCCACCTTAAACAAAATCCAAACAACTACGAAGTTGCACTTAGAAAGAGTTTCGGTCAAAAGCTTGACGTTCTTTACAAAATTGGTTACGGAGAATTTAGTAAAATGTGCGATTTAGGTTTTATGGAGTCGTCAACTAGCGTTTTCAATCAAACGAATCCCAGTGTTTTCTTAGACCAAGCACATATCAACGCAGTTGGAACAGAGCTTCTTGCCACCGAAATAGTTAAATTAACTACGCCTTGCCTGTAAAAGTGCGGTAATCACTTTGCCGTCGGCCTTTCCTTTTGAAGATTTCATCACTGCGCCGACTAACGCACCAAGTGCTTTTTCTTCTCCGCTGCAATATTTTTGCCAAGCACCAGGTTCGGCTGCAATTGCGGCATCGACCATTGCCTCAACTGCACTTGTATCGAGCGCCTCAAAACCACGTTTTGCCGCCATCGCCACAACATCACCGCCACCGGATTCGATTAAATCTGTAAGCAAAGTTTTTGCTTGAGTCGAAGTTACTTTTGCGTCGCGCTCTAAAACTGTAAGTGCTGCTAAATCTTTCGCCGATACTTTTGGCGATGCACCCTGCTCAGCAAATGCTTGTTGCACATATATAACTGCGCGTCGCGCATCACCGCCTGCAGAAATAACCTCTCGAACATAATCATCTTGTCCGCGCTCAACGACGACGATTGCTGATTCTCCATCTTTGTCAACTCCACAAAGTTCAGCCAATGCTTGGCGTCTTGCCGCGGGCAAAACTGGTAACGCCGCACGTACCGCTTCGATCCATGCTGGATCGGGAACAAGTGGCACAAGGTCGGGTTCTAAAAAGTATCTGTAGTCGTCAGCGTCTTCTTTGGTGCGCAATGTTTCGGTGCGACCAGTTGAGTCATCCCAGTGACGTGTTTCTTGACGAATTGTGCCGCCACTTTCAATTAAATCAACTTGTCGGCGTGACTCATAGTCAATCGCCCGACCAACAGAGCGAATCGAGTTGACGTTCTTTATCTCGCAACGAGTGCCAAAAGGTGTACCGGGTTTGTGCACCGAGACATTAACGTCGCAACGCATCGACCCCTCTTCCATTTTTGCATCGCTTGCGCCAACGGCCAACAAAATAGAACGCAACTCGGCAACATATTGTCGGGCTTGCTCTGAAGTTCGGATATCTGGACGTGAAACAATTTCGACGAGCGGCACACCAGCACGGTTGAAGTCAATCAGGGAATAGTCACTGCCATGAATGCGTCCGGATGCGCCACCAAAGTGCGTTGATTTGCCGGTGTCTTCTTCGAGGTGAGCACGTTCAATGCCTATGCACACATCGCCCGGCAACATTAAATGACCATCAACGTTCAATGGATGGTCATATTGCGTGATTTGAAAAGCCTTCGGCAAGTCAGGATAAAAATAATTCTTGCGGTGAAAAGTGCAGGGTTGAACTTTGCAGTTCAGCGCCAAACCGATTCGCATTGCAAGTTCAATTGCGTGTTTATTCAATACCGGCAAGGCACCAGGTAAACCCAAAGTTACTGGATCAATATTCGTATTTGGCTCGTCACCGAAACGATTTGCACTTGCACTGAACATTTTTGTTTTCGTGGCGAGTTCAACGTGAACTTCAAGGCCAACAATTAATTGCCAACCGTTAGGAAGTGCTGCGACTTCACTCACGACGCACGCTCGAGTTCTGCTGCGACTTTGAACATTGCTTGTTCACCCAATGTTGAAGCCAAAACTTGAATACCGACGGGCATCGAATCTGCACCTAAACCAAATGGCACACTCATTGCTGGGTGACCAGCCAAGTTAGTCGGAATCGTAAACACGTCACACAAGTACATTGCTAAGGGGTTGTCAGTTTTAGAGCCAAACTTAAATGCCACTGACGGCGAAGTTGGCGTAAGAATCGTGTCAACATTTTGGTACGCACGCGCAAAGTCATCTGAAATTAGTCGGCGAACTTTAAGCGCCTTGCCATAATAAGCATCGAAATAACCTGCTGACAATGCGTACGTGCCGAGCATGATGCGACGTTTTACTTCTTCGCCAAAACCGGCTTCGCGAGTTGCGGCATACATCGAATTTAAATCCGCTGCATCAACTCGATTGCCGAAGCGAACGCCGTCATAACGCGCCAAGTTGCTGCTGGCCTCCGCGGGCGCAATCAAGTAATAGGCAGTCAAGCAATACTGCAACGACGGCAACTTGACATCAACGATTGTCGCACCAGCGCTTCGCAACGCATCAAACGATGCTTCGAGACGCTCAAGTACATCTGGTTCACAACCTTCGGGCAAATCAGTGACTCGCCCAACTCGCATACCTTTAACGCCCTGATCTAAAACCGAAACTAGCGATAGCGCAGGTTGCGGAATCGACGTTGAGTCCATCGGGTCGTGACCCGAAATAGTTTCGAGCAAAGTCGCTGCATCGCGCACATCACTCGTGAATGGACCGATTTGATCGAGACTGCTAGCAAATGCGACTAGCCCATACCGCGAAACAGTTCCGTATGTTGGCTTTACACCAACGACACCGCAAAGCGCAGCCGGTTGACGAATACTGCCACCAGTGTCGCTGCCGAGTGATGCTGCTGCGAAACCTGCAGCGACCGCAGCCGCACTACCACCGCTTGATCCGCCTGGCACACGCGAGATGTCATGTGGATTTCTTGTCGGGCCAAACGCCGAGTTCTCGGTGCTTGAACCCATCGCAAATTCATCGAGGTTTGTCTTGCCGACAATAACAGCGCCAGCGTTGCGCAATTTAGTAACAACAGTTGCATCGTATGGTGGCTTCCAGCCTTGCAAGATTTTTGAAGAGCAAGTTGTCTCGACTCCCCGCGTGCACATGTTGTCTTTCAATGCAATGGGCACGCCAGCAAGCGCACCAACTTTTTTGCCAGCCTTGACGTCGCTATCTATTTTTTCGGCGTCATGCCGCGCCTGTTCTGCTGTGACCAAATTAAAAGCATGAATCTCAGATTCTCTGGCACTTATTCGCTTCAAATATTCTTCAACTACGTCACTTGCTTTTAATGTGCCACCGCTAACACCAGATGCAATTTCGACAAGCTTTTGCATTTGTTAAACGTCAAAACCAATAGTTGGTGGCACTCGAAAGCGTCCACTCTCGGCAGTGGGTGCTTGGCCAAGAACTTCATCGCGATCTAACGATGGCGCAATGACATCTTCCCGCAATACGTTCTTGAGTGGATAAGGCTGCGTCATCGGCTCAACATCCGCAAGATCTAAAGCGTCAATGTCGCGAAAGTGTTCAAGCATCCCAGCGAGTTGCGCTGTCATTTTTTCTGCTTCGTCTGTATTCAAGCTCAGCCGAGCGAGACGCGAAACTTTAATTACTGTTTCTTGAGAAATCTTTTCGGCCACGCCTCTAATTCTACGAGCCGATCGATAATTAGATACACACAAGCAACTGTAAAAACAATGATTGATGTCCACTGATTTAATCTCAGACCGCCAAAATATTTTGCTGTGTCAACTCTCAATGACTCTACAAAAAACCTCAAAACCGTATAAGCAGATACGTACAAGGCAAAAATCCGCCCATTTCGCGGGCGCCATTTTTGATCAATCTTGATTAAGGCAACACATATAACGAGGCAGCCAAGAGACTCATATAAAAATGTCGGATGAAATGTGGTTCCGGCCATAAAGCCTGCAGACTTTGCTTTGGCAGCAGAAATTTCTAACGCCCATGGCAACGTTGTAGGTTTTCCAAAAAGTTCTTGATTAAACCAATTTCCCCATCGACCGATTGATTGCGCTAGTGCCAGACCAGGCGCTACACAAGTTAAACCAATAGCAATATCAAGTTTGCGTTTTCGTGCGACAAAGATTCCGGCAATCACACCAACGAAAATTCCTCCCCAGATGCCTAGGCCACCTTCCCAAATTTTTACAACATCAAACCAGCGCCCACGAAATCTTTCTATGTCGGTGAGCACGTGATATGCACGAGCGCCAACAATGCCGATCGGTACTGCCGTCATCGCGATTGAACCGGCATCATCTGGGTGCCCCACGCCATGCACCAGCAAACGTTTCTTAAATAACCAAACTGCTGCGACTACGCCAAGCGCGATCATTAACCCATAAGCATTAAAGCGAAGGATAAATATCTCAATAGACCCTTGTGACGGACTCGGAAGCGAAGTAATCACCGACGTCATAATAGATTCCTTTTGCTAACCCGAGCGAATTGATACGTTTATAGAGCGCGTTCGAATCACAGTTGTTGTCACTGGCTTACTGCTGGTCTACTTGATATGTGACAAGTGCAAAGCGTCAGGTTGAAATGGCTGCCATCACTTCACTCGCACCCGTAGCTGCACTGTTTCCGACCTGGCTTGTCGCAATCGGAATACTTTGGATTCCATTTTGGCGCTTTACTGATGTTTCATATTCACTGTTTGCCTTTGCAGCAATCGCAATGGGAATAGTTTTGTTTTCTAAATCTGTGCAGAAAATATTTCTTGCGCGTCTATTAGGCGCACGACAGCCGAACAATACAGAGGCCGCAACTTTGTATCAAGCATGGCGACGAGTGGCAAAAGCTAATCACATTTCACTTGACAGTTTTGTTTTGAAAGTCGTTGATACTGGAGAGATCAATGCTTTCGCTTCTGGCGGACATCTACTTGTTGTCTCATCGTTCGCCGTTAACCAACTTGACAATAATGAACTCACCGGTGTTCTCGCACATGAGCTGAGCCACCATCTTGGTTCGCACACTGTTGCACTAACGATTGCGCAGTGGCTGAGCATGCCGATTTTATTGTTAGCGAAAATTGGATTTATCTTGCAATTTATTGCTGAAACAATTACAAATACTTTTGGATCACGCTTGAGAATTATTCGACTCATTGGCTTGCTTACTGCAGCGGCACTGACTGTCGTCTCTTCACTATTTGTGGCAGGACTCGTCGTTGCACAATCACTAAGTAACGCAGTTGGCCACGGATCAGAGTTTCAAGCAGACAGGCGAGTCGTTCAAATGGGCTTTGGGCGCGAACTATTGACTGCGTTGACGCGAGTTGAAACTGACTCGTACTTTTTTGATGAAGTATCAAAAAGTTCATTAATGGTTTCATCGCATCCACCAGCCGAAGAACGCATCAAGAGACTTGAGTCTTTGATGCGAATTGAAGATCCGTTTAGATGACTAGTGCAAAACTTTTCAAAAATAAATTAAATCGATTTATTCTCGCTCTCGTAGCCGGGCTAATAGTCGGATTCTCACTTCCGCCTTGGGGATGGTGGCCGTTGTCTATTTTTGGTTGTGCACTATTTTTTCAAATAACAAAAATTGTTCAAAACTCATACGAACAATTTCTTATCGGTTTTATCTTTGGCTTTGCTTGGTTTGCACTTGGTATGAGTTGGATGTGGTTTTTAACAGCACCGGGATACTTTGTTGTAGCGCTTTTATTCGCAAGTTTTCATGGCGTGGCCGAACTCATCGGTTCACGTTTCAACTCACCATTGTTCGCTAAACCAATCGCTCACACATTGGCGGAAGTCTTGCGGTTTTCAATTCCGTTTGGGGGTGTTCCGCTAGCTACATTGCCAATTGCGATTTCGCCAACTCGGCTTGCTGATATCAGTTCAATCGGTGGGCCGATTCTCGTGACATGGTTCGTTTTACAAACCGCGGCTTGCATTGTTGGCTATTTCAATAGACGCCAAAGTCGCCAACCAGTTGCGATTATTTCATTGCTTTTAATTGTTTTGCAGATTTTTGGACAGAGTTTCAATTCAATTAATAAAACAAATACGACTCTGCGCATCGCAGCAGTGCAGGGTGGCGGACCACAAGGTGTACTAGCAATTAATGCGAGCGCACGTGATGCGTTTGATCGACATTTAAAGGTCACCAAAACTTTGCAACCACAAAGCAAACTAGACATTGTTTTGTGGCCGGAAAACGTGATTGATGTCGCCAAATTTGCGAGTAGTCGTGAGTATTTAGAAATTGCGAATGAGGCAGAAAGACTTGATGCTCAATTCGTAGTTGGCATCACTGAGGACGCTGGCACGAATCGTTTCACCAATGCCCAAATCGTTGTGCAACCAAATGGTGGCATCACATCGCGGTACGACAAAGTTCGCCGAGTGCCGTTTGGCGAATATGTGCCTCTAGGTTTACGAAGTTTTCTCGAATTTATTGGTGCACCAGTAAATCAAATACCAAGCGATGCCGTTGCTGGTCAAGAACCAGCGATGCTTTCTCTAAGACAGACAAATGTTGCGGTAGTTATATCTTGGGAAGCCTTTTTCGCTGGACGCGCAAATAGCGGCGTCGAATCTGGTGGAACAATTCTTTTAAATCCAACTAATGGGTCAAGTTACACTGGCACGATTTTGCAGTCACAACAATTAGCAACCAACTCTCTTCGAGCGCGTGAAACAGGTCGTTGGACGGTTCAAGCAGCAACTACCGGTTTTAGTGCAGTGATTACTCCACAGGGCGAAGTCACTCAAAGACTTGGCATCGGAGAAGCAAAAGTGATCGTTGCAGATATTCCACTAAATAACGGTCGAACGATTTATTCACATCTTGGTGATGGTGTGTTTATAATTTTGCTCATAACTAGCTTAATTTTTTGCCGACCAGTGCGACGCACCAAAAATCAAAATGACCTCTGACGATCTCGTTATCGCTAGCGACAATGTCCGCTGTATAGTTAGCCCACATGCAGGTGGTCGATTGTCGTCGATCATCGCTTTCGGCCAAGAATTGTTGATAACTAAAAACGACGAAACAAATCTGCAAAAGTGGGGTTGCTACCCGATGGCACCGTGGGCGGGCCGAGTTCGTAATGGAGTTTTCATGCATCAATCGAAACAACATCAACTTGAAATCAATATGCATCCTCATGCAATTCATGGAACTGTTTTAGATCGACCATGGAAACTAATCGACTCTGGTTCTTCAAGCGTTGCAATGAAAATTGATCTTGGAGCCAACTGGGGTTTCGCTGGTGAAGCTACTCAGACTATTTCTGTGATTGACGACGTGATCGAATTTCGACTGATGGTTGAGACTGATGACGCCTCAATGCCAGCGCAAGTCGGCTGGCACCCATGGTTTGCTAGACCGTGCACATTAGAAACTAAATTTGCACATATGTATCTTCGTGACGAGTTCGGTATTCCCACTGGAGAAAAAATCGCACCGCCGGCGGGACCATACGACGATTGTTTTTCGGGTTCGCTAAGTTCACCAAATCTCAATTTTGCTGACAAAGTTCGACTCGAAATTGAAACCGACTGCTCTCACTGGGTTGTATACGACGAACCACAACACGCAATATGCGTTGAGCCTCAATCTGGACCGCCCGATGGATTCAACATTGAACCGCTGATAATCACTCGTGATACTCCACTCACCCGATTTATGAGGCTTGTAATTAGCGAACTATAGAACAGGTGTGCAGTTGGTTCGCTAATAGATTGCCCAAATACCAAACGGTAGGATTTAATAATGTCGAAACCGTTTGATGTCAACGGGCCGTTGCGAATCGCATACCTTACTTACCGTGGTAAACCTCATGTTGGTGGACAGGGCGTTTACTCACGTCATCTAACAAAAGCTTTAACTGACTTAGGTCACCATGTTGAAGTTTTTAGTGGTCAGCCATATCCGGTTCTAGATGAGAGAGTTCAGCTACACAAGTTGCCCAGCCTAGATATCTTCAACGACCACAACCCTGGGCGATTTCCAGCTTATTGGGAGTTAAACACATGGCCAAACTTTGTTGAGGCTGCGCTTTTTCTGAAGGGCACATTTGGTGAACCACTTTCTTTCAGCATGCGTGCCCACCAAGTATTGCGCGAGCGAATAAATGACTTTGACTTGGTTCACGACAATCAATGTCTTGGATCAGGAATATTGAAAATCGAAAAAATTATTCCGACAATTGTCACTTTGCATCATCCGATAACTAAAGATCGAGCACTCGAGATGGCCCACACACCAACTTGGTGGAAACGCAGAGCTATTGGTCGTTGGTATTCGTTCGTGTGGATGCAAGGCCGTGTCGCAAGCAAGATGCCACGCGTAGTTGTTGTGAGTGAAAACTCAATCAACGACATTCACACTGATATGGGCGTATCAAAAGATCGAATGCGACTTGTGCCGGTTGGTGTTGATCCAGATTTATTCAAGCCGATTGCATCTATAACAAGAAAGGCTGCTCACCTAATTACGACAGCGTCTGCCGATGTGGCATTGAAAGGTTTATCATTTTTGCTTGAGGCTGTTGCAAAGCTTCGCACCGAGCGAGAGATTCATTTAACAATCATCGGTAAACCTCGAGCTGGAGCAAGCGCTGATCTAATCAAATCACTCGGACTGCAAGACTGCATAAGTTTTGTGTCAGGTGTAACCGATGAAGAAATTGTCGAGCTATACGCACAAAGCGAACTCGCGGTTGTGCCAAGCCTCTACGAAGGGTTTAGTCTTCCGGCGATTGAAGCAATGAGCACAGGTATATGTTTGGTTGCAACCACAGGTGGTGCTCTACCTGAAGTCACAGGCATTGACGGTGAAACGGTTTTATCATGTGTCGCTGGAGATGCAGATGCACTTGCTGCAACAATTCGGCGCGGACTTGACGATAAACAGTTGCGCGAAAAAATTGGGCTAGCTGGACGTGCAAGAGTTGCTGAGCGATGGTCATGGCGACATTGCGCACAATTAACCGTAGATCAATATCGCGAAGTCTTGTCGATGCCTGATAACCAACGAAAACTTGCAAAACGACAAAGCACTTGAGATGCTGACGATTAAATTTGACAAGCTAAATCTAAAACCAGGTGATGCATTTCTAGATGCTGGTACTGGATTTGGCCGGCATGCATTTGAGGCTGCTCGCCGTGGAGCGCGTGTGATCGCACTTGACTATGCGGAGCAAGAAGTCGAAACCACTCGAGCAACATTTGCGGCAATGTATCAAGCAGGCGAACTTGACCCGAGTTCATTTACGGGAGTGCTACGTGGTGATGCGACATGTCTGCCATTTGACGATGCAACATTTGACTGCATCGTGACTTCTGAAGTTCTAGAACACATTGACGATGACACAGCGGCGTTAAGCGAACTCGTTCGAGTTTTACGCCCTGGAGGTGTGCTCGCGGCAACTGTGCCATCGTGGTTTCCTGAAAAAATAAATTGGGCACTTTCTGATGAGTACCACGCACCGTTTGTCAAAGGTGGCCACGTACGAATTTATCGAAGTAGTGAACTGCGTAAAAAACTTTCGCGAGCAGGGCTTGAGGTCGGTAAGTCACACAAAGCACACGGGTTGCATTCGCCATACTGGTGGTTGCGATGTGCGGTTGGCCCACAACGTGAAGACAACAAAGCAGTTGGGCTGTACAAAAAGTTTCTTGAATGGGACATAGTCTCTGCGCCACTAATTACTCGTGCACTTGATCGTGCACTCAGCCCGGCAATCGGCAAGAGCTACGTTGTTTACGCAAAAAAGCCACTAAAAGTCAACAAATAAAATGCCGAATGATTTTTCTGCGAGAAATATCTCGGCGAAAACTGCAGACCCACTAACGCTTGACGAGCTCTCGTTGACTGCTGACTCAATTGCAAAACTTCAACTTCCAAATGGAATGATCCCATGGTTCGAGAATGGCCATTGCGACCCATGGAACCATGTTGAGACAGCAATGGCGCTCGATGTTATGGGTCGTCACGACAATGCTCAACTTGCTTATGAATGGCTGAGGACAACTCAACGAACCGACGGCTCTTGGTATAACTATTTTCATAGTGATGGCAAAGTTGAAGAGACGAAACTTGATAGCAATGTTTGTGCCTACATCGGCACAGGGCTTTGGCATCACTGGTTGTGTACGCAAGATCTAGCGACATTAAAACATTTTTGGCCAATGCTCGAAAGCGCAATGACTTGGGTTCTTAAAATGCGACGCAATGACGGCACGATTCTTTGGGCCCGAGAAGAGAACGCAAAACCGTGGGACTATGCATTGCTAACAGGTTGCTCCTCAATTCGCCATGCACTAATTTCTGCCAGCAAAATTGCGGCCGTACTAAATACGGCAAGGCCTGAATGGATTGAAGCCGCGGCACAAATTGATTTAGTAATTCAAAATGATCGAGATGCATTTGAGCCCAAAGATCGTTGGGCGATGGACTGGTACTACCCCGTGCTCACAGGAGCGTTAACTGGTGATGCTGCGAAGTCTCGACTTGCAGAACAATGGAATACATTCGTGATGCCAGAACTTGGGGTTCGCTGTGTGAGTGATGAACCGTGGGTGACGGCTTCGGAAACTGCCGAGTGTTCACTCGCGTATTCCGCAATCGGTGACTTTGATACCGCGCAGTATCTTTTGAACACAACTATTCAACATCGAACAGTTGACGGATCGTATTTAACTGGACTTGTGTACCCGAATAAAGTTGTATTTCCAGTTGATGAGCGGTCTGCATACACCGGGGCAGCAATAATTTTAGCGGCTGATTCACTTGGCGAAATATCACCAGCGGCACGAATTTTTCGTTACGACGAATTAGATAGTTACTAACCCGATATTTTAATTCGCTTCAAAATTCTAAGCGAACCAGTTGCTGACACTTCAGCAAATTCGCCAGAGTCAAGTGCAGCCTTGTAAATATATTTATATGGTGCTTGACCCCCATCTTTGGGATCTGCGAATACATCATGAATTGCCAAAAATCCATTAACAGCAATTTTCGGAACCCAATTTAAATAATCACTGCGAGTTGGTTCATCACCGTGTCCCCCATCGATGAAACAAAAAGCCAACTTTGCCGACCATTGACTGCTGATAACTTTCGACTCGCCCACAATCGGAATTACAACATCAGAAAGCTTCGTTCGCCGCAGAGTCGCTACCAAACTCGGCAAAGTGTTTAATTGATTGGTTGTTGTGTCAAGCAACGACCCGTCGAACCACTCCCAGCCCTGCTGATTTTCTTCGCTACCAAAATGATGATCAATCGCAAAAACTTTGGTTTGATACTTTCGTGCAGCAGCACCAAGCCAAACAGTCGACCGCCCACAATAAGTTCCGATTTCAATTATCGGCAACTTTGGCAACTCTCGACAAGCGGCACATGCTGCTAGATAAAGCGCATCGCCCTCATCTGCAGGCATGAAACCTTTAGTCGCTAATGCCTCAACTCTTAAAAATTTGTCCATCACAGTCTTGTTATGACTTTAGTAATTCACTGAATTCGCGATGCCACTGCGACTTCCATTCGGTCGAAAAGTTTGCGAATTTCTCGGTGAAGTTTCTCCGTGCCAACTGAACATCTGTTGAGAGCCACCAGCTTTGAACATTTCCATCAATTTTGTTGGCATGTATTGCTGCACTTTTACCAGAAGTGTGCAGGATTCCAACTTGAGTAAGTGCATCAATTAGAGGTTTGGCATCAGACCTGAACTTGTATGCATCTGGATCATAGAAACAAATCGTTGGTGTATTTATGCCTAACGTTTCGAGCCATGAAGTGCCCAAATAACTGTGAAAGACGATTCGGCTGACTGAATACTGAACAAAAATGTCACCACTGTTACCGAACTGAGCATCAGGTCTAGCAGTGACGATCGCTTGACGCTGTGCGTTTCCATAATCACCGGGAAACATTCTGATCTTTAAATCAGTTTTGCTTTCACGTAGTTTTGTAAACTCAGAAACTTGTTCATACATTGATTGCAGCGTGCCCGGCAACGGAAAGTACTGCAACCGATATATTTGCTGCGGCTGATCAAAGCAAATCAGCGAGTCGCAAGATTTTTTCTGACTTCGCGGTGAAATAATTAATGGTGAAAGTATGTGCGTGTGCTTATCGCCACGACTCCAGCCCCACGTGTAATAAAAGTCGGAAACTCTGCATTCAAATTGCTCGCCTACATGCAAATCATCCAACCCATACCAGCCGCCATGTTGGTGGTAGTGCAACTTTGTGCCGAGTTCGCACCACTCGGCAGCCAAAATTTTGAATTCAATATGGGTCCACAAAGACTGTGACGAATATAAATGATCGGGTCGACTTGGCCGAGCTTCAACTACGAGTTGTCGAATTGGCTCAAATGCTTCAACTAATGACGCGGGAAGAAAGACGCTAATTAACGCACAACTTACTTCGGAAAGTGAAGAATCTTCATCAATTTTTAAAATCTTGCTTTCTCGCCATTCACTGTCTGGCGAAACCGCAACAGAGTATTTGATTTGTAATTCGTCATGCGCGGCCCACGAACGCCACGAAGCCATCGCACCAATCCACGAAAGCGGAATTCGCCCTGAAAATGGTCTTACGAAGAGAACTCGTGCCGATTTCGCAAATCTCAATACGCGCAATAAGCGCACAATGATTTTGTCACGGCGCCCACCCGACACTGCATTTTTAATTACTATTTGATCTCTTGAAACCAGCACTCCATGGGTTCCAAATTTAGTTAGCGCGCGCAAAGTGTTTAAAGTCTGTGTCGGCAACTTTGGATAATCCGAAAAGAATTCAAGAGTCGTCCGAATAGTTTGAAAATTGACTTTTGAAGAGTTGACTTCACTAGAACCAGTTTTTGTAAGCGATTCAATTTCTGACTTCAAATCTCGCATTGCAACGTACACGAGATGCAAATAACGTTCGACAAAATCACCCAACAAAATGTCGTAATACCGTTCAGAGCGCACTACCCCGTGGTAGTCGTCTAAGAGCTTTTTGACTCGATCAAATAAGGCGGGTCTCGCTATTTCGATCTCATCAAGTCCAGCACTAACTTGATGTGCGTTCCAGACGATACTCACTCGTTTAATCGTACCTGTGACCTACGACTAACAGAAGAAATCTTGAGTCAAGTGAACAACAATAATTACATGTCAGAATAGAGCAGTGCAATCACCACTTGATGACCTCATAAAATTATTGGATCTTGAAGTTATCGAGGTAAATATTTTTCGTGGTGTATCGCCCGACGAAAGTCGGCAGAGAGTTTTTGGCGGTCAAGTTGCTGGCCAAGCGTTAATTGCTGCATCTCGAACAGTTGACGACAAATCACGGCATGTTCATTCTCTACACGCATATTTTTTGCGGCCTGGCGATCCGACTGTGCCGATTCTCTACGAAGTCGATCGCATTCGTGACGGCAAAAGTTTTACAACTCGTCGTGTGATTGCAATTCAACATGGCAAAGCAATTTTTAACTTGCAGGCAAGTTTTCAAATTCATGAAGAAGGTTTGGAACATTACATTTCAATGCCAAGTGATTTACCAAAAGCCGAAACACTTCCAGACTTCAAAGAAAGAATGGAACCTTATAAAGAGCAAATGGGTGATTGGTACGATCGCCCAAGACCAATTGATTTGCGATATATCGATTCTGATCCGATCTCGCGAAAAAAGAAGGTGAGTGCGGGGCAGAGACTTTGGATGCGTGCTGATGGAAAACTTCCGGATGACCCGGTACTTCATGCATGCATCGTTACTTATGCAAGCGACATGTCTCTGCTTGACACCACACTTCTACCGCATGGTCGCTCGTGGACTGATCAAGGAGTCCAAATGGCAAGTCTCGACCATGTTATGTGGTTTCATCGACCGTTTCGAGCCGATGAATGGTTGCTCTACGACCAACTTGCAATTTCATCATCTAACGCCCGCGGCATCGCTAGCGGCTCAATATTTGCTGAGTCTGGTGAACTAGTGGTCACCGTTGTGCAAGAAGGACTTACACGACTAGTTAATTAACTCTCTTACTCACTTCGATCTCGGCGTGAGTCCATAAATAACGAACGCAACTCAGAGAAGTTTTCGATGCAATGACCAGCACCGAGAACTACGGCCTCAAGCGCATCATTTGAAAGTATGACGGGAACGTTCGTATCCATTGCGATGCGCTCTCCCATCCCAGTTAGAAGTGCTCCACCACCAACTAAATACATTCCTCGCTTAAGAAAATCTTGCGCTAACTCTG
>JBILAG010000023.1:0-24153 GCA_044354345.1 Ilumatobacteraceae bacterium | reverse complement strand
ATGGTGGAAACTCGGCGTTGTTAAATGTTGTCAATCGTGAATTGCGTCTAAGTTATGGATTACAGACCTTTACCGCGCATCCATCAATGCCACCCGATCAAGGCGGAGAGTCAGCGGCAAGCGAACTCGGAATGGGAATTCACGGTGGAACAGATGAGACATCGGTGATGTTGCACTTGCGACCAGATCTTGTTGATATGTCTAAGGCCGTGCGCCGTGTGCCTGAAAAGATGTCGATGAACAAGCATGTGCGCTTCGGAGGCTCGGTTAGTTTCGGGTGGCTATCTAATGATTTTTTCGTAGAGGGGCACATCGGTGACCCGACTCACGCCACCGCCGAACTCGGTGCTCAAATGTTCGCTTCTGCAGTCAAGAACTTCAGCGAAGCGCTCGGCGAAATCTCAACCTTCAACTTCGGTAAATGACTCTCGGAGGGCGCGAACGCCCTCCGAGATATCAATTAGTTACTAGGCACCGGCGCTTGTGCCAACTCAAGTATCGCAACCTTATCGTTCATGAATCGCGTCGTAGCCCACGGCTCCCAATCTCGCAACGGCGTATTTCCTAAATCAACTACAAACCACTTCACATTTTCCTTTTGCATATTCGCCAGTAAATCATGCGAAGGATAATTCGGAAAATCCATCGACGTATCCATTCGCTCTCTAAGCATCTCGACAAAGTCATTGGTCTTTGTGTCTTGATTTGAATTAGCTTGATAACTCTCTGTATACACGAGCGGAAACGCATTAAAGTGTTTGTACCGTCCAGAGATCAAAAATCTACGCTCTACATAAATTTGAGACCGAACTCCATCGGTGAAGCCAACTGTGCGACTCAAACCAAAATTACTTGCTATCACATCGTTCTCTAAGCTGAGTGAATTTACTTGTCTTAGACCAGATAAAAGAACATCATCGTCCCAACGATCTAGAAGCGGGTCTCGATCGCCTCCCCAGAACTTCTCGTCATACCTAACGTATTCTGTAAGTGGTCTAACAAGTCCACCTATTTGTACTCCGATACTGCATAGAAATAACGTAACGACCAATATTGGCAAACGAAAATTTTTGGCCCCTGTTCGCTGTTTTATTGTGAATAAAACAGTTAAAAATGCACAACATATCAAGAGCGATAAATTAATCAGGTATTCATTAGTTAACACACCTACGACTAGATTTTTTAAGAAATTGTTGTAATTGAGTTCATCACGTGCCGCATCGCGAGAGATTTTTAAAAATAATCCAATTGATACAGTTGAAAATAGGAATGAAGTATTGAAACTAATTTCTCTAATCTGCGTCCAGATATCTTCGATAACAATTGAAAATACGGGTGTAAGAATCATGCTGAATGGAACTAAAACATAATTATCGAAAGCAAATACTCGAGGAGAAAAAAACTGGATTAACACAAAAATTGCGCTGGCTGTTAAAACATACAGTCGCCATCTTTGATATTTTCTGAGAAATATGATGAGCAAAATAATTAGTCCGATTCTCGGCATTGTCGTCCGTAAAACAAAATTTAGAGTATCAGTTTGACTAACCGGCCAGTCCGCGGCAGAAATAATCATCGAAGCGAATTGAGTTGAGCCTTTGCCCAGCGAAAACAAAAATATTGCGATTGATAGTCCCACTAAAATCCAGAATCCGATTGGGATATTTTTTATAACAAATGCTTTGATTGTCGGCTTGATTTGATGTCGTATCAGGAATACCGTCGCGATTATAAACGGGGCGAAAAAGATTCTCGTTCCGGCCAAAATAAATGCAGCGAATGTTAACAAGATACTGTGTTCAACTAAATTAACTTTGACTATTTTTAAAACGAGAATTCCGGAAACAATTAGATATAAACTACCAAGCAGCCAAACTGATCGTAGATTTACAGAAAAACTTTGGTTGAAATCAGATTGAGCGAAAAAGAAACATGCAGCTATACCTGCTGCTCTTTGATTTTTGCTCATTTGCATGGTGATCGCATAGAGAGCTAGACCTATCATCAAAATTACGAATATTGGCAATATTGTGATGCTCACATTCATAAGAGATTGTCCATCAAAATTCATTATCGGGGCCAGCCATAGGTGCGAGATTTTGTAATACGCCTCGGAAGTATTGACAAGTTCGATATTGGTGTTGATGCCCCATTTTGCGAATCCAATAGATTGCACGACATCAAATCTGATGTCGTCGGCGTACGCGTCAATGCCGATTTCGGAACTGCTATGAATATTGTTCAATGTCCAGTGCGCTAATGATCCAAATAACATGCACAGAGAAACAGCCGCAAATAGATTTCTTGTTATCTTCCTCGGCAATCTTCCTTTTCGCTGAGCAATATAAACCACTAGCAACATCGGAGCGATAAAAACTGGTAAAAGATACATTGAATACGTCATTAGGGCGAGTGGGGCCGGGAAGAGCAGCCAGATCAGGGTGTTGGTAGATGCGTGAGTTACTTTCACGGGTAATTGAAAGTTGCGTTTCGTGATCAGCCAGATTGCAACACCGATTATCGGCACGAGTGGTGAAAGAAAGAGTCGAATGCCAAGTAGATCTCTGATTATTAACTGAGAGATTGCGGCGCTGGCACTTCCAATAGCAAAACCCATTGCAAGAAGTTCGGGTAGTGGCAGAGATTCGTCTGATTGTCGTAGTTGAGCCCAGATGTAAGCACCTGCGAATGTTTGGCTGATAACGACTAGTAAGAAATATCCGACTTCAAAGAATGGTCCACCAAATGAGACTGCGAGACAATAAATTTCGACAAGCAAAACCGCACAGAACAGAAAAATCTCACGTAGAGAATTAGTTTCAGCTACCTCTGGTGAAGTTTTGCTCAGATCAGTAGTCATACCAAATCGGCGCAGTTTTTACGATTTGATTCGGCAAATAGTGCGTAATTCTTAAACCGAATTTGAAATCGCATCGTTCAGATTCTAATCAATTAATGAATTAAGCCTGTAAATGACTCTCGGAGGGCGCGAACGCCCTCCGAGATATCAGTTAGCTTAATTTAGATTTAAGGCAACGTAATTGTTGGATCAATAAATTCGTTTGTCACGATGTCTGCGGCGGTAAGACCTTCCTTCATCTTTGCGCCAATCTTTTCGTAAACAGGAACAGCAGATGCAATGAACGCTGTTACGCGGTCCATGTCAAAGCTTCCCAATGTGCCGTCTGGGCTGTTTGCAATCAAGCCATTGGAGAGACCGAGTTCAACTGCTGCTGCAGCCTGACCCGCGTCATATAACCAACCGTTGTTGTATTGACCAACGAGATCCAAGATCAATGCGTTTGCACGGGCTGGGTCTGTTACGTAGTCAACTTGTGATTGCTGAATAATTGGAACAAGAAGTTTCAAGCAGTCTTTGTTGGCTGCCACTACATCTGGCTTTCCACCAAGTGACTGTGCGTATGCCGTCCAGCCTGCTTCGTGGATCGTTTGAAATGCAACTGGTTTTGCCCAGTCAGTGAGAACATTCTGATAGTAGTACGGCTCTGAAGTTGCGAAACCTTGTTGAGCAGCTTTGCCACCGTCAGCTACGAAGTTGGCAGGTGTGCCGTCGTAGTTTCCGTCGACTTGCTTTGAATCAAGAATTCCATTTGCTGTGAAGTACTCCATGTATGCAGCACCGCCGAAGTAACGAACCTTCGCACCAGTTGCCTTGAGGTCTGCAATTGTTTTGACGTCTGGGTACGTTGCTGGGTCCCACATAATTATTTGTGGGTTGATATTGAACGGAGCCACAACAGTCATTGTTGGAAACTCACCGGATTCTTGAACTGCACTGTCTGTACTCACGAAAGCTAGAAAAATATCTGGGTCTGAGTACATCAACGATGTCGGTGAAGTGAAACCTACGGCTGGTCCACCTGCGCGAACCTGCACTTTTACACCGGTGTCTTGACCCTTTGATACGAGCGCACCAGTGACACGAAGGCCAGCAGCATCAACTTCGTAACCATCGCCAACCAAGTTGTAAAGGAAACCGTGTTCTGATTCTGGGTTCCAGTCAGTCTGGAAAGTGATTGTGTCTGGGCAAACGCCAGCAAGTGATGCAACCTCGGTGGTTGCTACTTCTGTGGCAGTTGTTTCTTCTGTGACCTCCTCAGTTACTGCATCACTTCCACCGCATGCGGCAAGAGCGACTAAACACAGCGAACCTAAAAGCGCTGAAATTTTCCGTTTCATTTTTTTCTCCTTGTTGTCTAATTTGACTAGCTTGTGTATTTGAATGTAATTAATTTCAACTCATTATCCTTCATTTTTACTTACTTCGTATTGCTTATTAATTTACTTTTCGTCAAATGTGATTATCGGCCTCTGGTGGTCGTATGCCATTTGCCGATTGCAACTTTTGACAGTAGTCCAAACAGAATGAAAACAATTAGACCAAATATGCTTGCCAAAATTATCGCCGCAATAAGCTCGGCACCCCAGAGGCGACCACGATAAATGTCAATTTGCGCGCCGATACCGACAACGCCGCCCTGTCGGAAATAGAAGTCTCCAACGACCGCACCAATTACGGATAGCCCAGCGGAAATTCGAAGGCCGACAAAAATATTTGGCATTGCCGCTGGAAATTGTAATTTACGAAGTCGAGTTAATTTGCTTGCTCCGTGAAGCGTAAATAACTCATGTTGGCTGGCATCGACAGAAAGCAAACCAAACAGAGTGTTGTTGACAATCGGAAAGAAAGCAATCAATACAACTACAAGAATGCGCTGCAACTGAATGCCATCAATTAGGGCTCGAATCAGTGGCGTCATCGCCAAGATCGGAGCAGACTGCAATGCAACAAGATATGGCCAAGTGGCTCGCTCCATCCAACGGCGCGTTGCCATCAAAGTCGCTAGGGCAGTACCGATGATGATGGTAATGAACAGCCCGATCACCGCAACCTTGACTGAGTCCCATAGTGATATCAGGATTGGTTTTAGTCCGCGTTGTGTTCCGGCCGACCAAGTGAGAAAACCTTCGTCAACTACACGGTGTGGGGTTGGCAACAAAAATCGCTTTTGTGGTGGCAACAATTTTGTTGAGAGTAAATACCAAAAGCCGATGAACAAAATAAATACAATCACTGGCCCGGCGAAATCACTGAAAAGATTCCGCTCGCTCGTTTCTCGAGGGGCGTCATCAATGCGCAAACTCGGCGGCGCCGCCTGATCAATCGTGTTTGTGACTTTTAAAGATGATCCACTCATACGAGTGCTCCGCGAAGAGCGAGAGAAACTTCGCCACAAATTTCGGCAAACTTTGGCTCGTAACGCAACGAATGGGCGCGCGGATATTCGAAAGGTATATCGAAACTTCCAACAATTTGCCCTGGTCGTGCTGACATAACAAGAACTTTTGTCGACATATAAACCGCTTCCGCGATTGAGTGAGTGATGAACAAACCCGCGAAACCTTCAAGTTGAAACAATCTCAACAGTTCGTCGTTGAGCCGTTCGCGGGTTATTTCGTCAAGTGCTCCAAATGGCTCGTCGAACAAGAATACTTCTGGTTTCATAACAAGTGAGCGGGCGAGTGAAGCACGCATTTTCATTCCACCCGATAACTGTCTTGGATATTTATCTTCAAATCCTGTTAAGCCAACAAGATTGATTGCATCTTGGGCGAGTTTGGTGCGTTCGTTTGTAGCTATGCCATGCAATTCGGCAATTAGTTCAATATTTTTTCGAACTGTTCGCCAAGGCAACAAAGTTGCGTCCTGAAATACGTAGCCAATACTGTTGCGATCAACTTCGCACTTGCCTTCGGTTTCTGTTTCAAGATTTGAAGCGATTCGTAGAAGGGTAGATTTACCGCACCCTGATGGCCCAACAACGGTGACAAATTCACCTGGATTGATTTCGAATGAGACTCCGCCAAGGGCTCTCGTCCCGTCAGGAAATGTCATGCCGACATTATTGAATGCGAGCGCTCCTGCCACACGGAAACAATAGTTGAAGATTTACTGTTAAACAAAAAAGTGGCAACTTATTTTGGTTAATTCCTTGTTAATTGGGTGAGTCTGCCCCGGTGCATGACCATTGATCGAGCCGAACGATTGGCAATTGCTTCTCGCAGTGATTCTGCCAGTGTCAACATCAAATCTGCACGATCGCCAATATTCAGATGCGATTGCGCCGCGCCGATGACGGACTTTGCTGTGTTCGATATGGCATCGAAAGCATCGCTGGGTAATTGATGCGCAGCGAGAACCAACAGTGCGGCAGTTTCAAGTGGGTCACCGCTGCCAAGTGGATTGAACGGATCCTGCAAGTTGTCGGCACCGGCTGCAACACGGACTCCCGCCATGCGCAACTTAGATATTGCTGTAAGCCCGCGGGGCGGTGCGGTTATGTTTTCGCGACCTTGCAAAAATAGATTGGTGTGAGGTAACGCAACTACTCCAATTTCTGCTTGAGCGACTTTTTCGCTGATTCGTTGTTGAGCATCTTCTGTTTGCATACCGAGACTGACACAGTGGCTAGCTGTTACCGAATGAGCAAACTTTGTAGCCATGACACGCTCGGCAAGATCTTCAAGCGAAACTCGATGGGCATCGGTGTGTTCATCAGTGTGCAAATCGAGTGCACAACCAAGTTCTGTGGCCAGTCGTAAAAGTGCGATATTTGCGCCGACAGGGTCTACATCAAGATGCGGGCAGCCCCCAAGAATGTCAGCACCGAGTTCTATTGCTTTTTTACCAAGTGTGAGATTCGCGTTACCGAGATCTCCTGAAAGTGGCCAGCCGAGTAACGCAACGATCTGCATCTCAACAATGTCTCGGGTGCGGTTTCGTACTTCAGTTAATGCTTCAATAGCGTCAAGTGAATTCCATTCGGTGACATCAGCATGGGTTCGAATCGCTGTTACGCCATGAGAAACCATCAATCGCACTGCACGTTCTGCGCGTGAGATCGTGTCATCTATCGTCATCAAATGTCGGTTTGCTTCCATCGCGTTGATCGCGCCCATCAAATCACCAGTGGGGTTGGCTACTCGCTCAGACAAAAAGGCCTTGTCAAGATGTGCGTGCGGTTCGGCAAGTGATGTAGTCAATAGCGCGCCCTTGCCGTCAATGACTTCCTGGTCTTGTGTATCGCTAAGTACATATTCTGAGGAAGAAGTAATAGCCGAAATCTTTTCGCCCGTGACAGTTACATCAAAAAAGTGACCTGGTTTGTCAACAAGCCGACAATTTCTAATCTGCACGGGGAATTATTAAATCAGTGGTTCAAGATTTGGCAGTTTTCGACGTTCAATTTTTTCACCCAAGCGCGGAAAAACTTCATCTTTCATAAAATGCATTTGTTCGTTCATTTCTTCGCGAGAAACACCCGGATAGTCAAAAAAGAAACAAATATGTTTGAGATCAAGTAAGTCGCGCCAAAAACCAATCGTGTCAACTGCATCATCAAAAGAACCAACTATTTGAATTTTCTGGTCGATTGATTCTTGAACCGTAGGGCAGTGGTTAAACGCAACCTTGGTGCCATCAGGGTTTCGATAAGACGAAAATCTGCCGTAAGGCGAAAGGAAGTTAGCGAACTCGTCGTGCCCTGGCTTGCCTTTGATCATTGCTTGTTCACGAGTCTTTGCTGTGTGCATATTGATCACCAACATTCGGTCTTCACCAGGTGCTACCGGTGTACCAACTTCGGCGCGTATTGCGGCGTAGCGATCCCACTTTTGCTTTTGACTGTCAGCATTTTGCAACCAGTAGACGGCTTTGTGACCAACTCTCGGTACGTATTCAATTGTCTCTGGCGATGTAACCGGCTGGTAGATATCGATAGTTCGCAACGGCCTAGGAATCAAAGTTAAATCGTCGACATAACTACCGCGATCAGGAATATCATCTGGGGGAAACACGAAGTGTTTGCCACGATATGAAAAGCGCTCGTTGTACCAAGCGAGTTTGATTATCTCGATACTTTCTTCGAACACTTCGCGGTTGATGCGGTCATGCTCTGCGCTCATCGCGTTGTCGCCAGACGCAACGACAGTGCCAAGACTCCATGCTTCACGCGGCACTGTGCCACGACCGATACCGAACTCCATTCGGCCGCCAGTGACGATGTCGGCGATTGCGAAGTCTTCAGCAAGTCGTAGTGGGTGCCATTGCGGAAGGACATTGAACATTTGACCAAGACGAAGATTTTTAGTCACACTCGTCAAGTGTTGACCAAACAAAATCAAGTTTGGCAATACTTCGTAACCTTCATATTGAAAGTGATGTTCGGTCAGCCACATTGTGTCAATGCCGACTTCTTCGGCGGTCTTGGCCCACGACACCAAGTTTTTGTAGCACTCAATCACACTGTCGTTGCCATACCGCCGCTTGGTCGGTGCGACTTTGCCCGCGTCATCCATCGGAACGGTGCAAAAGAAATTTGCGTCTACTCTCATTGGCTCAGATTACCTTAGTTGGCGTGCCAACACGAATTATCTAGCATCACATTCTTTAAGATTTCGAGCCGGTCTGTCATAATGCCATCAACGCCTAAATCAAGTAATCGCTTCATCTCAATGGGGTCATCAATGGTCCAGACGTGAACCTGAAGATCTGCCCGGTGGGCCGCGTCAATAAACTTTTGATCAACGATCGTCAGTGGACCCTGGCTTACTGGTACTTGTGCTGCATGAATGTTGCGAAACTTGCTCGTCGCTTTGACCCAACTTCCGAGACGTAATTTTGTGACATCACGCGGACCCATTGAAGTGCAAAGTTTGTCGCCAAATACTTCTCGCAAATGATTGAGACGCTTATCGCTGAAAGAGCCAATGCATACTCGATCAAATAGATCGCCGCGGGCGAGTCTGGTTTCAAGCGGTTGTAGTGCTTGGTCAGATTTACAGTCAATATTGATGTGCGCATTCGGCCAAGTCGAAAGAAGATCATCAAGCAACGGGATCGGCTCAATGCCGTTAACTCTGGCATGTGAAACCTCTGAGTATTCGAGTTCGCTTATCTTTCCTGGTCGACCACATGTTCGCGACAGATCGTCGTCGTGAAATGCCAGTAGGACGCCGTCGAGCGTTACATGCACATCAGTCTCCATATATATGTATCCCAAATCAATTGCTCGTTGGAATGCTGGCATTGTGTTTTCAGGCGCATCGCTGGCTCCACCACGGTGGGCAAACGCGATTGGCGTTGAGTGTTTGAGAAACGGGTGAGTCGACATGGTTCGATAACTCGCAAGCGGGGCTAAATCGCTCGACCTGAATTCTTCCAGTATTCATCTTTGAGAATACGTTTGTAAAGTTTGCCCGTTGGATGGCGAGGTAACTCTTCTCGAAAATCAATCGATCGCGGACATTTAAGATCGGCAAGCGATGCTCGGCAAAAAGTTTTCAAAACGCGTTCAAGCTCGGCTGCTTCTTCATGTGTCGATGGCATCTGCACGGGTTGCACGACGGCTTTAACTTCTTCTCCGAACTCATCGTTTGGCACACCGAAAACTGCAACGTCTGCGACGCTCGGGTGATTGATCAAAATGTTTTCAGCTTCTTGTGGATAGATGTTTACTCCACCTGAAATGATCATAAAAGCTTTTCGGTCCGTCAAATACAAAAAACCGTCGGCATCGAGATAACCAACATCACCCAAAGTTGTCCAACCACGACCAAGAGGGTCACGAGAACTCTTTGTTTTTTCTGGATCATTGTGATATTCAAAGTTGACTTTGCTTTCAAAATAAATCGTGCCTGATTCAAGAATTGGCAATTCGTTTCCGGTGTCGTCGCAAATATGAATAACCGCATTTATTGAAGTACCGACAGTGCCTGGATGTTTAAGCCACTGCTCTGAATTGCAATACACGAAACCATTGCCTTCGCTACCGGCGTAGTACTCGTGAATCACCGGCCCCCACCAATCAATCATTTTCTGTTTTATCTCCGATGGGCATGGCGCGGCAGCATGAATTGCACAACGCAGGCTGCTGGTGTCATGACTTGTTCGCTTTGAATCTTCAAGTTTGAGCATTCGAACGAACATCGTTGGAACAAGTTGTGAATGGGTGACCTTATATTTCGAAATGAGTTTCAAATATTCTTCAGGATCAAAGTGCTCCATAATGATTGCCGTGCCACCGAGTCGCTGTGCAGTCATTGTGAACCGAAGTGGGGCGGCGTGATACAGCGGGGCAGGTGAAAGATAAGTGGTCGTATTGTCCATCGCAAAAAGCATTTGGCATAAAGTTGAGAGACCAGTTGGCGTGCCGAGTTGGGTCATTGCTAAACCGAGTTTGATTCCTTTTGGACGACCTGTCGTGCCACTTGAGTACAGCATGTCAACACCATCAATTCGATTAGGTAAATCTTCGGTAGAAGCGTTTTCTACTGCCTGTTCAAAAGAGTCGTAATTTGAAATTGTGCCATCAAGCATTAAACGCAGCGTCACGTTTGGTGTAGTTTTCTCAACTTCGAATGCTTGATCAGCTTTGTATTTGCTTGTGATGAACGCTTTGGCGCCGCAGTCATTAATTATGTAACTAAGTTCATCGGTAGTTAGTCGTGAAGAACATGCGGTGTAAATTAATCCCGCATAATGGCATCCCCATAAAATCTCAAAGTATCTTGGGTGATTCTCTAAACAAAATGCAATATGGTCGCCCACGTTAAGCCCAGCATCGCGCAATACATGGCTCAGTGCGTTGGCCCGCGAATTCAGTTCAGCAAATGTGGTGATCTCGCCAGTTGAAGCCATGATTACAGCTGGTCGGTCGGGTGTTTGCAGTGCTACTGATCCAGGAAACATAAAAGCAAACTACTCAATACAGGATAAAAAGCAACAATTAGAAAATCTTATAAACAGCACGGTTAACTTGTCGACGTGAGTAACTCAGAAGCTTTCAGGGCGATCGTTGAGAATACAACTGAAGATTTGCCGTTGGATCGAGCCGTGGCTTTGATCGCAGGGATTGCAAACGAAAACATCTCACCCATAGAAATATTGAAGAAATTTGACGAAATAGCCGTGGCGTGCGAATCGAAGTCGATTTTGGGCTTAATGAAATTTCTCTTTGGTCCAGGAAAATTTGCGGGTAACACGATCAATTTTCAAGACCCAGCTAATTCACTGTTTGACAGTGTGCTCAATCGAAGATTAGGCATTCCGATTTCATTAAGTGTTTTGGCGATTGAAGTCGCGAAACGAAAAGATTTCGATTTAGTACCGATTGGTATGCCAGGAAACTTTCTCGTGCGAAGCAGCCATGACGATGATCAATATTTTGACCCATTTCGGGGACCAGATCCACTTAGTTTTCAAGCGTGTGTTGATTTGTTTCGGAGCCTTAGTCCCCAGGCGACTTGGAGCGATGGTTTTCTCCAACCGGTAACGAATCGAGCGGTAATCATCAGAATTTTGACGAACTTAAAGATGATCTACATACAAACGAATAACACAGCCGGATTGCGATGGGTGATGAGGTTACGTCTAATGTTTACGGAGGTAGCAGTTTCAGAAAGAGATCAGTGGGCTCGGCTGATGAGATCGACAAACTGAAACTGATAAATTAAAATTTACTTCGATTTAATTCGACATAGTAGTTAAGGGGTTTTATGACAACAACCGAAATTGAGACGATTATTTCTGATACCGAAGTTCAACGCTGTGTTGACAAGTTGATCAACGACTATCCACCAAGTTCGACTTCAGTGATCGAATTTCTCGGCGCGCAATTTGATGCGGGGCTGGCTTGGGTACATTTCGCGGTAGGCAGTGGGGGTCTAAACGCGTCACCAAAACACCAAAAAATTGTTAACGAAGCAATCTCTGCCGCGGGTGGGCCATCAAGTTATATGCGCAACCCCATCGGTTATGGAATGTGTGCGCCAACTATTTCGCAATGGGGGACACAAGAGCAAGTAAATAAATACATGAGACCGTTATTTACAGGTGAAGAGATTTGGTGTCAGTTATTTTCTGAGCCAGGATTCGGGTCTGACTTTGCTGGGTTATCTGCCAAGGGTGTGCGCGATGGCGAAGAATGGTTGATCAATGGTCAAAAGGTGTGGACGACTCTTGCTCATTTATCAAAATGGGGTTTATTGGTAGTTAGAACTGATGCGCAGGCTGTTAAGCATGCTGGACTAACTGCAGTGATCGTCGATATGCAAGCGCCCGGTGTCGAAGTGCGACCTTTGCGTCAGATAACTGGTGAGGCAGAATTCAACGAAGTTTATTTCACTGATGTTCGTGTATCAGTAAATGAAACTTTGGGCAAAGCCGGAGATGGTTGGCGTGTCAGTTTGACGACTCTTATGAACGAGCGAGTTGCGATCGGTGGCGCGATACCGCGCAAAGCATCAGGCCCAATTCGTGAAGCAGTGAAGTTGTGGCAAGCCTTGCCAGACGATCAAAAGTCAAGTGCGACGCAAGATCAATTGATGAAGTTGTGGATTAAAGCTGAGGTCTTGCGGCTCACAAATATTCGTGCGGGCCAAAACCGTCGTATGGGAACGCCCGGGCCAGAGGGTTCAATTAGCAAAGTCGCAAGTGCTGAACTCAATAAAGACACGTATGAGTTTTGCGTAGATTTATTAGGGGCAAATGGAATGCTCTATGGAAGTTACGAACTAGTTCGCCCAGAGACAGCAATGAGTTTCGACTCTGTGCCTAAAGCATTTCTCAGAAGTCGCGCCAACAGTATTGAAGGCGGCACAACCGAAGTGATGAAAAATATCCTTGGTGAAAGAATTTTGGGTCTGCCAGGTGATGTACGTGTTGATCGCGACAAGCCATGGAGTGAAGTGCCGCGAAACTAGCACGTGAAATTAGCGCGTGAAATTAGCTAATTAATTAGCTAATTAATTAGCAAGCAGTGCAAGAACTGTGCTGGCAGCGGTTTTTTTGTCATCGACAATTCGTCGTGATGCAAAAGATCCGCCGAGCATTGTCGTCGCAACTAGTTCGATGCTTGTCTGTAATTGACGAATATGTCTTGGCGGTGGAAAGTACTCATCTTCTTGGGCGATTTTTATCTCGCGAACGCCCTTGGTAGGTGCCAGCACGCGAATTATCTCAGCGACAAGTTCTTCAGGTGCCGAGGCACCGGCAGTCACGCCTACAGTGCCTAAAAAGTTTTTCGGAAGTTCGCTTGCATCGTTGACACGGTAAACATTTTTGCAACCAACATCTTTAGCAAGTTTTTCAAGCGCACGTGTGTTCGACGAATTATCTGATCCAATAACGATTATCGCATCGCACTCGCGGGCAATCTGCATTAACGCGCCTTGCCTATTCGTCGTGGCGAAGCAAAGATCACTCTTGCCTGGCGACCAGACTTGTGGGTACTTAAGTCGCACAGCATCAGCGACATCCTTCCAGTCGCGATGTGACAGAGTCGTTTGAGCGAGAATCGCAACGGGTTCATTGAATTGTTCAAGTGCATCAACCTCGGCCAAAGTTTCGACTCGAGATATTGAATCAGGTGCAACTGCCATAGTGCCGACGGCTTCTTCGTGTCCATCGTGACCGATGTAAACGATTCTGTAACCCTTATTAGCTCGAGTTTTAACTTCGTGGTGAACCTTGGTCACCAGCGGGCAGACAGAGTCAACGACATAGCTGCCAAGTTCGCGAGCGGCTGCCACGATTTGCGGCGCAGAGCCGTGTGCTGAAAGCATTATCGGGCGTCCTTTTGGAATCTGATCAAGATCATCGACAAAAACAACACCCAAACTTTTAAAACGATCTACGACGATTTTGTTATGAACGATCTCGTGATAGCAGTAAACAGGTTCATCGAAGGTGCGAACCATCCACGCCAAAGCTTTGATCGCCATTTCGACTCCGGCACAAAAACCGCGAGGCGACGCAAGGATAACTTCGTCGACGTTATTCACCGCTTCGAAGAATACCTTGTCATTGCAACGGTAAACTGCAGGCGTGACAACATCCCTAGCAACTGTTGTCATTGTCGGACGACCAAATGTCGGCAAAAGCACCCTGTTTAATCGCTTTATGGGTTCTCAAGTGGCGATTGTTCAAGACACGCCTGGGGTAACTCGCGACAGATTTGAGCGGCAAGTTGAGTGGCAAGGGCGTCATTTCAATGTTGTCGACACAGGCGGATGGATGCCTGGCGGAACAGAACTTGACGGCAAAGTTAGTCGCCAGGTTGAATCGGCCGTGAAAGAAGCAGATCTGGTTTTATTCGTTGTTGACTCAACTGTCGGTGTTTTAGATGATGATCAAGCAATTGCAAAGTGGCTGCGTACAAGCGGTAAAGAAGTTTTGGTGGTCTCAAATAAAGTTGACACAGATAAACGCGAATTTGACAAATGGGAGTTTCTCTCACTTGGACTGGGCGATCCATTTCCGGTTTCGGCACTGCACGGACGAAAAGCCGGCGACGTTTTGGATGAAATTTTAATTCGCGTTCCGCGACGAGATGGCGATGACGAAGTAGAAGTAGAAGTTGAGAGACAAGGCCCGAATCGAACGCCGGGTATTCCGCGTGTCTCAATAGTTGGTCGACCGAATGTTGGCAAGAGCACACTTTTCAATCGACTCGTCGGGCAGGATCGCGCAGTCGTTCATGACATGCCTGGTACAACACGTGACTCAATAGACACGGTTGTTGAAACACCAGACGGGCCGATGATGTTTGTCGACACTGCCGGAATGCGCAGACGAAGTCGTGTAGATGAATCAACTGAGTATTACTCGTTTGTTCGTGCATTGCGAGCCGTTGACGAATCAGATATTGCGTTGCTTGTAATAGATGCAACCGAAGGTATTACGAGTCAAGATCAAAGACTCGCTGAACGAATTGATGCCTCTGGTAGCCCTGTGGTCGTAGTTCTTAATAAATGGGAAATGCTAAATGCAGATGAGCGCGCAGAAATAGATATTGAAATCGGTCGTAAATTATTTTTCGTTGGCGATGCACCGGTATTGAAGATGTCAGCGTTAACTGGCAAGGGTGTTCAAAAACTACGACCAGTGTTGCAAGACTCAATTGAGCAATATCACCGTCGCGTGCCAACTCGTGATGTCAACAGGGTCATAGCGCGGGCGCAACAACAGCAACCAGCGCCAAGTGGCGGTCGAGTGTTGTATGCATTACAAGGTGCGTCTGATCCACCGACGTTTACCTTGTTTGTTAATAAAGAGTTGCCACCAACTTATTTGCGATATCTTGAGCGATCAATTCGAGAAGGTTTTGAATTCGGTTCGGTGCCGATCAAGATTCGCGTACGCAAGCGGGCAGAGTAGAGATCAATGCCGTGGTGTGAGCCTTGCGCAAAATATTTTACACCGACGGCACTAACCACTTCTGGTGACTGTCCGACTTGTGGGGTTCGCGCAATCGCTGCTGATATTCATGGACGGGTTACGGCAAAAAATCTCGACCTTCGTGCACTTGCAGCCGCTGGTGATCCGGGATCAGAGAAAGTTCCTTGGCACTTTAAATTGTTAGTGGTATTGCTAGTGGCTTATTTGGGCTGGCGAGTTGTGTCGTTATTTATATGAGTTCCGTAGAGTTAGTGAGGTTGCGGGCTGTAGCGCAGCTTGGTTAGCGCGCTTGTCTGGGGGACAAGAGGTCGTGGGTTCAAATCCCGCCAGCCCGACAAGACTGTAGTTAAACACGAAATAGTTAATAACAAAAAAGGGGAATTATGAAATTAGCCGATCGATTGAATCGTTTAGGTACAGAAACGGCCTTCGCTGTTGCAGCAACTGCGGCTGATTGGGTTTCAAAAGGCAATGAGGTTTTTCCATTTCATCTCGGTGATCTAAATCTTTCGACACCCGAAAATATTTCAGCCGCGATGCAAAGAGCAGTTGTTGAAGGCAAAACGGGCTACTGTCCGAATGCAGGTATTGCGCCATTGCGTGCGGCGTTAGCCGAGAGTCTTGGGTTGCAACGAAATGTGTCTTTCTTGCCAGAAAATGTGGCGGTACAACCTGGTGGAAAACCAGTAATCGGTAAATTTTTACGAAGTGTGATGAACCCTGGCGATGAAGTTCTGTATCCGAATCCAGGATTTCCGATTTATGAAAGTCAAATCGAATTCAACGATGGTGTTGCCGTGCCATATCGGTACCTCGATACTGAAAATGGTTTTCAAATTGATTTGGATTACTTGGCTTCGAAAATTAATTCAAAAACCAAGGCTTTAATCCTTAATGATCAGCAAAATCCTTTGGCTGCTGAAATGACAGATGCGGAACGTCAAGCACTCGCCGAATTAGCTATCAAGCACAATCTTTGGGTGCTTTCTGACGAGGCGTATTTTGACATCAGATATGCCGGCGAGAGTAAGAGCATTGTTTCGCTGCCCGGGATGTTAGAACGTACCGTGATCTTGTATACATTCTCGAAAAAGTTCGCGATGACTGGTTGGCGTTTGGGTGCCGCAATTGGCCCGAGAGATCTCGTTGATCGAATTTCAAAACTGAACACCAACGAAGAAAGTTGCACTGCACAATTTGTGCAATGGGCCGGCGTTGAAGCAATTACAGGGGATCAGTCTGGCGCGAATGAACTGGTTCGAGTGCTCAAAACTCGCCGTGATGCGACAATCGCCGGTATTCAGACAGTCACGGGAATGCGGGTGCACACGCCAAATAGTGCGTTTTACGTATTTCCAGAAGTGACTCAAACAATGGCTCGCACTGGTCACGACGATGTAGCGAAATTTGCCACCGACGCATTACATAACTCAGGAATGTCTTTTTGTACGCGGAAACATTTTGGTCGCCCAGCTGACAATGAAAAGGGTAATTACATTCGCCTTGCCTACAGCGGTATTAATAATCCACAAATTGATAGAGGCCTGGCGCGTCTTGCTGAATGGGTTAATTCGAAGTGAGTGCACGAATTGTTATAACGGGCAAGATTCCAAGCGCCGGTTTAAGGGCGCTTCAAGACGCTGGATTATCGCCGATCACTTGGGATCATGAACATCAAATAACTCGAACCGAATTACTTGAATTTGTTAAAGGCGCAGAAGTATTGATCACACTTCTCACAGAAAAGGTTGATGACGAACTGCTTGATGCAGCGGGTTCGCAACTAAAGGGAGTCTGCAATGTTGCGGTTGGATATAACAACATTGATGTTGCTGCTTGCACACGCCGTAATGTGCGCGTAACGAACACGCCTGGCGTACTTACAGATGCGACTGCTGATATTGCCTTCGGATTGATATTGATG
This sequence comes from Ilumatobacteraceae bacterium, assembly GCA_044354345.1. GTDB lineage: Bacteria > Actinomycetota > Acidimicrobiia > Acidimicrobiales > Ilumatobacteraceae > BACL27. The sequence continues at coordinate 6,970 of JBILAG010000023.1, read as the reverse complement.
GTGACGCGTCGTCTAGGTGAAGGCGAGCGGGTGATTCGTAGCAATCAGCCATGGCAGTGGGGGATGAACTTTATGCTCGGCGTCGGCATTCAAAACCGCCAACTCGGCATAATTGGAATGGGAGCAATTGGTGTTGCGACAGCACGTCGCGCCAAAGCGTTCGGTATGTCTGTTGCATGTTTCTCGCGCTCTCCGATTGATAAAAAGATTGCCGAAGAATTGAATGCGACGCAGTTATCGCTTGAAGACTTATTGGCGAGCAGCGACGTTGTTTCGGTACATTGCCCGTCAAACGACGCGACACATCATTTAATTGGCACAGCTCAATTCAAGATGATGAAGAAGACTGCGTTTTTGATTAATACGGCTCGTGGGCCGATCGTCAATGAGCAACAATTAGTTGACGCTCTTGATGCTGGCGAAATTGCTGGGGCTGGTCTTGATGTGTTCGAATTTGAACCAAAAGTAAATGCTGGTTTGCTGAGTCGCGAAAATGTCGTGTTGATACCGCATCTAGGTTCAGCCACACAAGAGACTCGCGCGGCGATGGCGACATTGGCAGCTGCTAATGCAATTGCCATTAGTAACTCTCAAAAACCGCCAACGCCAGTTAACTGACCTGTAATTCAATTTTTTATGCGGGGTCTAGGAACGATCATTAACACTGCAACAGTTCTTGCTGGCGGCGGTATTGGTTTGCTGATTGGCAATCGAATTCCAGATCGAATTCGAGTGGTCATCGTTCAAGTTATTGGTCTGGTCACAATCGCAATCGGTTTGCGAGATGTGATCAATACAGACAACATGGTTTTTCCGTTGGTTGGTATGGTCTTGGGCGCAATCATTGGTGAACTGTTGCGAATCGAAGATCGACTAGAGCAATTGGGTGAAATCTTGCGCCAAAAATTTACAGCCAAAGAAAGCGAGAGCAAATTCGTCACCGGTTTTGTAACGGCGACTCTCTTGTTCTGTGTTGGGCCGCTAACGATTCTCGGAGCTATTGAAGACGCCAGCGGAAAGACACCTCAGTTGTACATAATTAAAGCCACGCTCGACGGTTTTATGATGATCATTTTCTCGGCGCTTTACGGCGTAGGCGCTATTTTCAGTGCCGCCAGTGTGTTCGTGATCCAGGGGTCGTTAACTCTCTTTGGTACCAGTCTTGATACTTTATTGACCGAGCGAATGCGATTAGAGCTGTTTTCGGCTGGCGGTTTAGCAGTTTTGGCGATAGGTCTCAATTTGCTTGAGATAAAGCGAATTCGGCTCGGATCGTTATTGCCAGGGCTTGTAATAACACCTCTGTTGGTTTGGCTTTTTGCGACCCCAAGCGGAGTTCTGTAGCAGTCGTTTGATATCCGCCAATGTTCTTAATTTGCTGGTTAACATTGTTATGAGCAATTATCTAAGGGGAATAATGTCATCTAAAAACATTAAAATCAGTGGCAGTTTGTCCACTATGGGTGTATTTGTTAAAAAGTTTGCACTGCCCGCTTTGGTTTCTGCCGTCGTTGCAATCGTTGCGGGTGGTGTGTACGCGGTAAACGCCACACCAGCCAACATCACGGTGTGTGCAGCTAAAAGTAATGGGGCAATGCGATATTCAGCCTCTGGCGGTTGCAAAAACGCTAAAGAGACAAAACTAGTTCTTGGGCAGCAAGGTCCTGCTGGACCTGCTGGACCTGCTGGTCCTGCAGGTGCGACCGGTCCTGCAGGTGCTACTGGTGCTGCTGGATCAATGACAACTCAATCGTTTTTTGAGGTCAAGACCTCAAGTTACACACTGGCGCTTACAGACGCAGGCAAGTTTTTGTTCTCTCGATCTTCGCCGACAATAGTCGTTCCGAATAATTCTGCGGTTGCGTTTCCAATTGGTACAAGAATTGATATCGGTCAACTGGGCGCAACGAGTGGCAATATAATTTTCGTTAATCCAAATGGTGGAGTGACGATAAACGATCAAGCCGTCAATAGTGCCGGCACGGCAGTATCCCAAACATTTGATCGTGGCGCCTTTCAAATAGGTGTGCTTGTCAAAGTTGGAACAAACGAATGGTTGTTCCTTCGATCTCCAGACGAAAATTCATCAAGCACATGAGTTCACAGCGGATTCAAAAAATAACTGTTTGTGTTATTGCTGCAGTTACTGCGTCGTTAGTCGGTAACTTTGTTGTGGCATCGGCTCTTAATGACTCGGTCACGATTTGTGCGTCAGCAAAAGATTCAAGTCTCCGCTATAGCCCAGACAAGACTTGTAAGAACGGCGCTGAGACACTGTTGACGCTTAATGAATCTGGCCCGATTGGCGCGGCAGGCCCAATAGGTGCGACTGGTGCGGCTGGTGCAACCGGTGCAGCTGGCGGATTTGCGTCGACCTACTCGATTCGAGAAATTTCAGTAAGCCATACATTGCAAGCAAGTGATGCCGGAAAGCTCTTGATCTCGCGCGATGGTACAACAATCTTTTTGCCGACCAATGCGTCAGTTCCAATCGCCATCGGAACTCGAATTGACATTGCCAATCGAAAAAGTTTTTTGACTGTTTCACCTGCGTCTGGTGTGACGCTTAATTTCGTGGCCGCCGCGATTAGTTTTGATTCAGGTAACTATCAGATGGGAACCATTATCAAGGTTTCTGCTGATGAATGGGTGTTTATGTCTGCACCCGACGAATTCCCCTGAGATTTAGCAGGCTCAACTAAGTTCTCGTGTGCGGGCGGTTTAACTCACTAGCTAGTGGTGCAGACTTCGCAAAGACTTTTGATGCAACTTTAATAGGCGAGGAGCTTGTTCCTAATTTTAATGTTGCCCCAACTGCTGAGGTTTACGCCTTAATCTCAAAACAACTTGAGCGATCTAATTTCTTAGAGCTATCAATTTTTAATTGGGGACTCGTGCCGTCTTGGGCGAAAGATAAAACGAAGTCAGCGGGCATGATAAATGCTAGAAGTGAAACTCTGACTGAGAAGCCAAGTTTCAAAAATCTTATCGCTCGCCATCGATGTGTTATTCCGATGCAGGGTTTCTATGAATGGAGTGTGATTAGTTCAGGTTCTTCTAAGCCCACGAAGCAGGCACACTATGTTTCGAGAGCCGATGGAGAGGTGATGACTGTTGCCGGGCTTTGGTCAACTTGGATTGACCCAAATCGACAGCAAGTTGATTCAACGCCGCCATCGATATTGAGAACTTGCACGATCATCACGACTGACGCCAATGATTCTCTTCGCCCGATTCATCATCGCATGCCCGTCATTCTTGAGAAAGATGCAGTCGCGCAATGGCTTGACCCGGTAGATCTGGCGCCACTTGGGTTACTCGTGCCAGCAGAAAATGACGTGGTGGTTCACGAGGCCACTACTCGGTTAGATCGCACCCGCAATGTTCATTCGACGCAACTCATCGACGATCAGACTGGACGATTGTTCTAAATCGTCACGATTAGCACTAGTAACTGCGTTTTCAAAATTCAGGTCGGCCATCGAATTCGATGGAATCAAGTGCAAATGGCAATGAGGTACTTCGAAGCCGGCAATTATTAAGGCAATCCGCTCACACTTGAAGGCCATCTTTTGAGCTTCGCCAATCTGTGCGGCAACTTTAAACAATTGCGATCTTAACTCAGATGATAGATCTGTCCATTCGTCAACTTCATCGATCGGTACGACCAGTACGTGTCCCGCAGTGATCGGGTTTATCGTCATAAAGGCAACGCAAAGATCATCGCGATAGACAAATGTGCCAGGTATCTGACCTTGAATAATTCGCGTAAAGAGTGTCTGAGACATAAATTGATCGTAGATGATTTGACCATCAGTCAGCGTCTTGTACGATCTTCCTGTGCCTAAGCGTGAAATTCTTACAGTACCGAATCTAATTACACTGCTTCGGCTTTTTTGTCTACCTGTTTTCTTGTGGCTACTCTTCAGTATTGAAGATCGTGGTGCTGCAGCGTGGCTACTCGGCGGACTTGGCGCAACTGATTGGGTTGATGGGTGGGTAGCACGACGGTTTAACCAGAAGAGTGATTTTGGAGCGATTTTTGACCCAACAGTCGACCGTGGATTATTTATTGTTGCCGTAATCGCAATTTTGATTGATCAATCGATGCCAATTTGGTTTGGTGTAGCGATCTTGGTTCGTGAAGTATTCGTTGCTTGTGTAATGTCTATCGCCACTGTGTTTGGTATGAAACGATTCGCAGTTAACAAATGGGGCAAGCGATATACATTTTTGCTTATGTTTGCGGTGCCTTTGATCCTCTTAGGGCAAGCAGAAGGAGCTGGGTCACGGTGGGTTACTTGGTTGGGCTGGTTCTTTGGCCTGCCGGCGCTTGTCATTTCATATACGACAGCAATCAACTATCTGCCCGTTATTAGGGCTAATTTGCGGTCAGGGCGCGCCTCTCGTTCAGGCTAAATTTGTCATATGCATATTCCTGAAGAATTAAAGTATTCGAAAGATCACGAGTGGGTGCGATTGTCCGGCACAATTGCTCGAGTAGGTATTACTGATTACGCACAAGATGCGCTTGGTGATGTAGTTTTTGTACAGTTGCCGGCATCTGGCTCGGAAGTTTCAGCTGGGCAGAGTTGCAGTGAAGTTGAAAGTACCAAAAGTGTCTCAGACATTTACGTACCAGTTTCGGGTTTGATTACAAATGTGAATAATTTGTTGAGCGAATCACCAAGCTTGATCAATTCTGACCCGTATGGCGACGGCTGGATCATGGAAATTGAAGTGAGTAATTTAACTAGCGTTGCCGAGTTATTGGATGCTTCAACTTACAGACAGTTTATTGAGGGTTAGAAGCTTTGTCTTACGTGTTCTGTAACCAGTGTGGGCATCGAAACCCGCCGGGAGCATCGTTTTGCTCGTCGTGCGGTGCGGTGTTAGATCTTCCAGATGACAGAACGATTGTGATTGCTCAGATTGACCCGATGCAGGATGCCCCTGGTGCTCAAGATAACGCTTCAATTCGATTAGGTGATGTAACCGGTTGGGGAGTATTAGTTGTTCGATCTGGCGAGATGACCGGAGCACGTTTTACCTTAAATAAACAATTGACGCGAATTGGTCGAAACCCGGAAAGCGAAATATTATTTGATGACATCACAGTTTCGCGCAGTCATGCTGAAATTACTGCGAATGAAGATGGTTTGATTGTTCGTGACCTCGGGTCATTGAACGGCACGTACGTCAATCGCCAAATTGTTGAACAGTCGAGATTGGTTCATGGCGATGAGTTACAAGTCGGCAAGTTTCACATGATTTTGTTTAGTAAGGCAGATAATTTGAAATGATGTTGTTTAAAGTGACTTTTTGATGACCGCTGCATTTAATTATTTGTCAATTGGTGAAGTGCTGGCGCTGCTGCTCGAAGATTTTCCGGACGTTACCATTTCGAAGATCCGGTTTCTCGAGAGTCAGGGTTTGATTGAGCCTGAGCGCACAGCCTCTGGTTACCGCAAGTTTTCTCAGGCAGAAGTAGATCGACTCAAGTTTATTTTGCGTGAACAACGCGAAAATTTCACGCCGTTGAAAGTTATTCGTACGCGGTTAGATAGTGATACAAGTTCAGGAATGTTGAGAGTTGACGACACAACGGCGCCTCGGGGTCTTGCGCACATACCCACGGGGCGAATTAACAGTCATCCGGCGGGGCAAGTGAAAGCACAAACTCCACCACCATTGGCGCCAACGATTTCGCTGGTTAGGCCGTTATTTGCAGCAGATCCGAAAATACCGCGCTCATACGACCGATCCGAAATTATCGCTGCAGCATCAATTGACGAGTCGACATTAGTAGAGCTCGAACATTTCGGTATTTTGCGACCTCGCCGGGTTGGTGTGACCGACTTATACGACGAAATTGATTTAGAAATTCTTTTAACCGCGGCCAAGTTTTTAAGCCTGGGGTTCGATGCGAGACACCTAAAAACTTGGAAGAATGCGGCGATGCAGGAAGTATCGCTATTCGAAACTCGTATTGTGCCGATGATGCGTCAGCGCAATCCGACAGCTCGTCAAGAAGCCTTGGCAATGCTGAAAGATTTAGTAGAGCAAGGTGGTCGGTTGCGTTCTGCATTTATCGCGGCTCAGTCACGCGATCATATTGAATCTCGCTAGTGCGCTGTATCCATCGCAGATACGCTTAGCAAATGATTGAAATGCAACTTGAGGGTATCCGTCTTGAGATTCCGGCCAATACTCCCGTGTTGATGTTGCGAGAACAAGCAGGAAGTCGTCGTGTTATTCCGATTCAGATAGGTGCGCCTGAGGCATCATCTATTCATTATGCCCTTGAAGGTTTACAACCTGATCGGCCGCTTACGCATGACCTTTTGATCAATGTCGTTGATGGATTGAATGCGCAACCAGTCAAACTTGTAATTACAAAACTTGAAGAACACACTTACTATGCAGACTTGCATTTTTTGCAACAGGGTTCGGTGGTAGTTGTTAGTTGTCGGCCATCTGATGGTGTTGCGGTTGCAGTTCGGTCGGGGATTCCGATTTATGCAGAAGATGACTTATTGGACGAGGTAGGTAAAGTTGTACCAGACACGCCTAGCGACGATGCCGAAGAAATTATCGACGATTTCAGACAATTTATTGATTCAATTCGTCCTGAAGATTTTCAAGGATAATTTCTCTTGACATCTAAATTACCTGGCGTAACCTATAATTTCTGTAGGTTGTTCATGGGGGTTGTTGATGACAAGTACTAGTTTTAGTGGTGCTCAAGCTGCAAAGATCGCAGGCATCACATATCGCCAACTTGATTATTGGGCGCGGACGAACTTGATCAGACCTTCGGCAGTTGATGCGAAGGGCAGTGGTACTCGACGCAGTTATGTGTACAGCGATCTGCTTGAACTCAAAGTTATTAAGAACTTATTAGACGCTGGTATCAAACTTGAATCAGTTCGTGAAGTGTTCACGTACCTTCGAAATCATGTTGACACCG
>JBILAG010000102.1:0-6359 GCA_044354345.1 Ilumatobacteraceae bacterium | reverse complement strand
ATTCCCCGTGTTGTTGTAGGCAGAACACCAAATAATGAAGAGTGGATCACAGTTATTGATGAGGCGATACCAAATTTCGCAGACGAACCAAAGAAACTATTTAGACAAACAAACTTTGTCATTGCGCCTGGCGTTGCTGTTGAACATTATTTAGAAGCAGTACGTCTCACGCGCGATGCAGTACGCAATGGTGATTTTGCCAAGGCCGTAATCGCGCGTGATCTTGAGATAACTTCTGATACACCTATTGACATTCAGAACGTTTTGTTGCGCCTACGCAACACGTATAAACAAAGTTACCGATTTCTTTTCGATGGGTTTCTCGGTGCATCACCAGAATTATTGGTTTCAGTTGACGGTGCGGAGGTAAAAAGCTACCCACTTGCAGGTACTGCGCAACGGACAGGCGATAAACAATTAGATATTCAACTGGCAGAGCAACTCATTGCTAGTACCAAAAATCAACTAGAGCATCGGATTGTCATTGACATGGTTCACGACACTTTATTGCCGTGGTGTTCATATCTTGATTGGCAACCAGAACCCTCAATCGTTGAAATTGGAAACGTTCAACATTTAGGCACTGAGATTTCGGGTCGATTGAGTGAACCCCGTCCATCTGTGCTTGAACTCGCCTATGCGCTTACGCCAACACCGGCACTCGGGGGTTACCCGCGCGAGGAAGCCCATCGCCATATTCAAAAAGTTGAGGGGTTTGACCGCGGTCGTTATGGTGGAGCGATTGGCTACGTGTCGGCAAATGGAGATGGTTGTTTTGCAGTATCGATTCGCTGCGCAGAGATCAGCGAAAATCGGTTGCACGCGCGATTATTCGCCGGTGGCGGAATCGTCGGTGACAGTGAACCTCTAAGCGAATTGGCCGAGACCGATGCAAAGTTTCAAGCGATGCTGAGAGCAATCACCCAAGAAAATTAAGAGTTACGTATCGCAACCGAGACCATCTGATTGATTCGTTCATGGACGCGAACATTTTCACTTCGGTCGGTAGAGATTTGAATTACTTGTGGTCCATTAACCATCATCGTCTCTAATAACTGTTCAAGCGTAGTTATAAGTGTCGTTTTCAACCCGTGCGCCTTGGCTAACAACAAGAGATCAGTATCATGCGGCGTTCCAAAAACTTTTTCGAACTTTGAAGAATCCATTGATGTCGCTTGTGGAAGGAAAGAAAAGATGCCTCCGCCACAGTTATCAACCAAGATAATTCGCAAGTCGATGTTTCTTGTAGCCACATTGACGAGCGCATTTGAATCATGCAAAAACGCTAAATCACCTATCAACAAAAAAGTAGGGCGATTGGTATGTAAAGCAACACCAATGGCAGTTGAGACGACGCCGTCGATGCCGTTAACACCTCGATTGGCGTAAACCTGTAGCCGATCTCGTGGCGCAGCAAACCATTCGACATCTCGAATGGGCATTGAACTCGACACAAATAGGTTTGAACGATCAGGGATTGAGCGATAGACGGCGCGAGCGACCGCTGGTTCGCTCAGCGAAATATCATTAGTTAAAGCAGAATTAATCGCATCTTGCGCTTTAGCTTCGGCGCCTGACCAACTCGTTAACCATGCACGATCTTCATTTCGATGTGTATTTGATGTCCACGTGCTGATTGCCTTCACATCAGAAACGATATGCAACTTTGTCATCTGCTCAGGATCGATCAGCACCGGTGTGGCGGTCACCACAATCTGAGAGGCTTTACTGGCAGCTAGCCAACTGTTGACTACTTTGGATACCAACGGTGCACCAAAACGCAAAATAACCTCAGGTTTATGTGTCTTTGCAAATTGATCGTCACGCAACATTGAATCCATAGCGCTAATCACGACTTCATTGTTTTCGACGCGAGCACCGCTGCGCGGGTCAGCCAACACTGGCCAACCCATTTTGTTAGCGAGTTGCAGCAAGGCGCTACCGTCACTCACGTCGGCACCAGCAATTACGAGTACGCGTTGCTTTCTGATCAGTTGCAAAAACTTTTTGCGCTTAACGAAATAAAACCTAGAATTTTTTTTCGCAAAAACACGCTCAGAAGCAATTAGTTTCAATTGCTTGGGTAAATTATCTGATTCGCCAATCAGTGGCTCTCTGAATTGCAAATTCAAATGCACCGGCCCTGGTGACTCGATTAAATTCAGGCCTAATGCTGATTGCCAAGCATCACTCGCTAAAGCTCGCCATTGATTTTTCTCACGATTTTCTGCAACAGGTGCGTTGATAAAACTTCGCACCGATCCACCATAGAGATTTCGCTGATTGATTGTCTGAGGCGCACCAACATTTTGCAACTCTGGTGGACGATCGGCCGTACAAACCAAAATCGGCACTTGAGCATGGTCGGCTTCTACAACAGCTGCATGAAACTCAACCGCTGCAGTGCCCGAAGTACACAATAAAATTGCTGGCTTCTTAGACGCCTTAGCGATTCCCAAAGCGGCAAAGGCTGCGCTCCGCTCGTCATGAAATACATGCAACTTAAGATCGCCACGATCGGCTAACGCAATTGCTAACGGAGTTGACCTAGACCCTGGACAAATGACCGCATGCTCAACTCCGCATAGAAGCCATTCATCAACCAACGTCGCGCAAAAGGTGGCAGTAGTCGTCGCCGAGGATCTCATGCCTCTATCGTGGCAGCAATGAGACTAGAAATCTTCTCCGACGTCGTCTGCCCTTGGTGTTATATCGGCAAACAGCGGTTCGACCGGGCTGTGGCAAACCTCACATTGGCAGATTTTGACCTAAATGTTGAGATCACTTATCGTCCTTTTCAACTTGACCCAACTGCCCCGCTGGATTCTCCTACACCTGTGCGCGACGCTTATGCCAAAAAGTTTGGCAGTCCGGAACGCGCAAATGAAATCCTTAGGCACGTGACCTCGATTGCCGCATCCGAAGGTCTGAACTTTAATATGGATATAGCCGTGCGCGCTAATACTTCTCGCGCACATCGATTAATTTCTCTCGCCCAGACTACTGACCTTGACCATACGAAGTTAAAAGAACTATTGATGATCGCCTACTTCTGTGATGGCAAAGATATTTCAAACATCGACACTTTGGTTGATATCGCTCTGATTTTTGGCCTTGACAGTAATCAAGTTTCGAACATGTTGAACTCTAATTTTGGACAAGACCAACTTGATTCAGATTTGCTTCGTGCAAACGAACTAGGTGTCACCGCGGTGCCGACATATATATTCAACGACCAATGGTCAGTGCCTGGCGCTCAAGATACCGAGACTTTTGAGCGTGTGTTAAAAAAACTTAATCAACAAGAGACGCTGTGACTTATGCTTTCTAGTGACATTTTTGGCGTTGGCGAGCGTCTTGCGTTCGTGCATGGATTTACTCAAACCAAAGATTCATGGCGATCAATTACCAAAACGATGCGCGATCAAAATGAAATAGTACTTATTGACGCACCAAATCATGGCGACTCGAATGACATTTCGCTCAACTTAGAGACAGGAGCAAATGCAATTATTGAGGTTGGCGAAGATGCCACATATATTGGGTATTCTTTGGGCGCACGAATTTGTCTCACCGCTGCACTATCAAATCCAAATCAGGTTAAGCGACTAGTTCTCATCAGTGGTACCGCAGGAATCGAAGATTCTGAAGAGCGACAAAATCGAATCGCTAGTGATGAGCAACTCGCAAATCGAATTACCCAAATTGGGGTACCTACCTTTATCGATGAGTGGCTTTCGCTACCGATGTTCGCAGGGTTAACCCCCGCAACGAACCAACGAGAGATGCGAATATGCAATACCGCTACTGCGCTTGCGTCAAGTCTCAGACTTTGTGGCGCTGGTAAACAACAACCAACTTGGTTGCGATTAAAAGAGTTGACGATGCCCGTGCTCATTGTCGCAGGTCAAAAGGATACGAAATTTGTTGAATTAGCAAATCGAATGACGGATTCAATAGGCAGTCAGGCTCAACTCAAGATCATCGCTAACTCTGGTCACACTCCTCATCTCGAACAACCCGAGCATTTTTTAGAAGTACTACAAAGTTTTTTGAAACACTAAGCCAGAATCAAACCAGCGCCTAGAGCTACGGCGGTCAGAATTTGTGTTCTTCCGGTCGCGCCAAGCACATCAATCAAATCTTTACCGACGGCCCCTCGCATAACTCTACGAATCGCTGGGATCGCGGCCAGTAGTCCGAGTAGACCGATGAGCGTGCTCGGTAGCTCTACCGCCAACAGGAGTATCGCAAGACCCGATACGACTAGTAACGAGTAATACAGTCGCCGTGTTTGTTTGTCGCCGAGACGCACGGCCAAAGTTTTTTTGCCAGCGACAGTATCACCAGGTATGTCGCGCAGATTATTGATTACTAATAGCGCACAAGCCAGAGACCCCACTGCAATCGACGCGACAAAACTCGTGTATGAGATTTTCTGAATCACTACAAATGTTGTTCCAGTTGTAGCAACCAGCCCAAAAAAAATGAAAACAAATAATTCTCCGAAACCGTAATATCCATAAGGTTTTGATCCACCTGTATAAAACCAACCTGCAGCAATGCATGCCAAACCAACTGCGATCAACCACCAACTAGTTGCCGCAGCAAGGATTAAGCCAAATACGGCAGCGACGCCAAACGCAGCAAACGCAGCCTGTTTAACCTCTTTCGGTTCTTTCGCTCCTGAGCCAACAAGGCGCATCGGCCCAACTCGATCTATATCGGTGCCTCGAATACCATCTGAATAATCATTGGCGAAATTAACTGCTACTTGTAATGCCAAGCTCACGACCAACGCAAAAAGACCATTAGCCCAAACATGCTCGGCAGAACTCTCTATAGACGCACACGCCACGCCCACGAGCACAGGAGCAACCGCTGCGGGCAAAGTTTTCGGTCGCGCGCCTTTGATCCACAAATTGAGCGTTTGTTTCACGGTCACAACTTTACAACAAAACATCTACGCTGACTGTGTGCATTCACTCGTTGCCCTGGATATCAAACCGAGTCGAATATTTCTGGATCACTTAAACAATATTTGGAACGAAGGTGATGCTGTACTCCCTGTTGATCAGAGACTCCCACAATCTGCGAAACAGAAATTAGTTAAGGATCTTGGGGCATCGTGGATTATCGCGAGTGATGGTGAAAAGGTCAAATTAGATGCTGGTTTTCAAGTTGAATCTGATGACGCACTGGTTATTGCAACATCAGGGACAACTGGTCTGCCTAAAGGTGTTGTTCACACCCACAAATCAATTCATGCATCAACAACCGCAGCGGGAAGTCGTCTCGGTTGTGACTCGAATGATCATTGGTTGGCATGTTTGCCATTAGCTCATGTTGGCGGATTGTCTGTTTTGTTACGAGCCCGACAATATAAATCTGAGTTAACAATCGTTGATGGTGTCGAACAGTCATCAGTCGATAGCGCAATCAACAAAGGTGCAAATTTGACATCTCTTGTACCAACTGCATTGCAGAAACTTGATGTCAGCAATTTCAGAGCAGTGTTAGTTGGTGGGTCTTCGATTGTCGATAAATTGCCAGCAAATGCAATCACAACTTACGGCCTCACCGAGACGATGGGTGGAATCGCATATGTCGGTAAAGCGCTGGACGGCGTTGAGATTCGCATAAGCAATACCAGTGAAATTGAGATCCGTGGAGAAATGTTGTTTCGTACATATCGCGACGGCATTGACCCTAAAACGGAGGATGGTTGGTTTACAACTGGTGATCTTGGCGAGATCAACGACGGCGAACTAACTGTCCATGGACGCAAGGACGATCTGATTAATACAGGCGGCTATAAAGTTTGGCCGAAATTAGTTGAGTCTTCAATCAAACAAATCAATGGCGTTATTGATTGCGTCGTGATGGGCCTACCAGATCCAAAATGGGGCCAAACAGTTTGTACCTGGATAGTTCTTCAAAATCCAAATGAGTCTCTAAGTGTTAAGGATGTACGTCGACATATTAAAGAAACTCTCCCCGACTATTGCGCCCCCCAAAAACTCTTTATTGTCGAAAGTATTCCGCGCTCAGCATTAGGCAAAGTGCTTTCCGCAGAAGTATTAAAATTAGAAAATCGGCTCTATGAGTGAGCGACATCTACCAAACTCTTATTGGAAACTATTCGCATCTTCAACAATTTCAAATCTCGGTGATGGAATGGTCGTCGCTGCTGGCCCATTACTTGCGCTTTCACTCACCAATGATTCGCGATTGATAGCTGCAGTTACATTTGCGGCAATGCTGCCGTGGTTAATCTTGTCGCTTCCGGCTGGCGTCTATCTCGACCGCCATAATCGACAAGAAATAATGTTTCGAGCCAATTTGGTACGCGGAGTTGT
>JBILAG010000101.1:0-6384 GCA_044354345.1 Ilumatobacteraceae bacterium | reverse complement strand
ATGTGTCTTTAGATTTCGCGAAGCCATAGAACAAGGTTGTATCCCGTTTGGAGTTCAAGGCCCAGAAAATGCGTGGTGTCTTGATGGTGGTCGAACAATCGGTTTTGAGATGGCGGTTGTCGCTGAAGAATTATCAGGTTCTTTAATTAGCCGCATGTTTGTTCAAGCGGGTGGCGGCGCATTCGTAGCTTGTGCGGCGAGCGGGTTTTTCGCAGGTGCAACTAAGCCACGAGTTCATGCAGTGCAAACACAAGGTTGTGCACCACTTGCGCGTGCCTTTGAAATTGCTAATACAACCGGTGGTGCGCGCAATGCGGGTTCGCGATGGTCACAGTGCATGTGGCCGTGGGAGACGACGCCCGTTTCTTTGGCCGACGGAATTCTCGACGACGAAACTTATGACTGGATCGGTGCATGCAACGCAATGGCCGACAGTGGCGGTTATCCGGTTGTCGCATCCGAAGAACAAATTCACGAAAGTTACGCGCTTGCCCATCGTGTGACAAATATTGATGTCAGCCCGACTGGCAGCTCTGGCCTCGCAGGGCTTTTAGCAATACGCCACGAGATTGCCGATGACGAGCGTGTGATTGTTATTTTCAGCGGCGTCCGTCGGCAGTAGTTCGTCGGGCACTAGCCTGCAAGTCATGTCAAATATTCTTCCTGTAGCCCTTGAGGGTGGTTTCGATTCTCGCAGCGACATTTTTGTGCGATTGTTGAAGAGTCGTGTAATCATGCTCGGCACCGATGTAAATGATGAAATCGCCAACCAAGTTTGTGCTCAGTTGTTATTTCTTGAAGGTGAAGATCCAAAGGCGGATATTTGGTTGTACATAAATAGTCCTGGCGGATCGGTAACTGCAGGTATGGCTATTTACGACACGATGCAGTTTGTGTCTTGCGACATCGCCACAGTCTGCTTGGGTCTTGCTGCTTCAATGGGTCAATTTTTGTTGACCGCCGGGGCATCAGGTAAGCGTTACACATTGCCAAACGCGCGGATCATGATGCATCAGCCATTGGCAGGTTTGCGCGGTCAGGCATCTGACATTGCGATTCAAGCCGAGCAACTTGCGTACACCAAGTTGAGCATGGCCAAGTTAACTGCACACCACTCGGGCAAAAAACTCGAAGAGATTCAAGCCGATTCAGAGCGCGACAGGTGGTTTACCGCCGAGCAAGGCCGCGATTATGGTTTGGTCGACAAAGTAATTGTCAAGCGCGGAGAAATGCGCTAAAAGTTCTAGCCAGTCGGCGCGACTTTAAGTCCGTTTGAAATATCTATTCCGCAAGTTTCGCGTGTCCATTTTGCGACCGTGGCAGATTCTTTTTCTGTTGAGTAAGCCATTTCAATAACTTCTTGAACGCTCTCGGGATCACTTGAATTAACGCGAGAAGCAACCGCGAATAACTCGGTAAGTGACTTCCATTCGTCTTCGATTACGAGTGGCGCGGTTTTGCTGAGGCGCTCATATCTAGCAAGCATCGAAGCTACATCAGCTGCAGTAACTGGTGGGTCTCCAATAGATGGGGCCTCAATAGCTAGCTGACGACAGAAATTTGTTGCAGTTCGTGGAGTTTCACTGCAGGCGACGGTCAGTAACACGAGACTAGAAAAAAGCGCAAACGTTTTTAAAGATTTTTTTAACGATTTTTTGATATCGAATTGTGAAGCCAGCTTCTCGTAGCTGTGTACACATTCGTCAAACGAGTTAGATCTCACGGTCGTTCTTAAAAACATCTTCATTAAGTATCTCAGGTATGAGATATCGACTGGCGTCAACGAGATATAGCAATTTAGAAATGGGGGTTTGGGCGAGTGTTTGCATCAGTTCGGTCAGCAACTTTGCTTGGTGTTCGTGGTTCACAAGTTGATGTTGAAGTGCACGCAGGCATCGGGTTGCCGGGGTTCACCGTTGTTGGTCAACCAGATGAAGTTTGTCGCGAGAGCCGTGATCGAGTGCGTGCAGCATTGCTGTCAAGTGATTTGCCGTGGCCGACCAGAAGAATCACAGTAAATCTTGCGCCAAGTGGCGATCGAAAATCTGGAGCATGTTTAGATCTGGCGATTGCCATTGGCTTACTCGCGGCTCAAGGTCTGTTGCCTGTCGAAATTCTTGCGCAATACGCGTTTATCGCTGAATTGGGATTAGACGGTTCTCTGCGACCTGTTCGGGGCGCAACTCCACTTGTCTTGGCGACAATTGATCGTCAAACAGTTGTTGCTCTTGAGAACTTTGGTGAAGCTAGTGCCGCAACAGTCACTCAAGTTTTTTCAGCGAAAACACTTTTTGAAGTTGTTGAGTGTCTGTCGGGCCGAACCGAGTGGCGAAAAGAGATCTCGAAAAAAACTTTGATTAATAAATCCAAGGTTGTAACTGATCTCGCAGATGTGCAGGGTCAACCCGTTGCGCGACAAGCGTTAGAGATTTCAGCTGCTGGCTCACATCACTTACTTTTAGTTGGCCCACCTGGAGCTGGTAAGACAATGCTTGCCGAACGACTTGTCGGTCTTTTACCTTCACTGACTGACGAGCAAGCTATTTCGGCGACGATGATTCATTCGTCGGTGCAAACCGAATTTTTAAATAGCGGGTTAATCAGAGATGCGCCGTATCGCGCACCGCACCACTCATCTTCGATGGTTGCGATGGTTGGTGGTGGCACATCGTTGATGCGCCCGGGCGAAGTTTCTCTTGCTAGCCAAGGTGTTTTGTTTCTTGACGAACTCGGTGAATTCGCCCCATCAGTTTTGGATGCACTGCGCCAACCACTTGAGCAACGAGTCGTGCATCTGGCCCGTGCGCGCACAAGTGTTGTGATGCCGGCGGAGTTTCTACTTGTCGCGGCTACGAATCCGTGCCCGTGTGGTGAAGGCACACCAGGGGCATGCACTTGCGATGATGCAGCCAGGGCACGATATCTGCGTCGTTTTTCTGGCCCGCTACTTGATCGTTTTGATTTAAGAGTTGCTGTTTCACGACCAAACACGACCGATTTGATTTCGCCGATTGCTGGCGAGTCATCAAGTGTGGTTGCGGCGCGAGTTGCCAAAGCGAGAAGCCTTGCGTTTTCTAGATTTGGTGGCACAAACTCTACGTTGACTCGCCAACAACTTGACAGCGCAGCACCGCTAACAAAAAAAGCAGAAGAGTTATTGCGCAAAGAACTAGAAGCGGGTCATCTGACAGGGCGCGGTTATCACCGAGTGCGACGAGTGGCGCGCACAATTGCCGACTTGACTGGCGCCCCACAAATGATTGATGAAACGCATTTACATTTGGCTTTGCTATTGCGAGTCGATTTCGCATCTGGTCTGCGCACGCGTGCGATGCAGGTTTAAAGTGCATTCTCAAAACTCAACAATCAAAAATTCTTTATCAAAAGATCAAATTGCTGCTGCTGCATTGTGTGCATTGCCAAAGATTGGTCCGAAGCGATTGATGACTCTGTTGAAACATCATGACCCGCAAACCGCATGGGCTGTGGTGCAAGGTCGTGCAAAACCTAATGAAGTAGTTTCTGCAATGCTGCGTGTTGAAGGGTTAGTAACTTTATTGCGGCACCGTGCGACTCAAGATTTGCAAGATCAGATTGAACAACGCTGTATTAGAGCTGGCATCAACATAACTATTTTTGGTGACGAGAATTATCCGCGTGCTTTGATTGCCGACTTGGCGCCTCCTGCAGTTCTCTTTTATTTCGGAGATCTACTTGCGTTAAATAGTCGGCGTGTCGGAATAGTCGGCACTCGCAGTGCCACAGCCTCGGGCAGATATCTTGCTTCACATATTGCTTACGACTTGGCGACAAACGATGTCTGTGTAGTCTCTGGTTTGGCGCGGGGGATTGACGCGTGGGCTCATCGCGGTGCATTGCGCGCACTAGAGAGTCAGCCCGCTGAGCAAATTATTGGCCGACCTGTGGCTGTTGTCGCATCAGGTCTCGACGTTGTTTATCCGCGAGAAAACGCTCAACTGTGGCAAGACATCGCCAAACAAGGCGCGATGATTAGTGAATCCGCACCAGGTTCGCCGCCAGAAGCATTTCGGTTTCCATTGCGCAATCGCATCTTGGCTGCGCTCAGCGAAGTTTTAGTTGTAGTTGAATCGCGTGACACTGGCGGCTCAATGATCACCGTTGATGAAGCACAAAAGCGAGATGTGACGGTGTTGGCTGTGCCTGGTTCGCCGCGCAATATTGCTTCGAATGGCACGAACCAATTAATTCAGCAAGGTTGCCTGCCGATTATCGGCGCTCAAGATGTGCTCGTCGCACTTGGTCTTGATAACCGCCGAGCGCAAGAAAATATTTATGATCCCAGAGTTCGTTTAAGCACTAGCGATCAAAGCCTCATTTCAGTGATGGTTGGTTCGCCATTCACGTTTGATGATTTTGTAATTCGCAGTTGTCTTGCGACTATTGATGCAGCAGTGGCACTTGGGCGTCTTGAAGCACTGGGTTGGATCGTTGAAAACTCAGGTTGGTGGGAGGTAATTGAAGTCAGGCAGCCACTGCATTAAGCGATTACCGTTGTTAGTGATATGGCGACAGCTTGGAAGATCGACGAATTTATTGGTTCAATGACTGCCGCTTCAATAAACACGACAAGCGCATATGCCAGCGATGTTAAGCAGTTTGAAGAATGGATCTCACGACTCAAAATAGACACTCCACAGTTGGTGACTCGCGATTTAGTTCGTCAATATATAAGTTTCTTGACGACCAGCCAGAAAGCAAAGCGAAGCGTGACGCGCAAACTTGCCGCCATTCGCCGGTATTTTGCCTGGCACATTCGTAATGGAACTTTAAAAACTGATCCGACAACTGGCGTTCGCACACCGTCTGGCGCAGGTCGCTTACCAAAAGTTTTAACTAAGGAACAACTCAATGCATTGCTTTCGTGTTCTAACCCAGATGTTCCAGAATGGAAGTCCTCGCGAGATACCGCGTTGATTGAGTTGCTCTACGGCAGCGGTCTTCGCGTGAGTGAAGTTTGTTCTATAGATATAGACAGTATTAATGACCGAAACAACACTGTAATTGTGATGGGCAAAGGTTCTAAACAGCGACAAATACCTGTCAGTGAACCAAGTGTGTTGGCTGTAAAACATTGGCTAAAGTTTCGCCACGAAGTCGTGAGCAACGTAGTCGTGAGCAACGTAGTCGTGACTAGCGAAAATCGCGAAAGCACTGCATTATTTTTGAATGCTCGCGGCCTTAGGTTGGCGCCGCGTGATGTGCGCCGAATTATTGACGAGCGTGCGCTTACTCCGACTCATCCGCACGCATTACGCCACACATATGCGACGCACCTGCTCGACAACGGTGCTGACCTGCGTGCGGTGCAAGAGTTGCTAGGGCACTCTGATGTTGCGACGACGCAGCGATATACCCAAGTGAGTAAAGAACGTTTGAAATCTGCCTATGGAGCATCGCACCCACGCGCATGAACGCACTTCCTGTTCGACTTACGATTGATCAAGCGTGGCAGAAATGGCACGGCAATAAAGATCCTCTTGCTCGCGAATGGCTCGTTGTGCACTACGCATCACTTGTCAAGTTCGTTGCAGGTCGACTTGCTGCAGGTTTTCCAAAACGAGTTGAGATAGGCGACTTGGTTAGTTCTGGTGTGTTCGGTTTGATGGATGCGATAGATCGGTTTGACCCTGCGCTTGGTTTCAAATTTGAGACCTATGCGATCCCAAGAATTCGTGGCGCAATTTTAGATAGTTTGCGTTCTCTAGATTGGGTGCCGCGCAGTGTGCGATCAAAGGCACGAACCGTCGAAAATGCTATCTCTGATCTTGAACACAAGTTGAAGCGTTCACCGACAGATGATGAAATTGCTGCAAAATTGAAAATCAATAGCGCTGACTTAGAAAAGTGGCTGACCGAAATTGCGTCTTGTGCTGTCGGTCCGTTAGATCATGTCGTTGCCGATAACACCCCAGCATCCACACATGGTGGTGCGTCTTTTGTGCCGAGTCCTGATTCGGTAGTAGAAGCCGAAGAATTGCGCAAAGTTATGCGTCACGAAATTAAACGTCTGCCAGAGCGCGAGCGCACCGTACTGGCGTTGTATTACGAGGAGAATTTAACTTTGGATGAAATTGCTCAAGTGCTCGGTGTTACCGAGAGTCGTGTATCGCAAATTCACACCAAAGCTGTATTGCAACTTCGTTGGCGGCTGACGGCTGCTGAAGTCGCATAAAAATTGATTCGCTAAATAGCGTTTTGTTTTTCTCTAGTTTCGTATCGAGCGCATTGATTTTGGCTGGGCTGTCGCCACAAAATCTAAGTTTTTGCAAACTCTTGGCACCAATTTCTTTGGGTTACATAGCCACAGTTAGCGATCCCTTTCGCCAGCCAAGTTGTGATCAA
>JBILAG010000100.1:0-6411 GCA_044354345.1 Ilumatobacteraceae bacterium | reverse complement strand
CTTGCTCAGCTGTATGCGCGATTCCGCTGCGGGGCACACTCAGGCCAATCTCAATCATTGCCTCTTTGAATTTGCCTCGATCTTCTGCAGTGTTAATTGCCAGGGCATTTGCGCCGATTAACTCAGGCGTACCTGGCACACCAACTTTGCCGCGTTCAAACAAAGTCATCGCAAGATTCAATGCAGTTTGCCCACCCAGAGTTGGCAACACGGCATCGGGTTTTTCTCTCTCAATAATTTTTTCAATGAATTCTGGAGTAAGCGGCTCGATATAAGTGCGATCAGCAAAATCAGGATCAGTCATGATTGTTGCTGGGTTCGAGTTTGCGAGAATCACTCGGTAACCCTCTTGTCGCAACACACGACACGCTTGCGTGCCTGAATAATCAAACTCACATGCTTGGCCGATAACAATTGGCCCCGAGCCAAGAACAAGAATTGATTTGATATCTTCGCGACGTGGCATTATTTACTTTCCATCATTTCGACAAATTGCGAAAATAGATAACGGCTATCGTGCGGACCAGGGCCAGCTTCTGGGTGATACTGCACACTGAATGCATTGGCACCACGAACACGCAAACCCTCGTTCGTATTGTCATTTAAATTGATGTGAGTAACATCAGCTTTTGTAGCCAGCGAATCTGCATCGACACAAAAATTATGGTTCTGACTCGTGATCTCAACCGATTTAGTTGCGATGTTTCTTACTGGATGGTTTGCCCCATGATGACCGAAAGGCAACTTGTATGTTTTGCCACCTAGTGCGAGTGCCAAAAGTTGATGCCCCAGACAGATACCAAACAGCGGAACACCAGTACCAAGTAACTCTCGAATAGTCGCCGGTGCGCCATGTACCATCTCAGGATCGCCAGGACCATTGGACAAAAAGATTCCGTTTGGCGACAACGCCATCACCTGTTCGGCAGTCGTGGTTGCTGGCACAACGTGCACAGTTGCAAACTCGGCCAAGCAATTCAACATCGTTGTCTTGATACCAAAGTCATAAGCTACGACCGTTAATTTGCCGCTCCCGTAAATATAACTTTTAGCTGTCGTGACTTGAGCCACTAAATCTTTTCCGGCGGTTCCTTTTTCACTTTTCGCAGCCTTTGTTAATTCTTCTTGACTAGCAGTACCAAATGCGCCTGGCATTGAACCAGAATCTCGCAATAATCGTGTCAAACGTCTTGTATCAATACCGGCAATGCCAGCCATGTGATTCTGCTTAAGAAATGAATCTAACGAGTCATCACTTCGCCAGTTGCTTCGTCGCCGTGCAAGTTCGCGAACAATCACGCCGCGCGCAAAAACTTTTGATGCTTCATTATCAAGATTTGTAGTGCCGTAGTTGCCGATATGCGGAGTCGTAAAAGTTATGATCTGCCCCGCATAAGACGGGTCAGTAATTATCTCTTGATAACCCGATAATCCTGTATGAAAAACAACTTCACCCTTTGAGATAACGGGCTCAGAGATTTCAGAAGACCCAGCCCCAATCGCTTCACCTTCAAAGACCGAGCCGTCATTCAAAACGAGAAGTGCGGGCTTAATTTTCGTCTTTGAAATTTGCGTCATTTTTGTGCTTGTCCGTCAATCACTGTTGGTGCGCCCTTAAAAATAGTGTGGCGAACTTTGCCACGAAGTGTCCGATCAACATAGGGCGAATTTATACTTTTGCTCGCCAGTCTTTGCAAATCAACACTCCATGATAATTCTGGGTCAAAAACACAGATATTTGCTGGCTCAGATGCCGCTATCGGCCGTCCGTGCACTTTATCGATTTTAGCAATTCGCGCTGGGTTCCAACTCAATAACGACACTGCGTCTTTTATCTCTAGATCTCCAAACGCCAATACGACTCCAAGTGCAGTTTCAAGACCGAGCATTCCGGGTGGTGCCATGTCAAGCGACATTTCTTTGTCGCGACGCGGATGAGGTGCATGGTCAGTAGCAATGGCATCTATCGTGCCATCTAATAAACCAATTTTTAGCGCACGAATGTCTTCACTCGAGCGAAGTGGTGGATTGACTTTATATACAGGGTCATACGAGGCCAAAAGTTCTTGCGTTAGAGATAAATGATGCGGGGTTACTTCGGCAGTAATCGGTAAACCATCACGCTTTGCAGCGCGAACAAGTTCGACACTGCGAGCCGTAGACAAATGCAAAAAATGCATCGTTGCCCCGGTGATTCTTACGAGTTCAATATCTCGAAACACCATTAGCTCTTCAGCAATTGCTGGCCAACCAGGTAGACCAAGATCAGTGCAACACTGACATTCACTCATCACAGCGCCTTTGGTAAGTTCGGCAACTTCACAATGTTGCGCGAGCGTTACGCCAAGACCTCTGGCATACTCGAGAGCACGACGCATCAGCGATGCATCTTGTACTCCGAAACCATCATCAGTAAAGAAGTTCACACCTGCCTGTGCAAGTTCTGCCATCGGCGCCAGCGTTTCACCTTGCCGACCAAGCGTGATACATCCACTCGGGATTACATCAACGAGACCGGCGCGCTTTCCTTGTTCGCGCACAAAGTCAATTACTGCGACTGAATCTTGTGGAGGATCAGTGTTCGGCATTGCAACCAGTGCCGTGTACCCGCCGAGTGCTCCGGCACGACTACCCGTTTCAATTGTCTCTGCTTCTTCTTTGCCGGGCTCTCGCAAATGTGCATGCAAATCTACAAAGCCGCTCGTGACGATGCACCCACTGGCATCGAGTTCAATGTCGCCTTTTAGGTTTGCGCCGACTTCAACGACTGTTTCGCTTTCGATTCTTACATCTGCACGCAGTTCACCGCTCTGGTTAAGAATTGTGCCGCCCTTGATTACAACCGACTTACTCATGCTTGACCGCCAAGATTTGCACCACTGCCCAACAAATCGAAAAGCACCGCCATTCGAACAGAAACACCGTTGGCTACTTGGCGATGAATCAGCGAGTTTTTTACATCTGAAGGATCAATCTGCATTTCAACGCCACGATTCATTGGCCCTGGATGCATCACAATCGCTGAGTCTCTAAGCTTTGCGACACGCTTTTGAGTGAGACCATATTGCTCTGAGTATTCACGCAGGGTTGGTACATGCCCTTGCGACATTCTTTCGCTTTGCAAACGCAACATATACAACACATCACTCGTTGGTATGACGTCATCAAGATGATGATTTACTTCGACTGGCCAATGCGAAACATCTGGTGGCAACAAAGTTGGGGGCGCGACGAGAGTGACCTTGGCACCCAACATTGAGAAAGCCTGAATATTGCTTCGTGCAACACGCGAATGTTTAATGTCGCCGACGATAGTTATTTGCATGCCGTCAAATCTTGCGGTGTGAGTTGCTTCACGAATTGTGTAGCAGTCAACTAGCGCTTGAGTTGGATGCTGGTGTGCCCCATCACCAGCGTTAATAATCGATGCTTTCGTCCACTGTTCGATCTGCCATGGAATGCCCACCGATTTGTGACGAACAACGAATGCATCAACACCCATATCGGTAATCGTGGCGACTGTGTCGCGTAGCGATTCGCCTTTGTTGACGCTAGAGGTTGAAACATTAAAAGTTAAAGTGTCGGCTGAAAGTCGTTTCGCGGCAGTTTCAAAACTTAGACGGGTTCGCGTTGAGTCTTCAAAAAACAAACTTGCAACGGTTCGACCACGCAACGCCGGAACCTTCGGAACTGGCCTCTGGTTAATTTCGGCCATATGGTCTGTCAACTGCAATAGTTCTAACAAACCCTTGGCGCCAAGTTCATCGATGCTTCGCAGATGCTTCACTTGCTACTCGCAATCATTGCTGTTATCCGCACGCCGTCACTAGTTGCCGATACATCATCATCTTTTTGTGTCGGCAGATTCTTGCCTACAAAATCTGGGCGGATCGGGAGTTCGCGATGACCGCGATCAACTAGAACTGCGAGTTGCACTGCACGTGGTCGACCAAAATTATTTAGCCCCTCCATTGCAGCACGAACTGTTCGACCGGTAAACAACACATCGTCTACAAGCACGACTGTCGCACCGGTTAAGTCAAACGGAATATCGGTAATCGCACCAAGCGAAACTGGTCGTAAACCTATGTCGTCACGATGCAGACTGACATCAAGCGCACCAACTGGCACGGTCACAGAACTTTCAATTTCGTTTATCTGTTTAGTTATTGCTTCGGCAATCCAAGTGCCTCCGCGTTGCAAACCAACAATCGCCAGGCCTTCAATGCCATGGTTGCGCTCAATGATTTCATGAGCAATGCGAACAATTGCGCGGCGCACATCTGTCGCGCTCATCACCTCATGCGGCGTGTCTGACCTCGCGTTGATACTCAAAAATATCCTTCCGTTCGAGCCTCACAGGACTCAATTTACGGTAATTAAAAACTTATTTAAACCGCATCAAATATAGCACGCGCGCTAACCCGATATTTTGCGTTGATAAACAATCCACCATTCATTGGCATATGAAATCGCGAACTGTGCAGAGACCTCTCGCCAAGTTTTTTGCATACCTTCGTCCATAGCTACGGGTAACACCACGAACTCAATGTCGTTGGTGAACGGCAGAACGTCACCGGTTGCAAATGCATCCATTCCATATAAGGCTCGCTTGAATGGAACCGGAAAAACATAGATTCGTTTGCGGCGCGCTAAATGCGCGGTCAACGGGTGATACGCGCTAACAACCGCATCATCTGGAATTTTGCTCAACGCCACACGCGCAGCAATAACAGCAGGATTGCTTGACCCGTTGTATGCAACTTGAGTTCGCGCACCAGGCAGGGGCGCCCAAAGGTATGCACAACTAAGAGTGCTGATCGCGCAAATTACCACAACTACGCGGCGCAAATTTTTTCTGAGCCGACCGAGCGCGAACGCTGTGCCGATCACAAGTACAGGTACCACCACGAACGAGTAGTGATACTCAATGTGATATTGATACCAAAAATTGCTGAAAATATTTGTGAAGATTACCAACAAGGCGATCGCTGCAACTTCAGGAAACACGACGAACCCGAGAGCGACAGGTGCGACAAGTTGCAAAATATAATACGGTCGAGAATCGCTGACAAGGTACCTCAGCATCGCCATCGGATCAGTGAACAAAGTCTTAATTGACCCTGATAGACCGCCAAATGGAATTCGCCATCCGTTTCTGAATGGCACACCGTTTATGCCACGTTGGATTCCAAAAACCGCGACCACCGAATACCAAAATGCTGTTACAGATGTAAATAATCCCATCTTTAGGTTCTTACGCCAAGCAACCCAAACACCTAATGGAATCAGAATCAGAGAAACATCTTCTTTAACACTCATCGCTAGCAACACAGCAACTATGTACATTCGCCATTTGGATTCGAATGCCGCATAAAGTGCTGTCGCAATGAACACACCCAAAAATGCATCTGGATGAAAGTTTTCTAGGGCGACCCACACAGTGGCAGGGTGTATTAGATACGCGGCGACGAACACGGTAGCCATCGCTTCACTATTTAATCGATTGCGAGTAAACAGATATATGGGCACCCCGCCAGCGACGATTGCGAGCGCTTGAATCACAAACAGAGTTGATGTACTGCCGATGATCCAATAAATCGGCACCAAAAATAAAAGTATGAAACTTGTATGGTCACCAAATAGGTTTCGACCCATCAGCGTCACAAATGGGTTTTGAAACCGAGACAATAACCAAATCCCTTGGTCATAAAGGCCAAAGTCATAAGCAGAAGTTGCAAGGCTTAGATGCATCTCAACACTTAACGCTGCAAAATAGAAGCCAGCGACAGAAATCATTGCTGCCGTCACGACCTCCCATACGGAGGCCGACTTAATTCGATCACCCAAATTATCTAGAAATCGTTTCGTATTAAAAGCCCTTTGAACGAACCTGCTTTGCGATAGCCGATAATACACCGTTTACATATCTGCCAGATTCTTCGGTTGAAAAGCGTTTCGCAAGTTCTACAGCTTCGTTGATAACAACCGCAGTAGGAACCTCAGGTCGATCGATCAGCTCATAGATAGCTAGTCGCAATACATTGCGATCAATTGCTGGCATGCGATGAATTGTCCAAGTGTGTGAATACTCAGTGATCATCTCGTCTAGTTGACTCTGCCGTGAAGCCACACCAGATGTGAAAGTAGAAACCAAATCATCAACGGCAAGTACTTGCGCTGCGACAATTACAGATACTGGCAGGCTTCGTGATTCTGCCTCGTATAGAAAATGTACAGCTCGTTCACGCGCCGAACTACGAACATCCTCGCCCGGTTTTGAATTTCGGGTAGACGCCATCAAACTCTCGTTATATATTCGCCTGATCGTGTGTCAACTTTGACTCGGTCGCCAATGTTTACGAATAATGGCACCTGGATGACTTTGCCGGTCTGCAACGTAGCAGACTT
>JBILAG010000099.1:0-6420 GCA_044354345.1 Ilumatobacteraceae bacterium | reverse complement strand
GTCGGCAGTTGCGCCAAGTTGCTCTTTAATTTTATTTGCATCGCCAGCCTCAACATTTTTGATGCTGATGGTCATTGCGCGATCGTCGTCGTCTTCGAAACGTGATGAACGCTTTGAACTTGTACGAGGACCAGAAGATGACCTTCGTGTCGAACCTTCGTCTTGCCAACTTTCGCGAGTGTGCTTAGCCGGTGGATACGGATCTGTACCGTAGCGACGACCGCCAGTACGACGAGCTACATCATCAGATTTTTGTTGCGCGGTAGTACGAGTATCTGGGCCATCTTCGCGACGGGCGCGAACTGGACGATCTGAACTGTCACGGCGCGGGCGACGATCTGAGCTGTCACGACGCGGCGCACGGTCACGATCAAACGAACGAGCTGGACGATCTGATCGATCACTAGAACTACGACGCGGGCTATCTGGACGGTCAGAACTGTCACGACGTGGCGGACGATCACGATCGAATGAACGAGCTGGACGATCAGAACTATCACGACGCGGACGATCTGGACGGTCACCCGAATCACGACGTGGTGGACGATCACGATCAAACGAACGAGCCGGACGGTCAGAGCTATCACGACGCGGCGGACGATCACGATCAAAACTTCTTGCTGGACGATCAGAACTATCCCGACGCGGACGATCAGGACGATCACCACTACGACTAGGGCTATCACGACGTGGCGGACGAACACGGTCAAACGAGCGGGCTGGACGATCAGATCGATCACTAGAACTACGACGCGGACGATCTGGTCGATCAGAGCTGTCACGACGTGGCGGACGATCGCGGTCAAAACTTCTTGCCGGGCGATCAGAACTGTCTCGGCGCGGGCGATCTGAACGGTCTGGCCGATCACTTCGACCAGCACCTGCTGGACGATCGGGGCGACTACCTTTTACGAAAGGGCGAGCTGGACGACCGGTGCGCTCGCCGCTTGATCGTCGAGGCTCACGACTTGATGAAGATTCAGAATCGTCGCGTGGCATGGCATATTGACACTATCGCCAAAATAACTCAACTAGACGTTTAATGCTAAGACACTACTTAGTGAACAGCATCACTCCATCATCAACTTGATGATCAAAACAATGGATAGTTATACGGATCTTCAGCTGCTTGTTTATCAAGTTTTTTGACACTCCTCCTAGACAAAACAACCTTCAAACGAGACCATATGCGATGAAACATTTTCAAAAGCCGATCAGTGAAGTGGGTAATTAAAGGGATTATCGCCGGAGTTGTCTTCTTTAAATCGCTTTAACGAGCGAAGCGGCCAAGCAAATATCTTTAGAAACAACTTTGTCCACATGCAAATATCCTACTAGACAATAATCTTCAGGAATATGCTCGCTAAGCATTTATTACCTCTTGATTCAACGTGAGCCCAATCTAAAAAAACTGAAGGATCTGTGTTGTCAAATCCATCTTCAGCCCTGATCACGAAATCCAAGGCTTGAGCCCTGTATATCTCATACGCGGACAAAATCATTTTCTTGTGACGCGAACCAAAAACCTTGACAACCGCATTTTCGTATGGGCAGAGATCTCGTTTTGTATAAATATTTGGCTGAAGAACTGCGGTAAATTTTACTCCATTACGTTTACAAAGTTCGTTTGTCACAGTGATCTCTTCAAGAGTTCGTCTAGCCGCATCTGCAGCATGTTGCCGAGCGAACTTAGACTCTGACTTGAGCACCACGAGTTCTAACGACCGCCACGTTTTAGCAATCTTTAAGCCAAACTTGAGAGTTTTAGACATTGACGCTCGATAATTTACCCAACCGCAGTCATTATCGCCGAATAAAAGAATAATTTCATCCGACTTGGTGAAAGTCCCAACAACATGTCGAATCTTTCTACACCTTTCAATTGCGCCTGCACCCGCGACGCCATAGTTTCTGACAACCGTGAGCGGTTGGCTTTCTCGAATTAACCGCTGTAAATGTGATGACACAGTATGTGAGTCTTCAGTTTCATAACAATAAATCGTCGAACCACCAAAGAGAGCAACCGTTTTGTCGTACTTACTAGGTTGATCTGTGGTTGTTCGCAGCCCATTTACAGTTGAAAAATACTGACCTTCGTAGTCTGCCGAGTCATGTATTAATCCGTCGGTGGTTTCGGTGGCGGTTGCAAACAACTGATTCTTCATTGATACTTGCATTTCTTCCCAGAATTCGGAATGTATGCCACTTTCTTTTGTGACTGCTTCTAGGCGACTAACGAGATCGTAAGGTTCATAGCGCGCATTGGTATGTGCAACTAATACCTCTTGACCAGAAGTTGACTCGTTTAGTCCACCTGCGACGCGATATAGAACTTCAAGTAGTGCGAAAATTCCCATACAAATCAAAAAAATCTGCATCAAGTCCATATCTAACGGTCAAGTTTAGTGTTGCCAATCCATCGTAACCGTGACTATTTTCGTCGAAAGAAATAGCTAGTTAGTGAACAGCATCACTCCATCATCGATTGGAGACTTGCGAAACATCTTCTTATCTATTTCGTAGTTCTGAGGGTTAATCCACGGTTCACGATCGCCTTGGTGAGGCATTTTGTGCATCATTCGCTTCATATAACCAGACGTAAAGTCTTCAAGCCAATTGCGCGCAGGCATAGTTAGATCTTCTTCTCGAAGCGTTGGCATACACGCTTTCGTTTTCGTCTTGCGCATGTGATTAAGTAAGCGACAAACGTACTCGCACGTGAGGTCTGCGCGAAGCGTCCATGAAGCGTTGATGTAACCCCATGACGATGCCAAATTTGGTATGCCCGAAAATGCGAACCCTTTGTATGTCCAAGTCTTCGCGAAATCAACCGGCTGCGAATCAACGACAAACTCCATCTCGCCTAACGTGCACAGATTAAGACCAGTCGCAGTAACCACTATGTCTGCTTCAAGGTGCTCACCTGAATAGAGTTGAATGCCAGTTTCAGTGAAAGTTTTAATCGTGTCGGTAACGATTTTTGCCTTGTCAGATCGAAGTGCGACGAACAGATCGCTGTCTGGCACCAAGCACATTCTCTGATCCCACGGTTTGTAAGTCGGAGTAAAATGTTTATCAACGTCAAAGCCCGCACCAAGTTCGGTTCGCACTGCATCAATCAAAACACTCTTGACGCCTTCTGGCGCTTCGCGACAGAGTTTGTAAAGCTCTTGTTGTTTTGTTGTATTTTCTGTTCGGGTCAGCGCGTAGGCAATTTTCTTTGGCCAAATTCTGCGCATTCTTTTGGCAAATGGATCAACCGACGGTCGCGAAATCACATAAGTCGGCGAGCGCTGTAGCAATGTAATTTGCGCAACATCATTTGCCATCGCCGGTACCAACGTCATGGCAGTAGCACCCGAGCCAATCACGACGACGCGCTTATTCTTGTAATCCAAATCTTGTGGCCACTGTTGCGGGTGAACAACTTTGCCCTTGAACTGATCAATGCCTGCGAACTCTGGGGTAAAGCCCTGTTTGTAGCTGTAATAACCTGAACACATAAACAGATAGCCGCATGTGAAAGTTTTTACTTCGCCAGAAACCGTGTCGGTGACCGTGAGCGACCATTGCGAATCTTCACTCGACCATTGCGCCTTTGATACTTGCTGGTTGTAACGAATCTTTTTATCGATCGAGTTTTCAGTAATCGTTTCTTTTAGATAATCAAGAATTCGCGGGCCATCTGCAATCGACTTATCGGCAGTCCACGGTTTGAAGCGGTAACCGAGTGTGTGCATATCGCTATCAGAACGAATACCCGGATAGCGAAAAAGATCCCATGTACCACCGAAGTCTGCACGCCCTTCAAGAATCTGATAGGTCGATTTCGGACTCATAGTTTGCAGGTGATACGCAGCCCCGATACCCGAAATACCAGCACCCACGACGATCACGTCAAAATGATTGCCAATATCCACTGCCGTAGATTATAGAAATTATCGCTCCCACGCCAACACGGGCGGTGGTTAAGCGGTTAACTAAGGTTTGGTTGTGAGCGAGATTTCGTTTAATCCCTTTGACCCAGAATTTAGAAAAGATCCGCACCCGTTTTACGATCGTCTTCGAGCCGAGCAACCCATCCATAAAACGCCGATTGGATTTGTCGTTTTAACTCGATACGACGATGTTGTCAATACATTGCGCAATAACGATTTCAGTCGCGACATTGAATTAAACGCCAATTTGCCAGAGACTCCGACACGAAAATACAAGCGAGAAAATACAAGAAGTAAATCAATCTTGAATCTTGACCCGCCCGACCACACACGCTTGAGGCGACTTGTTTCGAAATCGTTTACGCCGAGCGCAATCGAGAGACTACGACCAAGAATTCAAGAACTCGTCGACGCATCACTGGCTAATGCCAAGCGAACGGGGAAGATCGAATTAGTCGAAGAACTCGCCTTTCCTGTGCCGTTTCAAGTTATTTCTGATTTGCTGGCAATGCCGACTGACCGTGGCGACGAATTGCGCGAATGGTCGCAAATTATTACCGCGACACTCGAGCCAACGACCGGCGTTGAAGATCTTGAGCGCGCCGAAATTGCGATCGGCAAGATGCGACCATATCTAAATGAGATCATTGAAGATCGTCGTCGCAAACCAGGTGATGACATGTTGTCGTCATTGATCGCAGTAGAAGAGCAGGGCGAAAAACTCAATAACGATGAATTAATGTCTTTTGTCATTTTGCTCTATATTGCCGGTCACGAAACGACTGTCAACTTGATTGGTAACTCGGTTCATGCGCTACTCACCCACCCGCTACAACTTGAAACGATGCGCAAAGAATCTTGCACGTCGAATATGGTCGACGAATTGCTGCGCTTCAATGGCCCGGTTCAGCACACGATCCGCACGCCATTAGTTGATGTGAAACTGAATGTTGATGGCCAAGAACGCACACTCGAAAAAGGCGTGCTCGTGCTGGCAAGTTTGGCTGCAGCAAATCACGATGCGAGCGTATTTGCCGACCCGCACACACTTGATTTCTCGCGGACAAACTCAAATCGCCATGTCGCCTTCTCAGGTGGAGTTCACTATTGCCTGGGTGCATCTCTTGCCAAACTTGAAACCGAAGTAGCAGTGGGCACTTTGGTACGTGAGTTTAAAAATATAGAGATTGAAGGCGAACCCGAGTGGCGCGACCGCTTGACGATTCGTGGCGCAGAAAAACTGAACTTAATAGTTAGTTAATTATCTCTCTAGTTAACTAGCCAGCAATATCAACGAGGTGATAACTAGTTTTGCCCTTGCGTAACAGCAGCCAACGCCCATGCAACAACGGAATCCTTGAGAGGTTCGTCTGCTCATCAACTTGCTCGCCGTTTGCTCGAATGCTTTTTTGAGAGATGAACCGACGAGCCTCAGTATTAGATGATGCGAGATTCGTTTGAACAAGAACGCCAATTGCATCACCGAGTGCCGCAACACCCATTTGAGTTACTGGCACTTCGCTGGCGATTAATTGCAATGTAGCCAAAGACGCAGAAGTCGGGTTCGCACCAAACAACACTGCTGCAGCATCTTCGGTGGCTTCTGCTGCGGCATCACCGTGCACAAGTGCAGTTAATTCACGCGCCAAACTGCGTTGAGCGATTCTCGATTCAGGTCGAAGCACCTGCTCTGCAACGATTTCTCTGACTACCTCTAATGGCCGCAATGAAAATTGCATCAACATTTTTTCAATATCGGCATCTGCGATTTGAATAAAATATTGTCTGAATTGATATGGCGATGTGCGACTTGCGTCTAACCAGATTGCACCATCTGCGGTTTTACCAAACTTTGTGCCATCGGCACGAGTGACTAGCGGCCAAGTCAACCCGAATGCCGACTTCGAAAGTCGCTTACGAATTAAGTCAATACCTGCAGTGATATTGCCCCACTGGTCTGAGCCACCCATTTGCATCTCACAATTATTGTGTTCGGCAAGATGGCGAAAGTCGTTGGCTTGCAACAACATATAACTAAATTCAGTGAATGAAAGACCATTCGCATCAGCAATGCGACTCTTCACCGAATCTTTTGCCAGCATCTGATTGACGGTTATATGTTTGCCAACATCTCGCAAAAAATCGAGCATCGAAATCTTGCGAGTCCAATCTGCATTGTCGACCAAAGTTGCCTGAGTTGGACCTTTTTCAAAATCAAGAATTCGTTCTAATTGTTTCTTAATGTTTTGAACATTATTCTGCAATGTTTCGGCGTCTAGAAGATTACGTTCTTCACTTCGACCCGATGGGTCGCCAACCATGCCGGTCGCACCGCCCGCCAACGTGATTGGTCGGTGTCCAAGAAGCTGTAAACGTCGAAGCGTGATTTGTCCAAGCAAATGACCAATATGTAATGAATCAGCCGTTGGGTCGAACCCGACATAAACGCCAAGTGACGACTGCGTAGCTCTCGCAGTAAGCG
>JBILAG010000022.1:0-24586 GCA_044354345.1 Ilumatobacteraceae bacterium | reverse complement strand
CGCGATGTCTTAGCTAATTTTGCAGCAAGCATGCGATGAGTTGAAACCATCGTCGGCGAAGTTTCGCCTGATCCCATTACGGCAAGAATGTGTGGAAGTGTCATCAGAAAAATCCGTCGGTTATGGCAGAGTGCACTACCTGCGCAAAGCGCGCAGGGTGTTGTGCATGCAGGTCATGATCAGCAGGGCTAAACCATTCAACCCTCACCTTGGGCACTAATTTCGAGGCGTGTTCAATGGCACTGCGTTTAGTTTCATTAAAAATGCCTTGTGGTCCTTCGGCTGGCACAAACATAACAGGCACCGAAATCTGACTATATATGTGTGTTGGATGATGCTCCCATAATCCGCGCAAGACCATCATGTGTCGCTCAAAATTTAGCCATGGACGCAGAGTGCCATCGGGTAAATGCTCCATGCATGCCAAGGCGCCGTTGATGCCAGTTTCTGGCCAGTCAGGGTGAGCACGCTGCATGTAATTTCTAAAGTCTGGGATTTTCGTTCCGGCGGTTCTCGGCGGGCGTAATGCTTCTGCGCAATCGTCCCATTGTGGATAATGATTTTGTAATTCAAGAAAACCGCCATCGACACAGACAACACCGCGCACTAATTCTGGATGCGTGTGCGCAAGTTCAAGAACAACGTTGCCGCCCCAAGATTGACCGCAGACGACTGGGTTAGCAAAACCATCTTGTTGGATTTCGCGCAATAGTCCGGCCAAGTCTTGTGTCACCGTTTGCATGTCGTAACCAGTTTCAGGTTTTTCACTTAGTCCGTGACCACGCAGATCAACTGCGGTAACGAGATGTCCAAGTGCGCACAACGCAAGTGCGGCACCTTCCCACAGCATTGAATTTGAAGCAAGTCCGTGCACGAGCACAATCGGCGCCTTGGTGTGTGTTGTTGCGTTGCCCCATGTAACTGTGTGAAGTCGAACACCATTTGAAGAATCAATCGAGTTGCTCTTCGGCACAACCGCACTAATTGGTGTTGAAGAATTCATTGCAGTCAGACTAGGCATTTGTAACAGCAAAAATTCTCTTACTTTTCGTACAGCACCGTATATTTCACCGTTTCTAGTGCGAAACTTTGGGCATGGTTGCACGTGAATTAACAGAAATCAAAATTCCAAGCGAGTTACTTCCAAGTGATGGACGTTTCGGTAGTGGACCATCAAAGATTCGAGAATCGCAAATTGACGCCTTGGTGTCGGCTTCAACTCATTTGCTAGGTACTTCACATCGTCAAGAACCAGTTAAAAGTTTAGTTAGTTCGGTACGTGAGCAGCTTTGTCAACTATTTACACTTCCAGAAGGTTGGCAGGTTTTAATTGGCAATGGCGGCGCGAGTTTGTTTTGGGATTCAGCGACATTTGGTTTAATCAACGAGCGCAGTCAGCACTATGTATTTGGTGAGTTCTCGTCTAAGTTCGCCATAGCCGTGCAAAAAGCACCACATCTAAGTGAGCCGCTAATTGTTGAGTCACCAGCGGGCACCGTACCGATTATCGAGACGGCGCAAGGTTCGCAAGTTGATACATACTGTTTAACGCACAATGAAACTTCAACTGGTGCGATGATGAACTTACTTCGGCCAAATCACCCTGCTGATGCCTTGGTTGTAGTTGATGCGACTTCAGCGGCTGGTTCAATCCCATGGTCGACAGATGAAGTTGATGTCTACTATTTTTCTCCTCAGAAAAGTTTTGCATCAGAAGGTGGCACGTGGATCGCCTTGTGTTCGCCAAAAGCAATTGAGAGAATTGAATCAATTGCAAAATCAAAACGATGGTGTCCTGCCTCGCTTGACTTATCAATTGCTCTTGAAAACTCAAAAGCAAATCAGACATATAACACGCCTTCAATTTCGACATTTGTTCTGCTGAATAGTCAATTGACCTGGATGCTTGAAAATGGTGGTTTGGATTGGTGCGTTAGTCGAACAAGTACTTCGTCAAAGTATCTTTACGACTGGGCCGAACAACGAAAATTTGCGGCGCCGTTTATTGTTAATCCTGAGTTCCGTTCACCAGTTGTTGGCACGATCGACTTAATCGGAGTTGACGCTAACGATGTCAATGCTGTGCTGCGTGCGAACAAAATTGTTGATACAGACTCGTATCGGAAACTCGGGCGCAATCAGTTAAGAGTTTCAATGTTTCCTGCTGTTGAGCCAACTGATGTGCAAAAACTTACTGCTTGTATTGATTTCATTGTTGAGGCAATTTCATGACTCGGCCCCGCGTAGTTATTGCAGAAGAGATCGCCGAGTCAGGCTTAGAGCGACTACGAAATGCTGGTTTTGAAGTTGATATACAACTCGAGAAAAGCCCTGAAGATTTACGGCATCGCATTGTTGGCGCCAGTGCATTGATTATTCGTTCAGCGACAAATGTAGACGCAGAGTTGTTGTCGGCTAGCAAAGAACTTGTTGTTGTCGCGCGTGCTGGCGTTGGTCTTGATAATGTTGATATTGCGGCGGCAACAGCCTGTGGCGTAATGGTTGTCAACGCACCAGAATCAAATATCTTGTCGGCTGCCGAACACACGATGGCTTTAATTTTGGCTATTTCACGTAATGTTCCGCAGGCGCATCGTGCATTGATTCAAGGTCGTTGGGAGCGAAGTAAATGGGAGGGGATTGAACTTGCATCAAAGACACTTGGCATATTGGGTCTAGGTCGGATTGGTGCACTCGTTGCGCAACGGGCGTCGGCTTTTGACATGCGAATTATTGCTTTCGATCCATTTATTTCAGTCGAGCGTGCGCGAGAACTAAATGTTGAGATGATGTCAATCGAAGAAGTAATTGCACAGTCAGACATTTTGACAATACATTTACCAAAGAATAAACAGACGG
Organism: Ilumatobacteraceae bacterium; assembly: GCA_044354345.1. Classification (GTDB taxonomy): domain Bacteria; phylum Actinomycetota; class Acidimicrobiia; order Acidimicrobiales; family Ilumatobacteraceae; genus BACL27. The sequence continues at coordinate 21,727 of JBILAG010000022.1, read as the reverse complement.
TAAATTTAATTGACACCAAAATGCTCGCGTTGGCTAAACCGTCATTAAGAATTGTCAATGTTGCTCGAGGTGGAATCATTAATGAATCTGATTTGGCTCAAGCCTTAGGCAATGGCACGATCGCTGGTGCGGCAATTGACGTTTTCGTAACTGAGCCGACTAAATCTTCGCCATTGTTTGAACTCAATAACGTTGTTGTAACTCCACATTTGGGTGCGAGCACTCGCGAAGCCCAAGATCGTGCGGGTGAAGTAGTCGCCGATATGGTCTGCCTCGCGCTAAATTACGAGTTCGTTCCATTTGCGGTCAACCTTGAGGCGAGTGATGCTAACGAGACGCTCAAACCTTTTGTTCCACTCGCTCAACGACTCGGCCGTGTTTTTGCATCACTTGTTGATTCGCCACCCGAAGTTCTTGAAATTTCTATCACTGGAGAAATTGGCGCATATGACCCAGGCCTAATTTCGATTAGCGCTTTGAAAGGTGCGCTTTCTGTATGGACAAACAAAGCAATAAGTCTTGTTAATGCACCCGTCATCGCTCGGCAATTAAAGATTCAAGTTAATAAATCTTCTTCGAAAACTACGCAACATCGCGATTACGTCAATCTTGTCACCCTGCGTTCGGGAAACCACAACTTGTCGGCGACGCTCACTGGTCGGCGGCGCGAGGCACGGATCGTAATGATTGATGACCATCTGACCGACATTCCGCCGTCTGAATACATGTTGATTGTTAAAAATGATGATCGACCTGGCGCAATTGGTCGTGTTGCGACGGCGCTCGGCAATGCCAATATCAACATTGCAAATATGGATGTTGGTAATACTGAGACAGTTGGTAGTGCGTTGATGTGCATCTCGACTACGACAGCAGTTTCAAAAGAAGTGATTGAATCTTTACGCACACTCGATGGGATCACGAGCGTTACCGCAATTGGTTCTTGAGATATCGTGTCGGTGTGATTTATCGAGAGTTAGTTTGTGATTAATTCAATTTTGCTTGCGAATTTTGTTGCTACTTGTTTAATGACGGGTGTCATCTGGTTTGTGCAGTGGGTTCACTATCCGTTGTTAGCCATGGTGCCAGTTGATCGCGCGGTTGAAACTGCTATTGATCATCAACGACGCACAGGACAAGTGTTAGCGATACCGATGGCTGTTGAAGGTTTAACAACATTGGGTCTATTAATTATCCGGCCAGAAAGTGTGCATCTTTTTTGGCCATGGTTTGGTGCAGTGTTGTTAGCAGTTGCTCTTGGTAGCACCGTGTTTGTTTCTGTGCCACTGCATGCGAAAATGGCGACCAACCCGACTGCAGATGTTGGGCGACGACTAGTTTTGACTAATTGGCCGCGCACAATTGCGTGGTCGTTACGCGCAGTGGTGTGTTCTGTGATGATCTTGCAAATCTTTCGGTCGTAACGAGGTGCGATGATGTCTTCGCAAGATTGTCCGCAACCCGTGCGACGCGCAGTAATGAAACAAGGCTGGTATGACCTTGCATACATTCACTATCGCTACAAAGTTGAAGAAGTTGCACGCATTCTGCCGCCGGGTCTTGAAGTTGATGTTTGTGATGGCTCGGCGTGGGTCGGACTAATTCCGTTTTCGATGCGTGGCATTGGCGTACCGGGTTTGCCGGGGGTGCCGTATCTCGGATCTTTTCCTGAGGTTAATGTGCGCACTTATGTTCGTCGCAACGGAATACCTGGTGTGTGGTTTTGTTCATTGGATATCAATCGGTTGCTGCCTACTATCGTCGCGCGTACGACTTATTCATTGCCATACTGTTTTGGCAAAGCGAGCAACAAACGTGTTGGCGACGAATTGCATACATCAGTTGTGCGCAAGTGGCCACGCGGTATAGCCGAAACAAAAATTCACTTAAAAATTTTAGAACCGATTGTTGAGCCGTCTCCGCTAGAAGTATTTTTGAGCGCAAGATGGGGTTTATATACGACTACACGTGGTGGCAGTTTGCGTTATGCACCAATCTCGCATGATCGTTGGCCGTTGCAACGCGCCGAAATCATTTCACTTGAAGACTCGTTGGTTGTGGCTGCTGGTTTTGAGTCGCCACGAACAGAGATCAACGGTGAACCACATGTGATGTTTTCTAGTGGAGTAAAAGTTCGCGTTGGTTTGCCCCGACGCGCCTAAACAATTGTGCAAAATTTGCTATTTAGTTTTTTGATGATCCTGGTCGATAGTTTCCGCGGTCGGCGGCTGCCCTGAGCGCTGTCATGCCATAGATAAATGCGCCAGTCAAAACAATTAAGAAGATCACGCTTCCAAAGCCAAATAGTGCTCCTAGTGACATGGTCAGTCCTTTGCGCCCTTACCCGATAACAAAAATGCTCCGAGTGCGAGAATTGATGGCACCCAGACTCCAACATAAATTCCGTTCAGTCTGTCTTCAACCGAAGAGCTCTGAAAATAAAGCCACACGCTCAGCACGAGGCTGGCGGCTGCCGATAAAAGGGTCGTGACTCGTAAGACTGTTTCTGGTTTCATTTGGTTTATTCCTCCAAGTTGTAACTATAGACGATTTAGCACGAAATTTTCCTTCACAGCGGTGGTTTTTAGTCAGTGATTACAAGGTCGAGTTTCTCAAATTTATGCTTAATCACTATTGCGCTTATGCAAATTGGACCAACTAAAAGCATGCTGTGCTCAAGCGTTGATAGTTCTCGTGTGCGAAACGAAAATACGATAATTATTAGCATCCAAAAAGAAGTTGCAAAGACATTCAGCTTACGAAATTCTAAAACCTGCAACGTATGAGGAAACTCAACGTTGCTCAAAGTGAGCATCGCCAATAAAAAAGAGATTGCTATGTTCAGGTTCGTATCTAGACCCAATAGCCAAATAGTTGGGATTACCAAGTTCCATGCGGCAGGGAAGCCTCTAAACCAATGCTGGGCGTTTGCGATAGTGGTTTGGCTAAACCACAATGCCGACGACCCAAGAATTGCGGCGACAGCCAATTGACCGGTTAAGTCATGCGAGACGATTTTGAACTGCCACATAAACGCTGCAGGAACAACTACGCAAGTTACGTAATCAATGACAAGATCCAATATGTATCCGTCAAATCTTGGTAGTTCCGAATTGCTCATCCAACGTCGAGCGATTGGGCCATCAATGCCATCGATCAGAACAGCGATCATCATCCAAACGACTGCGGCCGTAGGCGATTTGTCAAGTACTGCGACGAGTGCTGCCATGCCAGCCAGAACTCCGGTGACTGTTAAACCGTGAATCGAAAGGTCTATTTGGTTTGATTTAAATTTGAATTTGCTTCGCACGACTTACGTGATTGTACTCTGATTTGTACCATGAAATTATTAAGTCGTCGATTGACACTGTCTGTGGCGTGGATGGTCGTAGTGCTGCTTTGGTCGGTGGCGAGGATTTTTGCAGTGTCGGTGTGGCTATCTGAATATGGAATCAGCACTAAAATTTTTGCTGCGGTTGAAATTTCGTCGTCATTAATTTATGGGGCCAGTTCGGCTAAAGCAGTTTCAAGTCACTTCAGCAGGCAAAAACTCTCGGTGCTCCTTTGGGGCTTTATTGCTTTTGTGAGTTACATCACGCCTGATGCTTATGTATTGGTAAATGGTCGAACATTGCCGACTGTTTATTACGTAGTTATTGTTTTGCTTGCTGTGTCGTTTGGTGCTCATGCAGTATTCGTGATTGCCAAAGCCGCGCGACATAAACCAGTTTGCTGATCTTTCTCGAGGTCAAATATTCTCGCCGATTCAGATTTAAGCGATTATCTGGTTACTGCAACGCGCAAAACTTGTTAGAGAGGCGCACGCAAAGAAATATCATTGCAAGATTCGCACACGCTTGCAGGTATGACCCCAAGTTTCATCAAGAAGCTAAACATGATGCAGCCGAGGCAAATTGCAAAAACAGATTCGAGAGTGGCGGCGATGATTAGCGCGGCGATAACTAGGTTCGCGGCAGATGAATAGTCAAGCAAGGCGAGGATGAGTGCTGTTGCGGCGAAGGTTAATCCAATTGTTTGAGCGAATCGTTTTGGTGGGCCAGGTACAAATTTGTGATTAAAATTTAATTTTGGTGTGACGATGCGTGTCACAAATAGCGCAAGTGGGCTGAATGTTGGGCCAGCGGCAACACGCGCGGCGAAACCGTATGTCAATGCGACCAGAATCAGTGTTGAGTTGGTCAACAAAAATGCTGTGCTGATTAAGACGACTCCGCCGGCGACAAGTCGCGCTGAGGTTTCGTTCGCAGGGTTCGGAAAGGGAAAGCGCTTTGTCATGCGCCACATCGTATCGTTAAACCTGACTAATTTAGTCAGGTATTAATCGCTTGCGAGGTCCAAGCAAGAGAGTTGATGAGAGCTTTTAGCGAACTACTTAGTGGTTGTGTGATCTTGCGGTGCGAGTGGCGGAGTGGATGTGGTCGACGGTGAGACCGCAACAGCCGCCGATGAGTTGCACGCCGTGACTAATCCATTCGGCGTAAAAAGTTTCGAGGCGGTCAGGGGCGATCACATCAACGAATCGCCAGTCGGGCATTTCGAAGTAGCCCGAGTCCGGATATGCCGACATTGGGCCAGAAAAGTTTTTGCGGATCGCCGCGAGAGCCTCGCCGATGATTTCGGCACCCGTGTGCATGACACCAGCAACGTCAACCCCAGTTTTTGGAATCAATTTGGTTACCTCTTCTAGCGCAAATTCGTTATGTTGATCAAAACTTATTGCGCGACCATCAGGCGCGCGGCGGGCGCTCATGCCGAACCAAACCGGCAGACCGGTTTCAAGTGCGGCATTTAACGCAAGCGGTATGCGATTCGGCTCGTACATCATCTCTAACATGATGTGGTCGACGCCAGAAGATTTCAAAATACCTGCGAGTTCGCCAAATGCGTGGGCGAGTTCGTCGTTTGAAGGCACACGTTCTTGATCAACTTTTGCGGTGCCAGCACTAACCGGCAACATATGCGAGAGCGAACCAGCAACGGCAATTTCGCGACTCGGTGATTTTTTAGTCGCCAAGTCACGCGCACGCAACGCGGCTTCAACTGCAATGCGATTGATCTCTTCGACCCGATCGGCATAACCGGCAGGTGTGAGCATCAATCGCGATGATGCAAAAGTATTTGCAGTGATTACATCAGCACCAGCGTTGATGTAATCAAGATGAACTTGCGTTAGCAATTCGCTGTTGTTAAGCGATGCTGGTCCACACCACGCCGAAGGGTCCATTTGTGCGCCGCGGCGCTGCAGTTCTGTGCCAGTACCGCCGTCTAAAACGATTATTTCACCCGCATCTAATCGATTCTTAAGATTTTTGTAAGTCATGACTAACAATTCTAATTCGTTATCTCACAAAATATTGATCAAATTAATTTTTTTAACAGGTCTACCTAACAACTGTGTGATGTAAAACACCGCTTACAAAATGAACTATTTATGTCTCACTGCATTACTGTTCGCTATGTACTAGCCAAACTCAACAGAAAGAAAAACTATGAAACGTAAAACACTTGATATCGGAATGAGCAGTGGCGGTGTATTGCTCGCTGCCTTAGCAATAATTCTTGGATTTGTTTTTCAAGCCAATGCAGATTTTGCAACTTCATATGTTCGAGATCAACTAAGTGATCAAAAGATTTCGTTTCCGGCTGTAGAGAATTTAACAGAAGCAGAATCTGGTGTTTCATGTTTAATCGAATACGCGGGCACTGTTCTTGACAGTGGCAAGAAGTCAGAGTGTTATGCCAACGAATACATTGGCGACCACTTAAAGGGCATCGGTGGTGGCGAAACCTATGCAAGTTTGGGTACTCCACAGCGTGAACTTCAATCTCAAGTTGATGCTGCTAAGAAAGCAAATGACTCAACATTGGTCTCACTTGAAGCAGATCTTGCAAAAATATCTGGTCAGCGAGAGACAATGTTTAAGGGTGAAACCTTACGTGGATTGTTGCTGACAACATACGGTTTCAGCGTCTTAGGCGAAAAAGCTGCGCTTGCAGCAATGATTGCATTTTTTGCAGCAGCAATATTGTTGCTCGCCTCTGGCGCCGGATTTATACATGCGTTGTCAACCCAAAAGGGCAAGAAGCTCTAAATAGAAAACAGAACAAGGAGGATTATGAGCAAAGTTCGCAAAATTATCGTCGGAGTTGACGGTTCGGAAAGTTCATTAACGGCATTACTTTGGGCTCTAGGCGAAGCACGACTTCGGAATACTGAAGTTGAAGTAATTCATTCGTGGAGTTTGCAACCGATGGTTGACCCAATGGGGTTTGCATCATTCGTTCCGATTGAAGAGCTAAGCGTCGCTGCAACCAATGTTGTGAAAGACATGATGAAGAAAGTTGAAGAGTTCGTTGGTGCGACAAAAGTAACGACGAAAATTGTGAGAGGTCCAGCGGCGGCAACATTGATTGAATCGGCACACGACGCCGAACTTTTAGTTGTGGGCCGCCGTGGTCACGGTGGTTTTTTGGGATTATTGCTTGGTTCAGTCGCCCAACAGGTTGCACATCACGGGCCTTGTCCGGTTGTAATCGTCTCAGACGAAAACAAATAGTTCAACTCACAATGGACATTAAAGGGAAATTGGTTGTCGCAGCTGTGACGCACGATCAGACCCGAATCTGGGCGACCGATGCAATACGAGGAGAGACTCCTACTTTGGTATCGAGGCCAGGTGCCGAGCATGTTCATCACCATGTGAGGCAAGGACAAGGTTCGCGAGGCCATGAGACAAATCGTTTTGAAATTCCGTATTACGAAGGTGTCTCAAAATCACTCGAGTCAGCTGGTCAGATTTTACTTATTGGTCATGGAAAAGGTAAGTCAAATTCAATGATCAGATTCGTGCAACATATGGAGCGACACCATTTGAGCACCGCCAAAAAAATCGTCGGGGCGATAGATGCTAACTTGCCGGCCTTAAGCGAGCCTCAAATCTTGGCTGCAGCGCGCGAGTGGTACGAGCAACACCGTGAGTTTTCGTAGCGTTCATTAGCTTTCTCGTTTAAGATCAAGATGTGGTAATTGACGAATTAAAAGCTGCACTTGGCGAAAAAGTGTCGGTTAATGCGACTATTCGTGAGCATCACTCAAAAGACGAAAGTTTTCACATACCAACATTGCCGGATGCAGTTGTTTTTGCAACCTGCACGCAGGATGTAGCGACAACGCTGAAGATTTGCAACGACAACAAGACGCCAGTTGTTGCATGGGGCGCTGGCACTTCGCTTGAAGGCAACAGCACGTCAATTCGTGGTGGAGTATCGCTTGATCTTTCACAGATGGACAAAATCTTGCGAGTCAGTGGTGAAGACCTTGATTGCACAATTCAGCCCGGTGTGCGACGCAAGCAACTGAACGAATATTTATCTCGTTACGGATTGTTCTTTCCGGTTGATCCGGGCGCTGATGCGACTTTGGGTGGCATGGCATCAACAGGCGCGTCGGGCACAACGACCGTGAAGTACGGTGCGATGAAACAACTGGTGATGAGCATGACGGTTGTAACTGCGAATGGAGAAGTTATTACAACTTCACGTCGTGCGCGAAAAACTTCTGCTGGTTACGACCTGACGCATCTTTTTGTTGGCTCAGAGGGCACCCTTGGAGTAATCACAGAATTGTCTTTGCGACTTTTTGGTATTCCTGAAGTTATCGCATCTGCGACAATGCAATTTGAAACTGTGCGTGAAGCTGTTGATGGGGTAATTGAAGTAATTCAGCTAGGCGTAGACGTAGCTCGAATTGAACTCGTCGATCGAGATGCGGTGGTCGCAGTCAATCGATTCTCGAATACAAACCTGCCAGAAAAAGATCTTTTGTTGCTTGAATTTCATGGTTCAGCAGAATCAACTGCTATTGATATTGCCCAAGCTAGAGAGATTCTTGAGCGGCACGGTGGAGTCGGATTCTTGCAAACAACTGACGAGGCCGAGCGCAGAAAACTATGGCAGGCGAGACATGATGCTGGTTTGGCGTGCAGGGCGCATCAACCCAATGGTCGTATATTTTCGACAGATGTTTGTGTCCCGATTTCAAAACTCTCGCAATGTGTTGAAGAAACTAAAAAAGATTTAAGTGATTCAAAAATATTTGGACCTATTGTTGGGCATGTGGGCGATGGGAATTTTCATGTTTTATTAACTTGCGACCCAGAAGATCGTCATGCAATAGAACGACTTGAAGAATTTCACACACGGCTAGTAAAGCGCTCATTGAGTCTTGAAGGTACTTGTACCGGCGAGCATGGTATTGGCATCGGCAAAATTGAATATCTAGTTAGCGAACTTGGCTACGAGGCGGTTGATCTAATGAGAAATATCAAGTCTGCTCTTGACCCGAATGGAATTATGAATCCGGGAAAAGTTGTCGGTGAAGTATCTCTAACTAGTCTTTAATTGCTCTATAACTAGGCTGTAACAAGTGCAACTAATGGCTCAACAGTTTTTGCCATTTGATGGCACGGCGACTTTATATAGCGGTTTTTTAGACACCCAGTTTGCGACGCAAGCGTTTAATCAAATCAGAGATGAAAGTCGGTGGGAGCAACCAGAGATAACAATTTTTGGTAACACGGTGCTTGAACCGAGACTCTCCACTTGGCACAACGAACTTGGCGAAGGTTATAAATATTCTGGTGTGATGCGTCATGCACAGCCGTTTTCAGAGACACTCGGTGAAATTCGCGATAGATGCGCAGAAATTACTAATACGCCGTTCAACTCTGCACTCGTCAACTTTTATCGCAATGGTCAAGACGGCGTCGGCTGGCACTCAGATAACGAGGCGTGCAACGGTCCAGAGCCAACAATTGCGTCGGTTAGTCTCGGTGCAACTCGCCGTTTCGATTTGCGTCACCGCAAAACTGGCGAGACGATAAAAATTAATCTCGAGTCAGGCAGTCTGCTGGTTATGGCGGGTAAGTCACAACAATGTTGGGTGCATCAAGTCGCAAAGACAAAGCGAGTTCATGAGCCACGCATTAACTTAACTTTTCGTCGTGTTATTTCAGAGTTTGCAAACTAGAGTTTTTGGTATGCAAACAAATCAATTCGTGATGTACAGCACTCAATGGTGTGGTTATTGCAAGCGCCTCAAGTCAATGCTCAATGCGGACGGCATCGAATTTACTGAAATTGATTTAGAGCAAAGTCCAGACGCCGTTGCGATTGTTGAGCGCGTCAACAACGGTAATCAAACTGTGCCGACGCTCGTTTTTTCTGACGGTGAAGCCATGACGAATCCGTCTGTCGTAAAAGTTAAAGAAAAATTGAGTTCGCTCGCAACTAACTAGTTTCGGTCGCGTGGCGACGGAATGATAACTGGGCCAGTGTCATCGTTAACCGTAACAACATCTATTTTGTGCTCGTAGATATTGCTCAGCGTTTCGGCAGTCATAGTCGCGCGAGGTGCGCCATCTGCAACTTGTTTGCCTTTTTGAAGCAAAATAACTCGATCAGCAAATGACATCGCCACATTTAAGTCGTGAAACACTGCGATAACTGTTCGGCCGTCGTCAACAAGAGAACGAACGATACGCATAAGTTTTTCTTGTTGGCCAATATCGAGAACAGCTGTCGGCTCATCGAGTAGCAATAACTGCGTATCTTGGGCCAAGATACGGGCCATTGAGACGCGAGCCTGCTCTCCAATTGAAAGCGAACGATAAAGGCGATTGCGCATTTCGAGCACGTCAACTCTTGTCATAGCCGTCTCAATCAAATTCTGATCGGCGCTCGTTGATTTTGGCCCACGACCCATTTCGACAACTTCTTCGACGCTAAATGGAAACGCGACCGTTACTTGTTGAGGAAGTACAGCGCGACGAAGCGCAAGGTCGGATTTAGAGAGACTCGTGATTTGGTCGTCACCAAAATGCACAGTTCCAGAATCGGGACTAAGGTCGCCGGCCAGAACACCAAGCAATGTTGATTTTCCTGCACCGTTTGGCCCGAGAATTGCAATAAGTTCACCCTGGTTGGCGTGTAATGAAACATCACTGAGGATTGTTTTTGCTCCACGGATGACTGAAACATTTTCGCACTTAATCACTGTCCGTTTGTTTTGGTTCACGTCCAGCTGCTTTCGCCTGAACGCATCTTGCGCAACAACCATAGAAAGAATGGTGCACCGATTAGTGCCGTGAGCACACCAAGAGGCAACTCTGCCGGAGAAAGTAAAGTACGTGCAGCGAGATCGGCGAGAAGTGTCACGATTGCTCCGAGCAACGCTGCGGCCCACAATAAATCTCGATGCTTTGGCCCGAGCATAAGACGCAAAATATGGGGCACAATCAATCCGACGAACGCGATAATGCCAGTTGCGGCAACTGCGCTTGATGCCAGCAATCCAACGATTGCAATTGTTTGCAAACGCACGCGCTCAACTGGCACGCCAACATGAGATGCAGCCCGATCGCCAAGTGCCATTAGATCAAGTGTCCGCGAAAATCGTGTGCTTAGTGCGATGCCGATAATTGCGAGTGGCAAAACCATTGCCACTGCGCGCCATGTTGCAAGACCCAGTGACCCCAGACTCCAAAATGTAACTGTACGAATCTGGTCGTCATCGGCGATAAAAACTGCAAGACCGATTAACGCGCCTGACAGTGCGTTGATTGCGATCCCGGTCAGAATCAAAGTCACTACATCGGTCTTGCCATCAACGCGCGATAAACCATAAACGACGGCCGTTGCCAAAGTGCCACCAATGAAAGCAAAAAGTTGCACACCAAGTGTGATCTTGCTGAGGCCAAGGGTAATTGCGATTACGGCGCCAACAGCAGCGCCGCCTGAAACTCCAACGGTCGCAGGTTCGGCAAGTGGGTTTCGAAATACTCCTTGCATTACAACACCAGCAACTGCCAACGATGCACCGACAACAACCGCAAGCGTGACTCGCGGAAGTCGAACATTCCAAAACACTGCGTGGCTAACGCTGTCGGTGTTCGTACTCTGCGCGGGCCCTTGTAGTAGAACTTTGATTAGCTCACTAAAAGAAATTGTGTATGCGCCAGTCGAAAGTGCATTGAGCATGACGATGACTAATGCAACGCAAAGTACTACGGCAACTATTTTGGGGTTGATGCGTCGGAGGTCGTTCATTTGATTTGCGGTGCAACTAATTTGTTGAAGTCATAAGTGTGTCAAAAGATTGCGCCAAACTGACAATTAGTGACCCTGTTCTTGGGCCAAACGAGAACAATAAATCGTCGTCGATAGAAATCACAGCGCGAGTTTTAGTCGCTGGTGTTTGGGCGATACCGGGGAGCGCAAGCAGACCATCAATGCCACCAACTGATTTCAGACCGAGTGACAGCACAATAATTATGTCGGGATTTGCTTTGACGATGGCCTCAGTTGTGAGTGGCGTGAAAGTAGACAAACCCATCGAAGTACCGACATCGATACCCCCGGCCGCAGCAATCATCTCGTCTGCGCCTGAACCTTCACCTCCAAGTAGAAAAACTGATGCCGTTCCACGAACATAGAGAAACGCAACACGCGGATTTATTTTTTTTGCGGTGGCTTGGGCCAGCGCCTCATCTATTTTCGATTGCGTTTCATTCAGAAGCTTGTCGCCCGATTCGACAACACCAAGTGCTTTAGCGATGAGCATTATCCGCGGCGCGATCTCGCTAAGTTGCCAAACTTCGGGTGCCAGCAAAATTGGCAAACCTGCACCGCGAAGTTGTTGGATTGCTTCTGGGGGGCCAGAACGAGTATCGCCAATAACTAAAGTCGGGCTTAGCGCGAGCACACTTTCGGCACTGACATCGTGTCCACTACTAACTTTTGCGATTGGTTTGAGAATTTCAAGAGTCGTCGTCGCATCTCGTCCGATGATATTTTTCAGAAAGCCAAGTGAAATGACGATTTCGGCAATCGCGTCATTTAGAACAATTATTCGAGAAGTATCGGTAATTGTCACAGTTTTTTTATCAGCTGATTCAACTGTTACGGGTAATTTTGACTTCGGCATGGCAGTAATCGGCAGTTTGAAATCTGAAGATGCAATGACGATTGGTCGCGTTGTTTCAGTGATCGATTCTGAAGAGAGATTATTTGAATTTGTACTTGAATTCGTGCAAGCTGAGATTGTTGGGGTTAAACAAGTGATGACAAGAGCTATTTTTATAACGCATTTCAAGCTGTGATTGAAGCTCTGTTTGAAGTTGTGTCTAGGTTCAGACATTATGACTTGATTCACGACATATCACTAGTTGTCATAGCCTTCTCAATCTACTAGTGCGACCCCCGTTGGTAGAATTCGGCGAGATGAAACTTGCTACACCAGTGATGAATGCAGTTTTGGTTGCAGTGTTGATTAGCGGATGTGCAAACGCCGCGCAGGACACTCAACTACCAGTCGTGACTTCAACTTCTTTCGATACAACTACAACTACTGCGACAGCTGAACCAGTCGAATTGAGCACGAGCACACTTGCGCCGGTGGTTGCAGAATCGCTCGTGACTGCTTCAACAACTATTCAACAAGCACCAGTATCAACAATGAAATTGACAACCACAACTGTTGCATCGACTAATAGACCGAAACTTTCGGTCAGTCAGACAACTAACTTGAATCCGAATGGGACATCAGTCACAGTGCGGGGATCTGGTTACGACATTGCAAAAGGTGTCTACGTAATCGTTTGCACCCAAGCGGCACCAGGACCGCAATCTACGTGCGTTGGTGGAGTGAACATCGATGGTTCATCGCCTAGTTCAGTTTGGGTTAGTTCGAATCCGCCGAGCTATGCAATTGGTCTCACAACAGACTTTCAACCTGATGGTTCGTTTAGCATCGTATTACAAGTTGTTGCTAAGAGCGGAGAATTAGATTGCACTTTAGTTAAGTGTGGTGTGGTAACTCGTTCGGATCACCTTCGCTATACCGATCGGACACAAGATGTTTTTGTGCCGATCACGTTTAATACGAATCCATAGTTAATTAATTATTTTGTAGCACCCCCCGATACAAAGGATTTTTATATGAAAAGCAAATCAATACTTCGCACAGCACTCGCGCTTTTAGTTTGCGCTGGAGCTTTTTCTCTGGTTGTATCGCCCGTTTCAGCAGCAGTTGGAGTCGCTTTAAGTCAAACTACGAAACTTCCTGATTTTCAGGTTGTCTCAATTAAATTGTCGAGCATTCCTGCTGGTCAAGGCGTGTATGTCTCACAATGTTTTAAGCCTCAAGTGGGTCAGCGCGCTGCGACTGGTTTAATTTGCAACGGCAGTCTTACAGAACAAGGCACGATGATTTGGGCAACAACTGATGCTTCGCGTGGGTCGCAATCAGCAACTGATAATTTGACTCTAATGTTGCGTTCAAGTTTCACAAAAGTTGACGCAAATAAAGTAAGCACAACATATGAGTGTGGTGTGAATAATTGCTCAATTTTTGTATATCGCGACCACCGCGGATTAACAGACACTGCACTTGACACAGTTGTGCCGTTGAAGTTTTTGCCAACCCAAGATGTTACGGTCGCAAGTCTGGGTCTTAAAAAAGATGGTGCAAAATATGCTGCTGGTAGTTCGGTTTCGATTAGCGCGAGCAAACTCATCACCACTAAAGGTCAGCGTGTAGTTGTATCGAGCAGTGAGACTCGTTCAATTTGTTCAACCACTGGTACTACAAGCTTTGTGATTAGTTTCAGAAAAGCAGGAGTTTGCTCAGTGACTCTTGCGGCTGAAGGTACATCAAATCTTGACCAAATGATCAAAACACTTACTTACATCGTCAAGTAATTTATTTGAGCGGGCCGGTCACGGTCTCTGCAGCGTTGCGAAGAGTATTAGACAACAAAAGAGTTTCAACGCTTGACATTTCTTGGGAAAGAATTCTGTCTGGGCCCGGGCCGTCGACAACTTTGTGTATCTCGGCAACAACTTTTGCAAGAGCTGGCGAGGCGGTGAGTGGTGCGCGAAAATCAATTGCTCGTGATGCTGCGAGAATTTCAATTGCCAAAATGCGGCGCAAGTTATTTATCGCGAGTCGTAATTTTCGTGCGGCATTCCATCCCATTGAGACATGATCTTCTTGCATTGCACTAGTCGGGATTGAGTCAACACTCGCCGGTATAGCAAGTCGTTTATTTTCTGAAACCATACTGGCCTGTGTGTATTGTGCGATCATCAGACCAGAGTCAACACCGGCGTTGTATGCCAAAAATGCAGGAAGACCCATTGACCGATTTGCGTCGAGCATACGATCGGTACGGCGTTCACTTATTGAGCCGAGATCACAAGTGGCGATAGCAAGAAAATCTAAAACATAGCCAATTGGTGCACCGTGAAAGTTGCCGTTTGAGCGAATCTCGCCAGAACTTGCGACAACCGGATTATCAATCATCGCTGCCAATTCTCGTTGCGCGACATTTAGTGCATGCGTTATGGTGTCGCGAACGGCGCCATTTACTTGTGGCGCGCATCGCAGCGAATAGGCATCTTGTACCCGAGTGTCATCGGTGCGATGTGATGCCACGAGCGGCGAGTCTTTGAGCAAGTTAAAAATATTTGCTGCGCTTGCGACTTGACCAGGATGACTTCGAAGCGGCTCGTGCATTTCTGGCGCAAAAACTTGATCTGTGCCAAGTAACGCTTCAACGCTAAGTGCAGTGGCAATGTCGGCGAGGGTGCAAAGTTCATTGAGATCTGTGATCGCCATCAACAACATTCCGAGCATTCCGTCGGTGCCGTTTATTAAAGCCAGTCCTTCCTTCTCACGCAAAACAATTGGCTTGATTTGATTTTCGTTCAGAACGTCAAGTGCGGGTCGACGGTTTCCGAGTTTGTCAAATACTTCACCTTCTCCCATTAATGCAAGTGCACAATGCGAAAGCGGGGCGAGGTCACCGCTGCAACCGAGCGAACCGTATTCATAAACGACTGGCGTAATAGAGGCATTAAGCATCGCCGCGATAGTTTCGGCAACAACTGGTCGCACTCCGGTCGCGCCACTACAAAGTGTGCGCAACCTTAAGAGTTGCATCGCACGCACGACTTCTGTTTCAACCACGTCACCCATACCAGCTGCGTGCGAGCGAATTAATGATTGCTGTAATGCAACACGGTCTTTGGGTGCAATGTGTTTTGATGCGAGTGCGCCGAACCCAGTTGAGATGCCGTACACAGGCAGATCTGATTTGGCAAGGTCTTCGACAATTTTGCTTGAGTGAGAAATCGCTTCAATAGCGCCCGTAGAGATTACGACTTCGGCATTGTTGCGAGCGACTTTCACAACAGAGTCGCGATCCATCCCAGAAGAATTGATGGTTACTGGCGAAGATTGCACAAACGAACTCTAGTTGTGAAGCTAAGAATTAGAAAATGTTATGCAGACTGCCCATAAACAGGTTGATCGTATGGTCGAAAGGTGAATCGTCGAATAAGTTCGCTATAACCGCCATGATAAAGCGCGCCTACTTGCGCGGCACGATCGTATGAGTTGAGGCGTTTGGCGGCCTCAGGCACTAGATACCACGGCGTGGATGGCTCGTCGTGATGTGCAATATGCAAGTTGTTGTTGAGCATTAACAAACTCATTAGCCAGCCAGCATCGATTACGGCTGTTCGAGTTAATTCATTACTAAGAGTCTTGTGTTCGGCAAAAGAGCGCATCATGTTTAATGAATGTGAACCAAAAACCCCACCAACTAGATATTCAAGAACTGACATATCAGCTGCTTGAGTGACGAGAAAAATAACTGCAATAAGTGCTGGAATATGCAACAGCCAAGCAGATCTCGCGTTATCTATATTTCGAATCGCACGCAAGGCATCAGCGATGAAATAGTGCACTGCACTGAATACCGACCACACCGTTAAACGAAAAGCAAGTGTGCGGTTGGCCCAATAGATCGAGCGCAAAAGTCGATTGGATTTTCGCCAATTTTCTGGCAACGAGTAATAACTTTCTGTGTCCAGTTCTGGATGAGTCAGAGTCGTGTTGTGATGACTGATGTGATCACGCTTAAAAGAAAGAAATGGAACCCACAAAGTAACTGAAAGTGATGCAAGTGCCGCATTAAGTTTTGAGTTTCGAAATGGATGTCCATGCACCAGTTCGTGTTGCAAACTTAAATGCCAAGCGCCAAACCAAGTTAGTAATGCAAATGTTGCCCACCAAGGCAACTGTTTGTGGGTAAAAACTGCTGCAAACCAGCCGGTGTAGACAAGAGCGGCGATTATTAGCGTGCGCCAGTCGCCAGGTGATTTAAGAAAAGTTTTACTCGGATTCGTCACGCACTTATTTTATGCCAAGGTGCCAGCAACACACTCACCTTTTCGAACAACTGCGTCAACTAATTTCACACCAGGTCTATATGCAAGGTGAACGTAACTTGAAGAATTAAGTAACGCGAAGTCTGCTTGCGCACCAATGTGAAGTGACCCGATATCTGTGCGACGTAATGCCGCCGCACCGCCAGCAGTTGCCGACCATAGTGCTTCATCGCAGCTCATATTCATGTTTAAAACTGCAAGCGAAATCACAAGTGGGATCGAAGTTGTGTACGACGAACCAGGGTTGCAATCTGAGGCAAGCGCAATTGTGATTCCAGCATCAAGTAGTCGTCGAGCATCGGGAAACTTCGACCGTGTGCACAGTTCTGCAGTTGGCAAAAGTGTTGCGACTGTGTGACCGTTTGTGTCGGCGAGTGCAGAAATGTCGGCGTCGTTCATGTGAGTGCAATGGTCGCAAGAGGCAACACCTAGCTCAACGCCAAGTTGAATGCCTCCGCCATGTTGTAGCTGATTGGCATGAATTCGTAGACCTAATCCTGCTTTTGCGCCTGCACTCAAGATTGCTCGAGCGTGATCCACATCAAATGCTCCACGATCACAAAACACATCAATCCATTTTGCATTTGGTGCACAATGCTTTATCATTTCTCCACAAATCAGATCTGCATATTCATCAATTTCTGATTCTGGTGGCACAACATGCGCACCCAAAAATGTCGTTTCGGTCGTGATGGTGCTTGCGACCTGTAATGATCGCGCTTCATCGGTTACCGATAATCCATATCCAGATTTTACTTCGAGAGTAGTTGTGCCTGTGTTCAACGCTTCATCGGCAAGTCGGCGGGCATTGTTGGTTAGTGACTCAGTAGTCGCGGCTCGAGTCGCTGCCATCGTTGTTCGAATACCGCCAGCATTATAAGTTTTGCCCGACATTCGTGCTTCGAATTCGTTTGCACGGTCGCCACCGAAAACTAGATGTGTGTGACTATCCACGAAGCCAGGGACGATTGCGCGACCGCTTACGTTAATTGCAGAACTAGCGAACTCGGGTGGCAAGTTTATTGCTTCACCTGTCCATGCAATCTTGTTGTCGTCGCCAACAACAAGTGCAGCATTACTTATGATTCCGAGTTTGCCGCGCTCAAGGCTCGCATCATTCGTGACAAGCGTGCTGATGCCTGTAACTACGAGCACTACGAACCAAACTTTGCGACAAGTTCCTTTACTCTGACAACAAAATCGTGGTGTTTGTATTTATCAAATGAATCCCAAGTTGCGAAAGTACTTGTGTCTTTAACTTTGTCCATAAACAAAAGACCGTCGAGATGATCAACTTCGTGTTGAAATGTGCAGGCGGTCATACCGCGGATGATTTCATCAATTTTGTTGCCGTTACGGTCGAAGGCTTCAACACGAATCGATGTGTAGCGCCAAACATTTCCACGAAAACCAGGTACTGAAAGACATCCTTCATTGTTTTCGAACATGTCGTCATCAAGAGGTGTTAGCACTGGATTAATCAGAATTGTTAAAGGTACTTGTGGCTTATAGGGATATCTCGGATTGTTGTTTACTTCAACGGCGCAAATCCGCTGATGTCGAAGAACTTGTGTTGCTGCGAGACCTGCTCCATTGGCGTGTCTCATAGTTTCAACTAAGTCATCGATGAAAGTTTGTACTTCGGCGGATTTAATTTCACTGGGGTCAACTTCTGAAGCGCGAATACGCAACTCGGGGTGACCGATTGTGGCAATTGGAAGAATAGTCATAGTAATTAAGTGTAATTACAGCAGTGCGTTAATTGCTGAGCGCAAAGCTCCCGCGACATCTGGCATCGCACGATGTACTCCATCCTTAACTATTTGATCGCCGCCCACCCAAACGTCACGCACATCGGCGCTAGTTGCACTGTGTACGAGATGCGCGGCGCCATTTTCGGCATCAAAAGACGCAAGCCGAACCGAGTCAGTAGAAACTGCCACAAAGTCTGCGGCGGCACCTGCAACTAGACCGTAAGTCTTGCGGCCAAGCGATTTTGCGCCATTGACGGTTGCGGCTGTGAGTAATTCTTCGCAACTGTGCACACCGCGCTGGTTGGTGATTAGTCGTCGGTTCATTTCAATCGCGCGGGATTCTTCAAACATGTCGATCACGGCATGCGAATCTGTGCCAAGTGTAAGCGACGCGCCTGCAGAAACCAGTTGATTTGATGGACCAATTCCGTCGGCTAGATCGCGTTCTGTTGTTGGGCAAAAACATGCGGTTGTTTTTGACTTACCGAGAAGTGAAATATCTTCGGTAGTTAGATGTGTTGCATGAACTGCAGTCGTAAATGATCCAAGAAGATTCGCGTCGCTTAACAGTTGTGTTGGTGTTCGGCCCGTTGCTTTGATGCAAGCACTATTTTCGGCAGGTTGTTCTGAAACATGAATATGCACGACACGATTGTTTCGATATTCGGCAATTTGCGCGAGCTCATCTTGATGAACAGCGCGAACGCTGTGTGGAGCAAGACCGATTGAATACATCTCGTTGCCAGTGCCGAGATCTTGTACACGATTAAGCCATTGTTTGAGAGTTGTATCGCAAAACCTTTTTTGCTCATCGCCAAGTTTTTCGCCATTGAGCCCGCCATGCAAATAGGCGACATCAAGCAAAGTAAGCCGAATACCGGCACGATGAGCCGCTTCAATGATGACTTTGCCCATTTCATTTGGGTCGTTATATTGTTTGCCGTTTTGTTGATGATGCACATAGTGAAACTCACCAACATGCGTGATGCCAGCGAGTGCCATTTCGCTGAACACGGCCGCGGCAAGTGTTAAATAATTTTCAGGTGTTAGTCGGTTCGCAACTTGATACATCAACGTGCGCCACGCCCAAAAATCACCGAGACCAGAATGTGTTCTTCCGCGTAGTGCTCGATGAAATGCGTGACTGTGTGCGTTGACAAAACCTGGCATCACGACACCCGCAATGCGTGAGTCGCTATCGCTCGGCACAACGTCAGTTTGAATATCCGAAATTAAACCATTTGCAAATGTGATTCGAACATTTGCCGAGCATGAAGCTCCACCGAGCCACGCATACTGTGCGTGAACCGAACTCATTTTTCGCGCATTGGCAAGCGCACGCCGCGTTTATCGGCAACTTCAATTGCCAAGTCATAACCAGCATCGGCATGGCGAATAACACCCATACCTGGGTCGCTCATTAAAACACGCGAAAGTTTTTCTGTTGCGAGATCTGTTCCGTCGGCAACACAAACCATCCCAGCGTGAATGCTGCGACCGATACCGACGCCACCGCCGTGATGAATGCTGACCCAAGTTGCACCGCTCGCAGTATTGACAAGTGCGTTGAGTAATGGCCAGTCGGCAATTGCATCAGAGCCGTCAATCATCGCTTCGGTTTCACGATATGGAGACGCAACCGAACCAGAATCTAAATGGTCGCGACCGATCACGATTGGTGCTTTAAGTTCGCCGCGCTTGACCATCTCATTGAATCGCAAACCAAGGCGATGACGCTCGCCATAACCGAGCCAACAAATTCGTGCTGGCAAACCTTGAAATGCAACTTGTTCACTGGCTAGTCGCATCCACTTGGCGAGGCCTTCGTCGTCAGGGAATTCTTCAAGTACGGCGCGATCTGTTGCTGCGATGTCAGCAGGGTCGCCCGAAAGCGCAACCCATCGAAACGGACCTTTGCCTTCACAAAATAACGGACGAATATACGCTGGCAAGAAACCGGGATAATCAAACGCTCTGTCGTAGCCACCAAGCTGTGCTTCGCGTCGCAAAGAATTGCCATAGTCGAAAACTTCTGAACCCGCGTCTAGAAACCCGACCATCGCGGCACAATGTGCGGCCATTGCAGCCCGAGAGCGATCAATGTAATGCTGTGGGTTTGTCGCGCGAAGTTTTTCTGCAGCTTCAACTGTTAAATCGTTAGGCATGTAGCTCATCGGGTCGTGCGCGCTCGTCTGGTCAGTCACAATGTCAGCGATAAAACCTTGCGCGAGAAGTTTTGGAAACATATCAGCAGCATTGCCGACGACGCCGACTGAAAGTTTCTTGCGCGCTTTTTTTGCCGCTTCACAACGGGAAACGGCATCTTCAAGTGAGTCAGCAATTTCATCGAGGTAGCGAGTTTCAACTCGTCGTTGCACACGTGTCGGGTCAACATCAATGCACAGCGCGACACCATCATTCATCGTGATTGCCAACGGCTGAGCGCCACCCATGCCACCAAGTCCGGCAGTGAGTGTGATTGTGCCTGCGAGTGTGCCTTTAAATTTTCTGCGGGCGATTTCAGCGAAACATTCGTATGTGCCTTGCAAGATGCCCTGTGTCCCGATGTAGATCCATGAACCGGCAGTCATTTGGCCGTACATCGTCAGACCGAGATTTTCAAGCCGTCTGAATTCATCCCAAGTTGCCCAGTCGCCGACAAGATTTGAATTTGCCAGCAATACGCGCGGCGCCCACTCGTGCGTCCGAAATACTCCGACAGGTTTGCCAGATTGCACCAGCATTGTTTCATCGGGTTTGAGAGATTGCATCGTGCGCATCATTGCATCAAATGCATCCCAACTTCTTGCGGCTCGACCAGTGCCGCCGTATACGACGAGGTCGTCTGGTCGCTCGGCAACTTCTGGGTCTAAATTATTTTGCAACATTCGATAAGGCGCTTCGATCTGCCAATTCGCGCAAGTTAGCTCTGCGCCTCGCGGCGATCGCACAACCCTTGGTCCGCTCATGACCTATATTCTCGCCGATTTCACACGCACCTTCACAATTCAGAGTTTAAGTGAGGCGAGATTGGTTTAGGTGAGAGTGATGTGGGCGAGGTTGCCTGAAATGAGTTTGATTTGGTTATTGCTGGCGTCAAGAAACGCATCTTGATGATGTAAAGTCACGGGCTGATCGTCAACAATTATTTCGGCAGTTTCAGAAACACAAACGAGCATCTCAGCGTTTGCAAGCAATCCGGGCCGAGTGATGTGAGTCATGACCCCCGAAGCTTTGCCCCGAACAGTCATCAAGTTGAGGTCGACGATCGGTCCGTCAACAAGTTTCGCAGTTGTTGCAATGTCACCAGCAAATACCGCGACTTCGCCAGGCTTGCAAATAACTATGTCTCCGCCAACATCCAAAACCATGTCTCCGCCAGAAATAATTAACAATTGTCGATGAACGTTTTCAAAATGTGAAAAGTCGCAATCTTCAACGACGGGCGCAATCGCGACACGCCATGTCCAGCCGGAAACTCCAGGCGTTTGACTGGCGATTTCATAACTCATGCCACGCCCGTTCGGCCACGGAGCCTTTAGATGTTCAGAAAATCTTTGAATTGACATAATTTTGAATAAGTTAAAACTAGTGCATCACAAATAGCGACGGCAGTCCGCCAGTGTGAATAAAAACAATATTTGAGTCCACGCCAAAAT
>JBILAG010000021.1:0-24970 GCA_044354345.1 Ilumatobacteraceae bacterium | reverse complement strand
GCCGCCCGCAAATCTTCAATTCGAGAATTAGTGCAAGAGCCGATAAACACGGTGTCAACTTTGATGTCACGAATCGCAGTGCCGGCTTTCAGCCCCATGTATTCAAGCGCACGCGTCACGCTGTCACGCTCGGTCGCATCGCTGTAGTCACTTGGTGTCGGCACCAAACCATTTAGCGATACAACTTGGGCCGGGTTCGTACCCCAAGTCACATTCGGCGAAAGTTTGCTGGCGTCGATCGTCACTTGCTTGTCAAATACAGCGCCGTCATCTGTTTGTAAAGTCTTCCAATCGGCGATCGCTGCTTCAAATTGTTCGCCACTCGGTGCAAACTCGCGACCGCGTAAGTATTCAAAAGTCGTATCGTCTGGTGCGACGAGCCCCGCGCGTGCGCCGGCTTCAATCGACATATTGCAAACGGTCATTCGGCCTTCCATTGAAAGCGCGCGAATCGCCGCACCGCGATATTCGATCACGTGCCCGATGCCTCCACCCGTTCCGATTTCGCCGATCACAGCGAGGATAATGTCCTTGGCGGTGACACCCTTTGGCGCAACACCGTCGACTGTAACGCTCATCCACTTCGGGCGTTCTTGGGGCAAAGTTTGAGTTGCTAAAACATGTTCAACTTCGCTCGTGCCGATGCCAAATGCGAGTGCCCCGAATGCACCGTGCGTCGCCGTGTGGCTGTCGCCGCAAACAATCGTCATGCCTGGCAGTGTGCGACCTTGCTCTGGTCCGATCACATGCACAATGCCCTGACCAGGGTCACCCATTGGGTAGAGCGTGATCTTAAATTCTTTAGTATTCTTGCGCAGCACTTCAATTTGCTTGGCCGAAATTTCGTCAGCAATCGGCAAGTGAATATTCTCTGTGGGCACATTATGGTCTTCAGTCGCCACTGTGAGGTCTGGTCGACGCACCGTGCGGTTTGCAAGACGCAAGCCGTCAAATGCCTGCGGGCTTGTAACTTCGTGGACTAAGTGCAGATCTATATAAATAAGGTCTGGTTGATCTTTTCCAGAACTGACTACGTGCCGGTCCCAAACTTTTTGTGCAAGGGTTTTGGGTTGCAAGTTCACCTGTCTATTCTGCCTGAGTATTCTGCTGTCTCAACGATTATTTTCGAGGTCGCTCGTCGCAATAGTGTAAAAAACACTACCGAAAACAGTGAGTGTGGCGGCAAGTGCGATCATTGTTCCGAGCACGCCGAGAGGAGGTTGCCACACAGGGTTACTAAACATCTCAAAGAAGTTTTGTGGTTTGATGCCGACCGAATAACGGCGAAGAACATTTAATGCCGTTACAAAAACAGCAACAGTCCATCCGCAGACGATAAGCCTGGCTGACTTTTTGTGTGGCACCCATGCTGTCCCAATGACGATTGGTAAGCCTGCGATTAGTGGTGTTAGGTGACGACCCTGAACCCCATAAGTTCGCAACAAGTCCTGCATGTTTTGATTAATAAAAATCATCAAAAATGGGATCAGAAGTGCAAGGCAAACCACGGCATAACGATTCGCTTTCGTGACTTGATGCCAGTTTCTTGAAATAATTACTCCAAATAGAGCAATAAAAAACCAAACGACAAGAGTGGGTGTTGGCGTGTCAAGCCAACCAAAATTACCAACTGACTCACTAATTTTCAAAGATGTGTCGCTAAGCGATTGTTCAATGATCTTTCTTAATGTCGGATTGCTCGGGTCAGTTACAGCTTGCTCCCCGAGGTGATAAGCGTAGATCTTTAAATACCATGCGACCGTCGCAATAAGCGAAATTATCGTTGCGATGATAATCCGCCAACTTGAAATAATTCGCGCGATGAACTCTTTTATGTTCGCATGTGCAATTAATGAGATGCCGAAAATGAGTGCCACTATGACTGCGCCAATTGGTCTCGCAAGTATCAACAGAGAAGATGAAATCGCAACAGAATTAAATGTCAAAAATGAAATTTTAGTGGATGACAGCAAAGTTGTAATTGCGCACCATAAACAAACTGACGCTGCAATTTCAATTGCGCTTGAGCTAATAACAGAACTAAAAAAAATTACACCAGGAGTAACTGCTGCTAAGACGACAATGATTGATCTGCGGTTAGATAAAATATTCACACAGCCAAGTGAAATTAAAAATGCACAAATAACAGCATTGATTAGTCGACCAAGACGTACAGATAAATCAGTTGCTCCGACGAGTGAGCCCAGCCCACTGGCAAAATATCCAACAGGCGGGTAACGCCCCATGTCAGTTCTGGGTTGTTCGACTGGTGTCAAAGTTTCAAGTGGAAGCGAGCATGCCGGAGTTTCAGGTTTTCCAACAAAACACCACGGCACTAATTGCGCAACGCCGAATTGTTGCGGAATATCAACATAAGTTGACCAATATGAAGTTGTTTGACTTGCCGCTATGTCGGTGCCGACTAATTCTCCTCTGACCAAGGCGGCGCCTCTGATGTAACTTGCCGGTTCGTCTGGTGCGGCAAATAATGGAGTCAATTGTGACCAAACGCCAATTACGAGAAAAAATGCAAGTGTTAGTGAAATTAGCGGTCGCGATTTAATCTGTAACTGCAAGCGAGCATTGAATTTCATTCAACTAAGCGTGCCACATCTTGAGCCGAGTATTTAACTTCTCCGAAATTTGAATGCTTTGTACACACCACGGGTATGCATGATGATCCAACACTAATTGCCATCGCCACTTGTGTCGAAGCCAGTCTTCACTCTTCACTAGATGGCTTTGATTTGCCTAGAGCTCGACTTTACGGGGTGAGCATTGTTGATGCGAGTGGCATCACGTCACATCAAGACGGCGCATTACGAATTAGTTTTCTGGCTGAGCATGGCGATGTGTACGAGTTGCTAGATGCTCCGAGTAGTGCCATAGCCCGAATGTTTGATGTCGCAGTAGTTTTAACTTGTGGTTGGGCGGCCCCACTCAATCGTGACGGGCAAGATGACGAGGCTCGTTCAGACGATGAGATAGCTGATGAAGTTCCACCGAGCCAACACCCGTTGCGTCGACGAGTGCGGTTAGTTGTAGCAGTCTGCGACAAAGGTGTTGCATCTGTATTACGTTTTGCTGATACTCCAAACGACATTGTCACAGACGCTGGTGCAGCTCGGGGCAGTTTGGCTGATGCAGTTAAAGATTTATGGAATGACCCAAAAGTAGTCGTCAGTCGCGAAAGCGTTAGCTAGTTAACTAGCTGAGCGATAGTAAACCGAAAGACAAGCTTCAACGAGTGTCGGCACAAAGTATTCTTTCATCGCGAAAACCGCGTTGTGTCCTCCGTGCACTTCAAAGACTTCAACATCATTAATAATTTGATACAACTCGGTCTGACGTTCAGCGGCGACGACGTTATCTTGCGTGGTAATTACAACTGCAGCGGGTGCTTCAAGTCGCGGCAGCCAATCGCGTGAGTCAAAATTACCGATTGCGCTTCCAGCCTCAAGAATATGCCGCCAATCGTGGCTAGCAATCTGTTGAACGGCCCAATCTGCGAGCCCTTCTGATTTGCGTTGCAAATAAAGTTGATCAGTAATCCATGTGCGGGCTTGCGGTGTAGTCAAGCGAGATAAGGCAGCAAGTCCGGTTAATCCGAAGAAGCTAAGTTTTTCTTCACGCTTTTCTGCAAAGTGACTCGCAGTGCTGCACAACACGATGCCGCGTACGCGAAGTTCATGGCGACCCCATAAAAGTTGTGCAACAGCGCCACCCATCGAATACCCAACAGGAATAAATGTTGAGATGCCAAGAACATCAGCGACTGCGGCTGCGTCATCGGCGCAATCTTCGAGTTTAAAAGTTGACTTTGTACGAATGCCACGTCCATGGCCGCGCATGTCCATTGCTACAACCCGAAAATGTTCAGACAGCGCATCAAAACATGTGAACCAATTTAAGTCTGTTGTTGCGGTCCATCCATGTAAAAGTAGAAGTGTTGGTGCACCTGCCGGTCCAGATTTTTCGCGAATAAATATTCGCCCGCGACCCGGAAGTTCGATCTCGAATCCAGGTGGCAAGCCAGCCAATGGTGCTACTGACTCACGGATCACTGTTGTTGAATTCTGATAATTTTGACTTTTAAATTTCCGTTCGGCGCAGCATAAGTCACTGTGTCATCTATATTCGCACCCAGTAAAGCAGCACCAAGTGGAGAAGTTGGGCTCATCACTTCGGCACTCTCACACTTTTCTTCAATATGGCCAATCAAATAACTTTCAGCCATTGATGGGTCATCGCCGTCGTAAAGCACTGTCACGATCGTGCCGAACCCAACTGTGCCATCAGCAGGCGGTTCAACGATTTCAACATTTTCAAGAATCGACTCAAGTTGACGAATCCGACCTTCCATATGGCCATGTTCATCTTTCGCAGCGTGGTAGTCACCGTTTTCTTTGAGGTCACCGTGCTCGCGCGCGCGGGCGATCTTCTCAGCGGCTGAAATTCTGCCCCGTGTCGTGAGGTCAGCGTGCTCTTCACGTAGGCGTTCGTAAAGGTTTCGAGAGACTTTGTGAATCATTACCCATAAAAGGCTATCTAATGCGTGTGACTAAATATAAGTAGTTAATTTCAAGAGATATCAGTCAGTAATTGCGCCCTACGATTAAGGGATGGTTTCACACAAGTCAGTCGAAAATCACAAATTCAATGACTAGTCATCGTGTTGCAATTATTGGCGGCGATGGAATTGGTCCAGAGGTAATCACCGAGGCCCTCAAAGTTGTGGCTGCATCTGGTGTGAAGCTAGAAACGACGAATTTTGATTTAGGCGGCGCAAGATATCTTCGTGATGGCGAAATTCTTTCTGACGCGACCTTAAAAGAGTTGCGTGAGTTCGATGCAATTTTGCTCGGTGCAGTCGGCACGCCAGCAGTACCCCCAGGCGTAATTGAACGCGGGTTGTTACTTAAAATGCGTTTTGAATTAGATCTATATATAAATCTTCGCCCATTTTCTGGTGTCGGTCCTGGTCAAACAAAGTCGCACGACTTTATTGTTATTCGTGAAAACACAGAAGGTCCGTACGTAGGTGAGGGCGGTGTGTTGCGTCGGGGAACTCTAGATGAA
Organism: Ilumatobacteraceae bacterium; assembly: GCA_044354345.1. Taxonomy (GTDB): domain Bacteria; phylum Actinomycetota; class Acidimicrobiia; order Acidimicrobiales; family Ilumatobacteraceae; genus BACL27. The sequence goes on along the minus strand of JBILAG010000021.1, from coordinate 19,891 downwards.
GTTGCCACGCAAGGAAGTGTCAACACTGCTAAAGGCGTTGAGCGTTGTGTGCGGTTTGCGTTTGAACTTGCGCGCACTCGCAGTCGTAAACACCTCACGCTCGTGCATAAAACTAACGTGCTCACTTTTTCTGGTGATTTGTGGCAGCGCACATTTGATCGTGTTGCTAATGACTTCACCGATGTTGCAACTGCATACAATCACATTGATGCAGCATGTATCTATTTCGTGCAAGACCCGCATCGTTATGATGTGATCGTCACCGATAATTTGTTCGGCGACATTCTCACCGACTTGGGTGGGGCAGTGTCTGGCGGTATTGGTGTTGCGTCGTCAGCAAATTTAAATCCGACCAGAAGTGGTCCGTCAATGTTTGAGCCAGTGCATGGTTCTGCTCCTGATATTGCAGGCAAGGGTGTAGCTAATCCGGTGGCGGCGATTTTGTCCGCGGCACACATGCTTGAGTTTCTTGGTGAGCAAGCTGCTGCGACAGCACTGCGAGTCGCATGCGAGTCACCGGTCACAGGTACGACAACGGCAGTCGGCGATGAAATTGTTAAACGGGTTAAAGCAAGCATTTAGCCAGCCAAATCAAGAGTTTTAATTCAGTCCGACGAATTAATTGCTCGGCAGTAACCTTAAAACAGTTGTTAAAAGTTTTAATTTTAATTAGGAGACAGAATGCCAATTACAACAACCCCGAAAATTTGGATGAACGGTTCGCTCGTCAATTGGGACGACGCCAAGGTGCATGTTCTTACTCACACGTTGCACTACGGCACTGGTGTCTTCGAGGGCATTCGCGCGTATGAGACAGCAAATGGTCCGGCAGTTTTTCGATTGACTGATCACATCAAGCGTCTGCACAACAGCGCCAAGATCATGGGCATGGACATGCCATATTCGGTTGAAGAACTCGTCGAGGCAACGAAACAGACCGTTCGTTCAACGGGCTTGCCCTCGTGTTATGTGCGACCACTTGCTTATTACGGATACGGCGAAATGGGATTAAACACTTTGCCATGCAAAGTTGATGTTGCCATTGCTTGTTGGCCTTGGGGCGCTTATCTCGGTGATGATGCCGTTGAAAAAGGCGTGCGGATGAAAATTTCATCATGGACGCGTCACGACCACAATACGATGCCACCCGCGGCGAAAACTGTCGGCAACTACGTCAACTCATCGCTGGCAAAAGTTGAAGCAATCAAAGCCGGATACGACGAGGCGATCATGCTTTCGCCGAATGGTTTAATTGCTGAATGCACTGGTGAGAATATTTTCTGTGTTCGCAACGGGATAATTCTTACTCCGCCACTTTCGGCTGGCGCACTTGAAGGCATCACACAGTCAAGCGTCACCAAAATCGCGCGCGATCTCGGATATGACATTCGTGTTGACAATATTGCCCGTAGTGATTTGTATATTGCCGATGAAATTTTTGTTTGCGGTACTGCAGCAGAAGTTGGCTCTGTAAGTTCTGTTGATGATCGCAAAGTGCCATGCCCTGGACCAATGACAAAAGCAATCGCTGCTACCTACGCCAAAGCAGTTCGTGGTCAAGATGATCGCTACAAACACTGGTGTGAGTTAGTCAATTAATTGAACATGTCTAAATCTGACACAAAGTTGCCCGAACTCGTCGAGGTCTTTGACACAACTCTGCGCGACGGCATGCAAGTCGAGGGCGTTTCTGCAAGTGTGCAAGACAAACTTCGCATCGCTGAACAACTCGATTATCTAGGCGTGCAGTACATCGAGGGCGGCTGGCCAGGTGCAAACCCAAAAGACATCGAGTTTTTTGCTCGAGCCCGAACAGAACTTAAGTTGAAGACTTCGACACTTGTTGCTTTTGGTTCGACACGTCGCCCCGCTGGCAAAGTTGATGATGATGCCACACTACGCAACCTGATCGAAGCAGAAACAAGTGCAGTATGCATTGTCGCCAAGAGTTCTGACTATCACGTTGAACAAGCGCTACAGACGACTCTTGATGAGGGCGTAGCAATGGTCAGCGACTCCGTCAAATTTTTAGTTGCGAACAATCGTCGCGTACTTGTAGACATGGAGCATTTTTTTGACGGTTACAAGCACAACGCAGAATTTTCACTGCGTGTACTTGAAGCTGCTGTAATAAATGGTGCAACGCACTTGGTTTTGTGCGATACAAACGGTGGGTCATTACCAAATGAAGTCGAAACAATTGTTGCTGAAGTGCGCCGTCACATGGGTAGTGATGTAATTATCGGCATTCATTGTCACGATGACACAGGCTGTGCAGTTGCTAACTCGCTTGCCGCAGTGCAAAGCGGTGCACGCCACGTGCAGGGCACATTGAATGGCCTTGGCGAACGCACAGGCAACACAAACTTGACGACCGTTATTCCAAACCTGCAACTCAAACTCGGTTACAAGTGTTTGCCTGAGGGTCATCTTGAGCGACTTACGCAGGTAAGTAATCATGTTGCCGAAGTTCTCAATCGTCCGATGAATCCGCAGGCTCCATATGTTGGGGTTTCTGCATTCGCACATAAAGCTGGCTTACATGTTTCAGCAATTGCTCGCGCCAAAGATGCATACGAGCATGTCGCGCCAGAACTTGTTGGCAATGGCACACGCTTTTTAGTTTCAGAGATGGCTGGTCGCGCGACGATTTCAATGAAGGCTAAAGAGTTGGGCCTCGATATGGATGGTCCGGCAATCAATCAAGTGCTTGACGATCTAAAGCGACTTGAATTTGAGGGTTACCACTTCGAAGCTGCAGACGCTTCGCTTGAGCTACTTATGCGTCGCGCATCTGGTTGGGATCAATCATTTTTTAAAGTTGAGTCAATGCGAGTAATCACAGATGAAGCGGCATCTGGGGCGTTCACAACTGAAGCAACAGTAAAAGTTTGGGTTGGCGAAATTCGAAATGTGAATACTGCCGAAGGTAACGGCCCAGTTAATGCAATCGATACTGCGCTACGCGAAGCTCTGAAGACAAGCTTTCCACAACTCGAGCGTGTTCATCTCACCGACTATAAAGTTCGAATTCTTGACTCTGGGTCTGCGACTGGTGCAGTCACCCGTGTACTCATCGACGCCACTGATGGCGAACGGACATGGACAACAATCGGAGTGTCAGCCAACATAATTGAAGCCTCTTGGCGCGCGCTAGAAGAATCTTTGGTCTACGGGTTATTGCACTTGCGATCTTGATCGCATGACTAATTGATCTAGGATATTTGAATTATGGCTGCGCCAAAATTTACTCCTGTTGATCCAATCGATCGTCCTCGTTCGTATGCGTCACCAGAGCACATTCCGTCGATGTGGGTTAACGATCGTCCTGCGGCAATTACAAGCCGCCAACCAATTGGCGCACGCCTTGGTCGTCAAGGTCCAGATCAGGGATATGCATTGAAACTTGCAGAAGGTCTGCGCGACTTGATTGAGTTGCAACCTGGTGAGTCAGCCGACGATGCAATTCGTGGAACACTCGCAATTGCTTTACGTCGCGCGTCAAAATATGGACGCGCTCCAGTGATTCACGATTTGGTGTTTGCATTTTCAATCTGGGGATGGATGTTGCTGAATCCGCCTGATGATCTAATTGCGAGCCGTAAGCAGTTGTTTTCAGGTCTTGGTCGAGCAACGCATCACTATTCTGAGACTCGAGCACTTGTTGACAGGGTTCCTGAAAGCACAATGATCATGACAATTGAACAAATTCGTACAGGAATGCCCGGAAGCTGGCGCGCGCTGACTGGCGTATAACTTTTAGTCTGTAGTTGCGTGCGCTTCTAAATCTTTCAGCGAAATAAATTCAAGTGTCAAAGTGTGCGTCGAACGCAAGCGAACTTTCGGCGCCTTGCCAGCTTCAAAAGCCTCTTGCCAGCGCGGTGCGCATAAACACCACTGATCGCCAGGTTTAAGACCAGCGAAACCATATTGCGGCATTGGTGTAGATAGATCATTACCAACCAATTTCGAATACGCTAAAAATTCTTCGGTCATCACCGCGCAAACAGTGTGCACGCCGGTGTCGTCGCCACCAGTTTCGCAACAACCGGTGCGATAGAAGCCGGTCACGGGGTCAAAGTTGCACGGCTCAATTGGCTCACCATAAACATTTGTTTGCAGACCAATTGTCATGTTATTTGTGAAGCCAATTAGTTGAGTGAGATGCCAACGAGACGACCGATTACATATGTAACTCCAACGGCTAGCAACATGATCGTCACTTGGCGCACGGCGCTAGAAACTTTTGAGCGTTCGGCCTGTTGGCCAATTGCATAGCCCGCCACGGCAGCTGCGATTACGGCGACAATTACTGAAAGATATCTGGCAGTGTCGCCACTACTAAATATCCATGGCACAACCGGCAACATCGCACCAGCCAAAAATGTGAGTAGCGATATCAAAGCAATTTGAATTGGGTTCGGCAAGTTTCCAGCATCAAGCCCGAACTCTTCGCGAGCGTGCACGATCACGGCGCGTTCGGGGTCGCGCATAACTTCTTTTGCCGACGCAGATGCTTGCTCGCGTGACATTCCATGTTGGCGATACATCGCGGCGAGTTCAGAAGTTTCTGCTTCTGGGTGCAGTTTTAGTTCGCGTAACTCGAGGGCCATCTCACGTTCAACAAGTTCATTTTGTGCGCTGATTGATACCCATTCGCCAGCAGCCATGCTCGCCGCACCTGCAACTGCAGCGGCAATGCCCGCGAGTCGCACAACACTAGAGTCAACGCCTCCAGCAGCAAAGCCAATGATCAACGAGACATTTGAAACTAAGCCGTCGCTAAAACCAAAAACTCCTGCACGCGCCGAACCGCCAGCAAGCGCTCTGTGATCTGGATGACCTTCGTGTTCAAGAGTTTTATTTGCCACTCCCTCAACGATAGTTCTGTCTCTATCAACAACACGCACCGAGATAGCCTTAAGACAGATGGCACAGACTCCGCGCTACCGATTTGCGCCGTCACCAACGGGGTACTTTCATGTTGGTGGTGCTCGAACAGCTCTGTACAACTGGATACTCGCGAAACAGTCCAACGGCATTTTTGTTTTACGGATTGAAGATACCGATGACTCGCGAAATAATCCGCAGTGGACGCAAGGCATAGTTGATGCTCTCGCGTGGTTGGGCATAGACGGTAATGATTCGCATTTCGAAGGCCCCTATTTTCAATCAGCAAATGCCGCGTTGCATGTTGAAGCAGCAGAAAAACTTTTCGCACAAGGCAAGGCTTACTATTGCGATCTAACAACTGAAGATATTCAGAAACGTGCCAAAGAATCGGGTGGGCAAAACGAAAGGCAAGGTTACGACGGTTATTCGCGTGATCGGGGTTTGGGGCCTGGCCCTGGTCGAGTTCTGCGATTTCGCGTGCCGTCGGGTTCAACGATCATTCAAGACCAAGTGCGGGGCAGTGTCGAGTTTGATAATTCCACAATCGAAGACTTTGTACTGTTGCGTGGCAATGGTTCACCAGTTTTTTTGCTTGCAAATGTCGTCGACGACATAACTCAGTGCATCACCCATGTTGTGCGCGCCGAAGAACATTTGCCAAACACGCCAAAACAGCAGATGATTTGGCAAGCGCTAGGTCATGAGCCGCCAAGTTGGGCACATGTTCCGGTTCTCGTCAATGAGCAGCGAAAAAAGCTCTCGAAGCGTCGTGACAAAGTAGCCGTCGAGCAATATCGAGAAGAAGGTGTACTAGCCGATGCAATGAAAAATTATTTAATGACACTCGGTTGGGCACCATCGGGTGACACAGAAATAGTTCCGTTTGAACAAATCACCGAAGAGTTTAAGTTGGCAAGTGTCAATCACTCACCAGCGTTCTTCGACATTGTCAAATTACAGGCGTTTAATGCCGACTATATTCGCGCAATCTCACTAGAAGAGTTTATTAGTGCGTGCCAGCCGTGGCTGACGAGCGACAAGGCCCCATGGCACGCAAGTGAATATGATCCAAAAGTATTTGCTGAGATTGCACCACTCGTACAAACTCGGGTTCAGCTGCTTCAAGAAGTACCGAGCATGGTTGACTTTTTATTTTGCGATTTACCAACTCTTGATGACGTGGCGTTCGCCAAGGCATTTGCACCAGAGTGGGCAGTGACAACGCTGATCGAAGTACGTGATGGTTTCACGACTTGCGAGTTCACTCCGGATGCACTCAAGGCAGTAGTTGAAGTAGTCGGTGAGAAGCACTTATTGAAGTTGGGCAAACTACAAGCGCCTTTGCGGGTGGCTGTTACTGGGCGCAGTGTTGGTCCGCCATTGTTTGAGCCCATTGCGATGCTGGGTCGTGAGGCGACGCTAAAGCGAATTGATGTGGCACTTGCCAAAAAAGTCTAAGTGAGTTCGCCGAAATGAAACTGCGACGAGTGATTCAGTCGCTCGGCGCATCTGTTGCGCTCGGCTTAGTTTATTTCTTAGTTTCGCTGTTTCAAGTGTGGAACACGGGTCGAAGCGACGACCGGCAACCAGTTGACGCGATCGTCGTTCTTGGGGCAGCACAATACGACGGCCGACCATCTCCGCAATTGCAAGCCCGACTCGACCACGCACTCAAAATTTGGAATCTTAATTTGGCTTCGTACATTGTGGTCACAGGTGGCAAGCAGGTTGGCGACAGATTCACCGAGGCCGCTGCGGCGCGCAAGTTCTTCGAATCAAAAGGTGTCTTCAGCGACTTGATCTTTGAAGAAAACACAGGCAAGACAACTTATGCGTCGTTGTTGGCCGTGTCGCAAGTTGCCAGCGAACAAAAAATTACACAGGTTGTGATTGTTACCGATCCGTTTCATCAGTTGCGTGCGAAATTAATCGCTCAAGAAGTTGGGCTTGACGCGAGTTCATCACCGACTCGGTCGAGTGTCATTCGGGGCAGAGATGCGTTTCAGCACAACTTGCAAGAAGCAGTTGGTGTTGCGGTTGGGCGCATTGTTGGTTTTCGGCGCGTTGATTCGTGGACTAATTAATTAAATTATTGCGCTATCCTAAAAGCCGTCATTAAAAGCTTCACTCTGGGGAGTGGTGTAACTGGCAACACAGCAGATTCTGGTTCTGTTATTCAGGGTTCGATTCCTTGCTCCCCAACGCCACAATGCTTCGCATTGTTCTGCTTTGCGCCGCAGCACTTCGTGCTGCTCTGCTTCGCGTCACAATGTTGCGCATTGGTCTGCTTTGCGCCGCAGCACTTCGTGCTGCTTTGCTAAAGCTCCGCGAATGTCAGCCCAGAGTGTCTCTATTTGCGGCGCGAAGGCGATTTTTTAATTGGCTTTGGCTCATCAATGCCCAGCAGTCTGCAGACTGCTCGCTTGGCGATGAGATCCCAATCATCACTTGCTGAGTGTGATCCATCAAGCTCAATCGATACCTTGCCGTTAATCGTGCCAATCAACCAAGCGTGAAACATCTGTGGATTGAAGTCTTCGTCAATCCAGCCTTTTGCTTGGGCATATCGAATTGGTTCAGCCGCAGTTTTATTCTGGAAGTCGTCCATGACTGCAATTTCTCTGGCTAAAAGACGGTCAGACTGTGCGTTCCCCAACATATTAACTCGACCAGATCTAAACGCTTTTCGCTTTTCAGAAAAAACTAAATGCAAAATTTGGTGCGCGAGTTTTGTGAACTCGGATTTGCTCTTGCAATTGTAGACTTCCTCGGAGAACTTTTCTTGCAAGTAAATGAGCGTAGTTTGATAACGGCTTGCTTGTGCGGCTCGAATCAGCCCGAGCCTGTCGCCAAAAAAATAATAAACCGACGGGGCAGTGGTATTCGTTTCTTTGCAGATATCGCGAATGCGCACTCCCGCTTCGCCCTCTTTCTCGATGGCTTTTATTGACGCCTTTATTAAGCGTTCACGCGTATTTTTCGGAACCACCACAACCGTCAATATAACTGTTAAATAATCTTATAGATTCTTGAAATAATCCTAACAATGTTATATAGAATCACTTAACAGTTTTTAGCCAAGTAACATTTGGAGTCTTACAGCATGAATATTTGGGTGATCATAATTTGCTCGATAGCTATTACGACTTTTGCGGTTCTGCTGTCAAAGACATTGCGAACACAACGCAAAGAACACGAACGACGTCAGCGAATTATGAGTCGTTATCGCGATTAATTCTAAAAGAGAAAAAGTTATTAATTTGACCCGAATGTCTAGATATCTAGGGCTACAGCAAAAAAGCAGCACTGGTTTGAACTCTGCCAGTACTAATTTTGGTCATTAGTTAATTTTAAGAAGTTAGATCTAAATCCGATAACAACTTCCAGCCTATGTCAATTCTCTCATTCATAATTTCAGCGACTTCAGCAGTCTCCCAGTAGGCGTTCTTATCAATTTTTTGAATGTCTGCCGTGGGCGCAGGGTAGACACGTTCTCCGATCATTCTTGCTCGCTCGTCAAACTGCCAATTAACGATTGACCAACGAGATTCAATATAAAAACCGTCGTCGTCTTTAACATCATGCCCGTAGAGACGAGCGGTGTCACCTCTCATATAAATTTGATATTCGGCTTCTGACATGAATCCTTTATCGGTCAAATAGATTTCTTCATTTTTGAGCAATCGAACGCTTGAGCCAGCTGTAGAGAGTGAGTTGTAAAACCACTTCACAGCGTCAAGGGACTCAAGTTTATAAAGCTTTTTAGGGGCAGCAAAAATATAATTAGGCCGCTCAACTGTGAGTCTTGGATCAAATATTTCTTCCCATCGACCAGTGATTTCGAGAGTCGCATGCTGGATATAGACGAGTAAAATTCGTCTTTGATGTGGAGAAAGATCTGTACAAAGTAAATTCTCAGCGCATTCCATGAAATTTATTACGTCTAGTTTTTCTTTGTTTAATGTAAGCAAACTGTTCATAACTGAACGATATCAAGAGTTGGATTGTGGTACATGATTGGTAGGAATGTTTATGCCCCACTGGTTAGAGTAGATTTTATTGAAGGTTAAAAATTTGGGGGAAATTAAATGAAAGTTAGTTTTGTTGCATCCGTTGTCGGCATGAAAAATAATTTAAGGACATGGGATCTAGAATCTTTTGAACGAGAATGTAAATTAGCGGATGAGTTGGGCTTCTACGCTGCCTACACGGGTGAAAGGCGGGGTCGCGGCAAAGCATCTGGCCAAACTGCGGTTACTTACAATCCTGATCTTGCCTGTATGTATGGATTATCTAAGACGAAAAATTTGATTTTCGGCTCGCACGTCACATTGTTGCCGTTACATCATCCGGTGCGGGTGGCGCAAGATGCTCTAATGGTTAACTCTCTTTATCCTGGACGATTTAAATTAGGGGTTGGAGCGGGATATACGAAAGAAGATTTCGATGCATTTGGTGTGTCTCTCAGCGAGCGCGGCAAAAGAATGCAGGTGGGTCTTGAGGCTATTAACGCTTTTATCAAAGGTGAAGAATATGAGATTAAAGGCCCTTGGCAAGGCAATGTTCCCCTTCGTGACCCAGCCATGGGGGATCACTCGCTTGAAATTTTATCGGGTGGTTGGAGTGTCCCAGGAGTGCGCAGGGCTGCCCAACTTTCGGACGGCTGGCACACCGGACCAATTCGGACCGTAGCAGCCGAAGCTGAATTGGCCAAAATTTATAGAGAAGAATGCAAGAAATCTGGTCGAAAACCTAAAGTAGTTTTAATGCGTGAGGCCGCCATCGGACTTACCGACCAAGATGCATTGGACTCAATGGGAGAATATCTTCTTGAATATGCGCGAATTTACTATGAGCGCGGGGGTACCTACGAAGAGAAATACGATCCATGGCTTTCGCAAGTTACCCAAGCGTCGGACATCACGCTTGACATGGTTGCACCAGATAGGTTTTTGATCGGATCAATAGATACTTGGCAAAAAACTTTAGAGGAATGGAAAACCCTCATCGACCCAGACGAAGTATTGCTTAGATTGCGCTACTTTTACGGCCCGCCTTTAGAGGTAGCTCTGAATTCGATGAAACTAATCGCGCAACACATCATCCCATATATATAGGTCTATATATATGGGTGTATACATAGGTATATAGATAAATTCAGCAGAAAATATTCTGGTTAAAAATTTGCGGGGCATCAATGGTCTTGCTATGCTCTTTGTCACTGCCAAAGCAATCGCTAGGTAGCCAATAACTCAGGGGGAAAAGAATGAAAAAAAGTCAGAAGATTTTTATTAGAGTTTTGCTAGCTGCGGCAGTAGCTATCCCAACTCTTTACAGCACATCGAACGTATCGGCCAGTGTTGTGAGCCCGAAAGCAGGCGCTGCTTGCGACAAGGCAGGAGACGCAAACGGTGTTTTGTTCTGTGAATCTAAGAGCGGAAAACTCGTTTGGGCAGACAATCAACTCAAGCCAGGTATCTACAAAATCGGTGTTGAAAACCTACTTTCAGGACCATCTGCTTTTGCTGGAATTCCGATGTCTAAGGGAATGCGAAAAGCTGTAGATGAAATCAATGCATCTGGCTTTTTGGGCAAAGGTGCCAAGCTTCAAGTGATAGAGAGAGACAGTGCTGGTTCAATAGCCACAGCTCTTGGTGCAATTAATGAGTTTGCAGCAGAAAAAGTTTCAGGAATTGTCTGCTGTTCTCTTTCAAGCATGGCTGCCGCAATTGGAAAAGTAGCAGAAGAGAAAAAGATTCCAATTGTTATTGAAGCTGCAGTGCTTCCTGGTTTGACAAGGCCGCCGTACATCACTCGAACAGTCTTTATGACGGGTGCGACGAATGGTATTCAATGGCAAAGTGCCCAACTCATGGCAAAGGCGATTGGTGCTAAGTCAGCTGCAATTCCTGTCAATAACGACAATCAAGGAATGGCTACGGACGGAGCAATGTACACAACAGCCTTGAAGGCAGTGGGCGTGACAACGATCTTGGATATTAAAACTCCAGCAACGGACACCGATGTAACGGGTGTTGCCAGTCAGATAATTGCAGCTAACCCAGACATGGTCATTCCGGCAATGCTCGGTGGGCCGGCAAGTCGATTGGTAAAAGCTTTACGTGACCGAGGATACAAAGGAAGAATCGTCGGAAACTATGGGCTTTCAGATCAGACCAATTTTGCAATCGCAGGAGCATCGTTGGCTGGTGTCATGATGCCAGTCTTTTTCTATGCAGAGGCTCCAGTTAACAAGGCTTCTAAAGACTTGATCAAGTGGTGGAAACTTAATAACAATGGTCAACTACCATCGGCATATCCAGCGATGGGTTACACCGCCACTTATTATCTCGCCACGGCTATGAAGAACAGCGGTGACGGCTCTTCGGAGAACGTTGCTAAGGCACTTCAGAAAATCGGTCGAATGGAAACTGTATTTGGTCCAGTCAAGTTCACGGATGGCCAATTGGCAGCGGCAAAGTCAGGCAAGCCAACCTTCGTCACTTGGACCGAGAGTGGCAAGCAAGTTGTTTGGAACGGTAAATAAGACGAGCGATTGCTCATTAATTTAGTTCTATAGAGTTCCGTTCCGTTCCGCCCAACATTGGGCGGAACGGAACGCCCTTAAATTTGGAGCCCAATATTTTATTACTATTACAACAGTTGTTAAATGGTCTAGCCCTTGGCTCGGCTTACGGAATGTTTGCGATGAGTTTTGGTTTGATCTTCGCAACTATGGGCATTTTGAATGTGGCCCATGGGACAATCGCTACATTTGGAGCGATTGCTGCTTTAGTAGTAGTTGAAAACCAAGGGTTTTCTTTTTTCACTGCGTTGCTCGTAGCTATTTTGGTTCCAGCAGTGATCGGTATTGTTGTCGATCGACTCGCGTTTCAGCCGCTTCGCGCACGTTCTAACACTCTTGGTTATCTAATTACCAGTATCGGAGTTTGGATTATCCTGATTAATTTGGCAGAGTCGGCACTTGACCATCAAATAAAAACTTTCCCTCCCGATTTTATTGGCTACCCTAAAATCACGGGGTCAATCTTTCTCGCATCAGGTCAAGTTTGGTTGATTATTGTTGGTTTACTTCTCGTAATTTCCTTGTACCTAGTTTTGACGAGAACTTTATTGGGTTCACAGATTAGAGCCGTAGGTTACAGCGATACCTGGACTCGAATCAGTGGTGTGAATTCAACATTCGTAATTCTTGCAACGGTGGTGATCTCCACGGGTATTGCGGGCTTGGCAGGTTACTTATCATCGATCGCATTCGACAATGTCTCAGTGCCTCTCGGAGAGGGACTTTTGTTGAAAGGATTTGCAGCAGTAGTGGTTGGAGGATTCGGTGATGTTCGAGGAGCATTTCTGGGTGGTCTCGTAATAGGAATGACCGAGATTCTCGCGGCGCAGTATGTTTCTGGAAACTTTCGAGACGTTATTACTTTTGGCTTATTGATTTTTTTCCTCCTATTCAAGCCTGAAGGAATTTTCGGCGAAGTGAAGTTTGGAGCGGCAAGATGAGTAACTTTTGGAATGTCTACTCAGGAAATTTTGAATTTGCGTTTGTGTTGGGTATTTTCGCACTGAGTGCCTACATTGGGCTCTGGTCAGGTGTTCTAAGTCTCGCGCCAATAGCGTTTGCCGCCGGAGCGGCTTTTACTTCGGCTCGAGTTGATTTTGATCACCCGGGTTTGCCACTTGCTTATCACCTTTTAATTGGTGTCTCTGTGGGGTCGTTTCTAGCTTTAGTAACGTCATTCGCTCTTTTGAGATTGGGCACTCATTATTTGGCATTGGCGACTATTGCTACCGTTCTTATTGCAAAAGTTATAGTCCTCAATCTCCCTCAGTACACCGGAGCAACTGTTGGTATTCCGATCACTCGAATGATAAGTACTACTCAGATTTTGATCATCCTCGCTGCAGTATGTCTAGTCTTCGGTACTTTAAGAAAATCAAGATTTGGGTATGCATTGGACGCAGTGCGTGAGCAACCAGAAGTTGCCAGCGCACTAGGAATCAACCTTCTAAGAGTAAGAAGAATTGCATTTGTGATGTCAGGTTTTTTCGGCGGTTTAGCAGGAGTGATGCATGGACAATTATCTCTCTATCTCTCCCCGGATAGTTTTTATTTGGATCTAGCTTTCGTCGCGATCGCATCAGCAGTGCTGGGTGGAGCTTATATTTGGGTCGGACCAATTGTGGGTGCTTTGATTTATTCGGCACTTCCAGAATTGCTGAGGCCATTTCTTGGTAGTTATAAAAACATTGCGAATGGTGTATCACTTGTTTTAATAATGGTCTTTTTGCAGCGAGGTTTAATTGATCCGCGGGTATTTCGAAAACTCATTAACAGAAAAGGTAAATCATGAGCCTCCTTGAAGTCAAAGACTTGACGCGGGTCTTTGGTGGACTCACTGCGTTGAATAAATTCTGTTTTCAATTAGAAGATGGTGGAATTGCCGGGATTGTTGGGCCGAACGGTGCTGGCAAAACGACTGCTTTGAATTTGATTAGTGGACTTGATTCGGCGACGAGTGGAACTGTGTTGGTTAATGGTTCTCTTTCAACAGACCTTGAGTCACACGAGTATGTGAAACTGGGTATAGCCAGGACGTACCAAAACATAAGGCTATTTCTTGGAATGTCGGTACTCGATCATGTGATTGTTGGGCTGGATTCTCGTCGAACAACTAAATTTTTTCAAATGTTGGTTCCAAATCGCAAGGAATTATCAGAGCGAAAAAAAATGAGAGAACTCGGAATGGAAATTTTGTCTAACTTGTCGATTGATCATTTGGCGGAAGCTGAAGCAACAACTCTTTCATATGGACATCAGCGAAGACTTGAAATAGCGCGCGCACTTGCGACGAATCCAAAGCTTCTACTGCTTGATGAGCCCACGGCAGGCATGAACCAAACTGAATCACAAGACGTCCGCGACATTTTGTTGAAACTTAATAGTGAAGGTATCGCACTATTGATTGTCGAGCACAATATTAAATTTGTAAGAGATTTGTGCAAATCCGTCACTGTTCTGAACTTTGGTCAAGAATTGATAACCGGAACACCCGAAGAAGTTTTTGCATCATCTGTGGTGCGCGAAGCGTATCTTGGTAAGCCACAAGCCGAACGTGTTAAATCATTTGACAATCTTCGTCAAGGTGTCTCAAGAGATTTCAATGTGTCAGATTTCAGTGAGGTTGGGGTATGACGAAGGTAAGAAATTCTTTAGTCGTGCAGAACTTAGCTGCGTCTTACGGCTCTATTAGAGCTGTACGTGATGTCAGTATCAAAGTGCCTCAAGGCTCAGTGGTCGCCGTAATTGGTCGAAACGGTGCGGGTAAATCAACTTTGTTGAACGGAATTTGTGGTGTCATTAAAATTGACGGTGGCAAAGTTCTCTATGGCTCCAACGATGTCACTAATTACCCATCGCAAAAACTAGCAAAGGCCGGAATTGCTTTAGTTCCTGAAGGGCGAAAGATTATCGCTCCTTTGACTGTAAGAGAAAATATTGCCTTGAGCAAGGCCGCGAAGAGAGGCCGAAGCGAGGATCTTGAAAATTGGGTCTATGAGTTATTTCCTGTACTAAAAGAGAGATTGTCTCAATATGCTGGCTCGCTCTCAGGAGGAGAGCAACAAATGCTTGCTATTAGTCGAGCAATCATGACGAATCCTGAATTGGTAGTTTTGGATGAACCATCTATGGGGCTTGCGCCACTTGTCGTTGAAAAAGTTTTTGAGTCGTTAATTTCGATTAATAATTCTGGTATTAGTTTGCTGATTGTCGAGCAGGATGCAAATCTGGCCCTAGCAGTTGCAGATTATGTTTATGTGTTGCAGCAAGGCGAAGTTTTAGAAAAAGGATTTAGCAGCGATCTTGCAAAAAGTGAAGTTGTCGCAAGTGGTTATTTTTCTTAATACTTTTTAAGTGATTATCACTGAACCCAATATGAAAAGAGGATTGACATGGGCGGAACTTCTCAAAATTTGAGATTTTTAGTTACTGGAGCAGCGCGGGGTGTTGGGTTAGCCGTTTGCGAAAGTGCTAAAAAAGATGGCGCGTTTGTCGTCGGAGTAGATATCAATGACATACAGTCCGATGCAGTAGATCATAAATTGATGGGAGATCTTGGAGATCCTAAATTTTGTGAGAGAATAATTTCGGAAGCCGGCCGAATAGATGTTTTGGTCAATGCTGCGGGTCTTCTCAGGCCTCAGAAATTTCAAGATGTCACTTGGCAAGATTTTGATACTACGGTGGCAATCAACCTGCGGAGTGTTTTCATGCTGTGTCAAGGCGTGCTGCCAGAAATGGTGAAAAGTTCTCGTGGGAGAATTATCAACTTCTCATCTGTTGTTGCTCGTACCGGAGGGACCACCTCAGCACCTTACGCGGCGGCAAAAGCCGGTGTGCTCGCATTATCCAAAAGTATTGCCAAAGAGTATGCAAGAAATGGTGTGACGGTGAATTCAATTGCACCGGCCGCAATTGATACTGAATTGAATAGTTTTTTAACCCCAGAAGGTCGAGCCAAATTGATACAAGACATTCCAGTCGGTCGCTTTTCAATGCCTCAAGAATTTGCTGACATTGTCATGTTTCTTGCGAGCGATAGCGCGTCTTTTATTACGGGTGCGACATTGGATGTCAATGGTGGATGGGTGATGATTTAGGCGTTGAAAGAAACGCGAAGTTTAAGAGTTTGCTGGCTTAAATCCATCTCATAATGGGTAGCCATCTCCGAAAACATACCGGAGCAATCGTTATTTGATTCACTTATTTGGCCGAACAGGTACCATTCAGGTTCTTGAGACACGTTTATATGTGACCCACTCCTTCGGCAAAGTCTCACGCTATTTGTACACCCAGCAAATACATTTGAAAATCGTTGTTTAACCGAGTCAATTGACTCCTCGGAATTAAATTGCAGACCTAGAGCCATTTTTGAGTTCGGCACGTCTGAAGATTCTGCATTCATAACTGCGATCTGTTCATAGGGCGTGTTGCTACGGTTAGAGACATTGTCGAGCACTGTTGACCGTAACTTGTCAACCTCTGGATTTCTTGCAGTCAAGTACTTTTCGGACGTAAAAATATCTACAGAGGGAATTAGATATATGTTGTGGATAGTAGGAGATCCCGTCAACGCGTAGTAAGCCGAACAAGAATAGAAACCAGATCTGATGAGGTCTGGAGCATGTCTATTGTCGTACCAGTCTTCAAAAGTTTTGATAAAACTGGGTGTAACATCCATTCGCGCTGCATAAAGAATAGTCATATCGTTATTTGCCATAGCCGTGGTATGTTCGGTATTCAAGAAATTCTTCCATACCAAATTGTCCTAGTTCTCGACCGATGCCTGAAGCTTTTAGCCCTCCGTACGGAGCATTCGTTGCGAAGTCACCGCCGTTAATAGTGATAGTCCCCGCATCAATTTTCGTTGAAACTGTTTTGGCTTTATCGTGATCACTCGACCAAACCGAACCAGCAAGACCGTATTCTGACTCATTCGCGATCTTTATTGCATCTTGCTCATCTAAAGCCCCAAAGATTGATAGAACAGGTGCAAATATTTCTTCGCGAGCGATTCTAAATTCAGATTTTACATTTCTGAATATAGTTGGCGAGACAAAATGACCAGTTTTCGGCAATTCAACGTCGTTCAATGCTCCAAATATTCGTTGAGCACCTTCATGAATACCGCTCTCAATTATTTCGTTTGCGCGATTCTTTTGCTTTTCTGAAACCAATGGTCCGATTTGTGTTTTTGGATCTCGTGGGTCACCGACGACCATTTTTCGCATTATTTCAACACTTAAGTCACAAGCCTGTTCGACTAATTTGAGTGGCACGATTAGACGAGTTAGAGATGTACAGGTCTGACCAGAGTTACGGACGCAGCTGGCAAGAGTGTTTTCAATAGCCCTCTCTAGAATTGCTTCGTCTAGGACAATAGAGGCAGACTTCCCTCCTAACTCTAGACAAGCCCTGATAAGTCTTTGTCCACACAACGCGGCAATTGACGCGCCCGTAGTAGTCGATCCCGTGAAAGAAACAATTCGAATTCTTGAATCCTTTACTAGGGCATTACCTAGTGTCGGACCATCTCCTCCCACCAAGTTAATGATTCCTTTGGGGAGGCCACGCTCGGTTGCGAGTTCCATAAAACGAAATGCGCACAACGGAGCAATTTCGCTTGGTTTCGCAACTACTGTGCATCCGGCAGATATTGCAGATGCACTTTTAATTACAAACTGGGACAATGGGTAGTTCCAGGGAGTGATGGCGGCCGCAGGCCCAATCGGTGATCGAGATGCGGTGCTTAGACCAAATTTAAGATCAAATTCAAAATTATCAAGTACGTTTTTAAGGTCATCAAGAACTCGCACAGGCAAAAAGCCAGACGCCTGACGCGCAGTCGTAATGGGAGTGCCTACTTCGTAAGACCAAAGTAGTGCGAGCTCCTCAAGATTTTCTGTAATCACAGACTTTAGTGTTGCCAAGACTTCTTGACGGTCGCCAATTGACGACGATTTCCAAAAAGCGAAGGCATTCGTCGCCGCTAAAACTGCCGAATTGAGATCTGAAGCGTCGCTAAGTGGCGCACAACCAATTGTTTCTAGGGTGAATGGGTCTTCAACATCTAGTGTCACGCCGCTTTTTGTAGGCACCCACTTGCCATCAATCAGATTTTTTGAATATCTGTAATCTTTAAGTTTCATAGAAAATCGATTAATAGAAGTGAAAATGTCGTCATGGTCCCACTCTACGCTTTGATTTGCGAACCAAGCAAATCATTGGTAGGTTCAAAGAAATCATTGGGGGTAGTTGAAATGACAGTTAAAAAAATTCCTAAAATTGCCGTTGTTGGCGGTCGAACTTGGGGCCACATGCATCTTCGAGCATTTTCTCAACTCCAACGCAACGGAGATTGCAATTTGGTGGCACTTGTTGATCTTGATGAGAGCATCTTGAGTCAGCGAAGTGCAGAGTTTGGAATTAGTACTTTCACCGATCTTGACACGATGCTGGATGAAGTCAAACCTGACGGCGTAAGTATTGCTGTACCTGACCATCTACATCATCAAGTAGCAGCTAAATGTCTTTCACGCGGATGTCACGTGTTGATTGAAAAACCGATGGATGTAACTTCTGATGGCTGTCGAAAACTAATTGCTTTGGCTTCTGAAAAAGATCTCATTATTCAGATTGAATTTATGAAAAGAAAAGATCCGTACCACATCGATTTGGAGCAGAGGATCGCCAAGAATCAATTGGGCAAAGTTCAATACGGTTACGCGTGGATGGAAGATCGAATTGAAGTTCCAAGAGACTGGCTTCCACGTTGGGCATCGGAAAGTGATCCTGCGTGGTTTCTGGGTGTGCATATGTTTGATCTTGCTCGTTGGCTAATAAAGTCAAATGCAGTTGCGGTTTCGGCGACTGCTAGCAAAGGCAAATTGCTGGAAATTGGTATAAATACATTTGATTCGGTTAGTTCAAAGATTATTTTTGATTCAGGTGCTTCGTTTTCAATTGATGTTGCTTGGCATCTTCCTGATGGCAACGAAGCAATCGTGAATCAGGGGATCAAGGTTGTGGGCTCAGAGGGTTGGATGACGGTTGACACTCAAGACCGTGGTGCGCGTGGCTGTTTAGCTGGCGCGATCTCGATGGCCGTTGGCTCGTCGGACCGTACTCTGCCTGAGAACGCTATGTTCACTCCAAATCTTGGTTTATTCACTCAAACTAATGATCGGTGGGGTCAACCTCAATACACGGGATACGGAATTGAATCAATTCAGGACTTTGGTTTAAATCTTGGCTTTCTTATGTCGGGTGGAAAAATCTCAGATTTGTCTGGTAAGTATCCATCGGGAGAAGACGGACTTGAAGTGACAAAGATAGCTGAAGCTGTTCATCAAAGCATCGAGCGAGGCGGAGAGTTAATTAAAATTCTTCAAGAAAAATAAAGAATGCTCACAAGTTCGGAATACATAAATCACGACGCACTAGGCCTGGCAGAACTGGTTGCGACTGACCAAGTTACTCCTACAGAATTGTTGGACATTGCTTTAAGCGTCTGTGAGAATTTGAATCCAGATATTAATGCTGTTATTCGTGTCATGGAAGCTGAGGCACGTGCGGCAATTAGTCATGGCGTGCCACAAGGATCATTTAGCGGTGTTCCGTATCTATTAAAAGATTTAACAGCAATGTACGCCGGAGTTCCAACAACGAACGGCAGTAAATTTTTTAAAGATAATGTGCCCGATTACGACACAGTGACGGTGGACCGTCTCAAAAAAAGTGGCTTAATAATCTTCGGTAAAACGAATACACCTGAGTTGGGTGGAAATGTTTCAACTGAGCCACAGTTATTTGGACCAACCAGAAATCCTTGGGATCTAGCAATTTCGAGTGGCGGTTCTAGCGGTGGATCCGCGGCAGCCGTCGCAGCTCGAATCGTGCCGGCAGCTCATGCCACTGACGGTGGAGGCTCAATCAGGATTCCGGCTTCATGTTGCGGACTGTTTGGATTAAAGCCCTCGCGAGGGCGAACATCATTCGGCCCAATTCTTGGAGAGGCATGGAATGGGATGACTTCCGAACACGCAATTACGCGAACTGTTCGCGATTCGGCCGCTTTACTAGATGTAATTTCAGGGTACGAAATCGGTGACCCATATACCTGCTTCCCACAAGACGGCACCTTTCTTGGAGCGTTGAACCAACCACCAAGAAAGTTAAGAATTGCTTGGACGGGTATATCTCCGAGCGGAGCACCAGTGGCCAACGAAGTTCTTCACTGTTTGGCGAATACGGTGAAACTTCTTGAGTCAATGGGACACACTTGTGTAGAGGCATCTCCGCCCTATGACGGGCCTGCGTTATCAGATGCAAATGTCAAGGTCATTGCTGTGCATCATGCAAATAATATTGCGAAACGAGCCAGCAAGATTGGTCGCGAGCCTGAAGAAAACG
>JBILAG010000098.1:0-6572 GCA_044354345.1 Ilumatobacteraceae bacterium | reverse complement strand
ATCGTTTACGAATTGATGGTAAAACAACATTCCGAAGACTTGTCGACGGGATCACCGACAGAATTGAAATTGTTGTTAGATTTCTCGCGATTCTTGAGTTATTCAAACAAGGTCGTGTCGATCTTGGCCAAGTAGAGCGTTTCGGTGAGATTGAAGTGATTTGGCTTGGCATCGAACAAGACGGTGTTGTAACAGACAACTATGAAGGATGATTTCTAATAATGACTGACAACGAAAGTACTTTAGACCCAGAAATCGTTCGTGCGCTTGAAGCAATTCTTCTTGTGGCAATGGAGCCTGTCGCCCCGGCGCTACTTGCGCAGCTACTTGAAATCTCGCAAACTTTGGTTGAAGAACTTTGCGAGCGTCTTGCTGCGACTTACGAAGCAGCTGGGCACGGTTTTCAACTTGTCAAAGTTGCTGGCGGTTTTCGATTTCAATCACATCCAGATCTTGCTCCATATGTTGAGCGGTTTGTGCTTGACGGTCAACAATCTCGAGTGTCATCGGCGGCGCTTGAGACACTGGCGATCATTGCTTACAAACAACCATTATCGCGTTCACAGATTGCCGCGATTCGTGGCGTAGACCCAGAAGCAGTAATGCGCACTTTGCAAGCGCGAGGTTACATAACCGAAGTCGAGCGCGACGATGGGCCAGGCCAAGCAGTGATGTTTGGGACCACGCCTTTGTTTTTAGAGCGACTCGGTATTGCATCTATCGAACATTTGCCATCAATCGCCGATTTTATTCCGGATGCAAGTGTTGTTGAAGCACTTGAACAAGGCTTGCGTATCACACCTGATGATGTGCCAGCGCCAGAAGCCTAGAGACGTGGCACACGACGAATTTAGTGAATTCGAAAACAATGATGGCGAGCGATTACAAAAAGTTTTAGCTAAAACCGGTTGGGGTTCGCGCAGAGAATGTGAAATCTTGATTGATGAAGGGCGAGTGCGTGTCAACGGTGAGATCGCGATTCTTGGTCGGCGAGTTGATGTTGAAACCGACAAGGTTGAAGTTGATGGCATCACCATCGGAGTATCTCCTGGTCTCGTTTATTACTTGTTGAATAAGCCAGTTGATGTAATCACGACTGCGAAAGATACGCACGGTCGAGCCACGGTGATCGAACTAGTACCGCTTGAACCGCGGGTGTTTCCGGTTGGTCGACTTGATGCTGAAACTGAAGGATTGATTCTGATGACCAATGATGGCGATCTCGGTCATCGATTGACGCATCCGAGTTTCGGAATAGAAAAAGAGTATTTAGCTCATGTGCGATCGTCTCAAAATGGTGTGAGCGAATCTGCTCTAAAGAAACTTCGCGACGGGGTAGAGCTTGATGACGGGTTTACTGAGCCTGCGCAAGTTGGGCAACTTCAACCTGGTGTTCTGCGAATAATTATTCATGAAGGTCGCAATCGCCAAATTCGCAGAATGTGTGAGGCTGTAGGTCACCCTGTAGAGCGTCTCGTGCGAGTTCGTATCGGCCCATTGATTGATCGCACGTTGGCACCGGGTTCGTGGCGCGCATTAACTACAGCAGAAGTCGTTTCGTTAAATCAAGCAACAGCAAACTGACGCACGGGTAGAATTTCGAAGTGGTTATGCGTCGCGCCAATGTAATGGGTCTTGGATTAATCGGTGGGTCGTTGGCTTTAGCTCTAAAGAAAAACGGCTTTCAAGTTTCAGGTAGCGACGAAAATATCGAGACTTCAAAATCGGCGTTGGAGCGCGAAATTATTAGTGCGATCGGTGTTGATCCGCTTGCAGAGATCAGTTTTATTGCCACACCAGTGTCGTCAATACCAATGCAAGCTGCAGTCGCTTTGGCGCAGACTAAGGGCATCGTCAGTGATGTCGGTGGGGTAAAAGCTTCGGTTGTTGATGCAGTTCGTAACCCAAGATTTGTTGGCGGGCATCCAATGGCCGGTAGCGAACTCGCAGGGCTTGACGGTGCAGATGAAACTTTATTTGAGGGTGCAGTTTGGGTGTTGACGCCTTCCGTCGAGTCTTCTGATGAAACTTTTGAAAAGTTGGCAAAAGTGATTACTTCGCTTGGTGCCGAAATAGTGGTTCTTGACGCGCAACGCCATGATCGACTTGTCGCCGTGGTTAGTCACTTGCCACATTTGACTGCGGCAACTTTAATGGGTCTTGCTCATGTAACTGCTGAAGAACATGTCGCAGTGTTACGACTCGCGGCGGGTGGGTTTCGTGACATGACTCGCGTTGCATCTGGTCAACCACAAATTTGGATTGATATTTGTCGTGAGAACCGTGATGCAATCTTGGATGCATTAGACGGAATGATTTCGGGTTTGACCGAGATGCGAAGAATTGTTGATAAGCAAGATAACGAGCAGTTGCTAATGCGTTTACAGACTGCTCGTTCGGCGCGAGCGAATTTGCCTGGTCGAGTGCATGAACTTTTAGATGTGTGCGAAGTGCGTGTGCCTATCCCTGACCGGGCTGGTTCTGCTGCCGAGATTTTTACTCTTGCAGCTGATCTTGGTGTGAACATCGCGAACTTTGAAGTTTCGCACTCGGTCGAAGGAGATCGCGGAATTCTCGTTTTAATTATTGATAAGGCGAGTGCCGAAATGTTTCGTGGCGGTTTGTTGGCTCGAAAGTTTCGCCCAACAGTTCAAGCGGTTTCATGACCGAAAATGGTCGCGAGCAATTAATACAAGTCCCTGGATCAAAGTCAATTGCTAACCGCGCATTAATTTGCGCGGCGCTCGCAAATTCGAGTTCAACGATCACGAACTGTGCCCCTGGTGATGACACTCAGGCGATGCTTGAGGCGCTCAAAATTCTGGGTGTCGAAACTGATCAAGATGGCACGACTGTCAGAGTTAACAGCCAAATCAATCTTGAATATACGCAGCCTTTAGAACTGCAAACTCGACTCGCTGGCACGACATCTCGTTTTTTGACTGCGCTGTGTGCGTTACGTGTCGGTCAAACAACTATTGACGGGTATGCACCACTAAGAAAGCGCCCCATGACCGGCTTGCATGATGCACTTTTGTCGCTTGGTGCATCAGTGAAAAGTTTAAATTTCGCCGGTCATTTGCCGGTCGTGGTGAAGCGCGGAGAATCGTGGCAGGCACGCATCGCAATCGACTCAACAACCTCGAGTCAGTTCACGAGTGCGTTGATGATGATTGCGCCGTACTTGCCGAATGGTCTAGAGATTGAACTGCGTGGCGAGGTGATTTCGCGTGGATATTTGGATATGACTGTTGCTGTAATGCGAGCGTTTGGTGCTCAAACTGAAATAGTCGGAAACGTAATTTGGGTCAGCCCCGGGGTGTATCAGGGTAGTGAATTCGCTGTTGAGCCTGATGCTTCGTCGGCGTCTTATCCGAGTGCAGTTGCGGCAATAACTGGCGATCGAGTGACGATCGCTGGATTGAGTCGAAATAGTTTGCAACGCGATGTTGAATTCTTTGATGTGCTGTCACAAATGGGTTGTGAGGTTCGTCAACAATCAGATGGCATTTCAATCACTCGTGACCAGGCTCAGCCATTGCGAGGTGTAACTGTAGATATGTCTCAGATCAGTGATTGTGTGCCGACACTTGCAGTGGTTGCGCTTTTCGCTGATTCACCAACAACGATTTCTGGTGTCGGCTTCATTCGTGCAAAAGAAAGCGATCGAATTGGCGACCTGGCATTAGAACTACGAAAACTTGGTGCACAAATTGATGAACATGCTGATGGCTTTACTGTGACGCCTGTTGCACTGCGTGGTGCGAGTTTGGCGACGCACGAAGATCATCGGTTAGCAATGGCCTTTGCGATTGCCAAGTTACGAATCCGGGGCATCGAGGTAAATAACCCCGAGGTCGTCTCAAAAAGTTGGCCTGATTATTTTAAAGTTTTTGACAATTTTTTCATAAAATAAAACGAAGATTCGTAGTGTGGTCAGCAAATGTTCTATAATTTGAATTCGTTCTCCAAAGGAGTGTGGGTTTGACATCAGAGCGTGAAATTATGACGTGGGAGTCGTTCGGTGTTGCAAGTCGTGAACTTGCAATCAAGGTCGCTAACGATGGATACGAGCCTGACATTATTCTGGCAATTGCTCGCGGTGGATTAATGGCTGCAGGGGCGCTTGGTTATGCGTTGTCGGTGAAAAACACGTACACGCTGAATGTTGAGTTCTACACCGGTGTCGACGAGCGCTTGCCGATTCCAATTGTTTTGCCACCCGTTCCAAATTTGGTTGACCTCAAAGACTCACGAATTTTGATTGTTGACGATGTTGCCGATACGGGTCACACGCTTAAGTTGGTTAACGATTTCTGCCATGGGCAAGTTAAAGAATCCCGAATTGCTGTTCTTTATGAAAAGCCAGCGTCAATCGTCAAATGTGAATATGTTTGGAAGATGACAGACCAGTGGATTAACTTTCCGTGGAGTGACCAGGAGCCTGTAGCGAAGCGTGAATTTAACGTTCGCGACGCCTGATCGACTTTACTATTTTCGCAAAATAGTTTCGGCCGCGTTCTTGCCGCTCGCGCCCCAAACACCTGCACCCGGAAACGTGGCAGCCCCGGTTAAATACAATCCCTTTATCGGTGTCGTATAGCGAGTTAATTCAGGTTGCGAATTCAATAATGCTGCGAGTGGACCTCCAGAGAAACTTGTTGCATGTCCCTTTGGTAAAAAGAATTCAGTCTCATAATGCGCAGGTGTCATACATCGCCAATTGGCTATTGATTCGATGAAACCTGGTTCAACAAGTTCGGCGTATCTATTTAGCCAACGCTCAGGTTCGGCATTTGTTTGCCAACCGCCCTTGAACGAAAACGGTGTAAATAATGCCTCAAGACTAAATACCTCGTCGCGACCATTGCTCATGCTCGGGTCAAGCACCGAGGGTAAGTTGACGAGCATCGCAGGACGCTCAAGTACTTCGCCACGACTGATCATCTCAAATCCACGATGCAAATCTTGCGTAGTTGGGCTGACAACCATAGTCGCGCTGAGCGGGTCGACACCAAGATTGCGCATCAGTTGTTCGTCTATGTTTCGATAGACCGGACGTGAAGTTATTCGAGCATCAATTTTTGATTCGTAACCTTCAAAGTGTGGTGTCGCACGCCATTTCTCAACGAGAGGTTTCGCACTCGCTGGCGGATTTTTCAACCACTTCAAAAAAGTATCGTGTGGGTTGCACGCCGAAACCACAATTGGTGCACAGATTTCTGTGCCGTCAGTTAGTTGTACACCTCTCACTTTTGACTGTTCACAAAGAATTCCTGAAACTCGTGTGTTGGTCATGACAACGCCGGAGTTTGATTCGATGCTGCGTCGCAATGAAATCGGCACCATGCCACTACCGCCAACAGGTCTGCCAACTTTCGCCACATGGCGCATCGCATATGTTAGAGCGCCGAGTCCGGTGCCAGGTGTGTGCGGTGAAACTCCCCACACTGTCGGGCCGATCGCCAGTGCAGGTCCAATCAAAAGTTCTGATTTGAAATAACGGCGCAACACTTGTGACGCAGACATTTTGCTCCAACGCAACATTGTTGTCACGCCTTTGCCACGACGAGCGAGAACTTTGCTGATCAGCGAACCACGTGATGGAATTTGACTGGCCGCTTCAAGAATCAACTCAACGGCTGGCATTGAGTCTTTGGCGTATGCCCGATATCCATCAACTTCATCAGGGAAGAATTGTTTGATCACTTCGATAGTTCGATTCAAATCATTGAAGTGTGGCCAGATGCGACGGTCATCCCACGAAGTAGATAACTGAGTTGGGTCAGCATCAAGATATTTCAAACCGTGACTCGCCAAATCTAAATCTTGCATCACGCCAGTCGTGCGAAATGTCAAATGATCGCAATTACAAATATTCACCGTGACACCGTCGTATTGTTCGCTCGAGGCGGTGCCACCAACTTCTGATCTGGCTTCAATCACGATCACTCGCTGACCCGCTTTGGCGAGATAGGCGGCACAGACTAAGCCGTTATGGCCACCGCCGATAATGATCGCGTCGAATACTTGAGAAGTCTGGTCGTTAATTGCCACGTCCCCATAATGGCACTTCGGTAGGGTAGTTGCATGTTTAAACCTGTTCGCAAACTCGGTGACCTTCGTGGGCCAGATATAGCCAGCAAAATAACGACTCGGTCGATTTTTGTTCAGCCACTTGGTGCAATTGAGCAGCACGGCCCGCACTTGCCGTTTAATACCGACGACATTATTGCTACGGCGGTGGCAGAAGGCGCTGTCGGCGAAGTTGGCGAGAAACTTGACGTTTGGCTGTTGCCAACACTTTCGTATACAAAGTCAAATGAACACGCTTGGGCCGCTGGCACTATCTGGTTGTCAGCGACGACGATGCTCAGTGTGTTGGACGATATAGGTCGGTGTATTTCAAAGACGAATGCCCAGAAGCTTGTGTTTCTAAATGGGCATGGTGGAAACTCGGCGTTGTTAAATGTTGTCAATCGTGAATTGCGTCTAAGTTATGGATTACAGACCTTTACCGCGCATCCATCAATGCCACCCGATCAAGGCGGAGAGTCAGCGGCAAGCGAACT
>JBILAG010000097.1:0-6574 GCA_044354345.1 Ilumatobacteraceae bacterium | reverse complement strand
TAGTAAATGACGAGGCAGCCATTCGCGCCGCTACCAAAATTGTGCTGCCTGGTGTCGGTCATTTTGGTCAACTCGCAGCAGCTCTTGATCAACTAAATATTCGCCAAGCACTGATTGATCAAATAAAAAACGGAGTTGCCTATCTGGGGATTTGTCTTGGGATGCAGGTTTTGTTCGCTGATAGCCACGAGGCGTCAACCGCAAAGGGCTTGGGTATTTTGTCTGGCAGTGTTCGTAAGTTTGAATCCGCTGATCGCAGTGTGCACATGGGATGGAACACGCTCGAGGTAATTGCGCCGTCGCGATTGGTCAAGCCATTGCCAACTGATTCGCCTATTGACAGTGAGCTTTTTGCGTACTACGCACATAGTTTTTTTTGCCCAGTTGTTGACGAAACTGTGATGGCGACAAGTTATGGCGATCAATTTTCGGCAGTTATTGAGTTTGAAAATATTTACGGGGTGCAATTTCACCCAGAGAAGTCAGGCGATTTTGGTCGGCGCGTAATGCAGAATTTTGTTGGTATTTGAATGTTGGCCAAGCGAATAATTGCATGTCTTGACGTTGCAGATGGTCGTGTTGTTAAAGGTGTCAACTTTCTTGAATTGCGTGATGCAGGTGACCCCGTTGAACTCGCTGCGCGTTATAACTCCGAAGGAATTGACGAACTTGTATTTCTTGATGTTGCAGCGACAAATGAAAATCGCAATACGATGGTTGCGGTAATCGCGAGAACGGCCCGCGAAGTATTTATTCCCCTGACAGTTGGAGGAGGAATTCGAACCGTTGACGACGCCCGAGAAGTTTTACACGCTGGGGCTGACAAGGTCAGTGTCAACAGTGCAGCCGTTTGGCGGCCTGAATTGATTTGCGAACTAAGTCAAGAATTCGGATCGCAGGCTGTGGTCTTGGCGATAGACGCTCGCCGTGACGATCAGATCTGGCGAGTGTTTACCAAGGGAGGGCGCCAAGCAGAGCAACTCAATGCAATTGAATGGGCGCAACAAGGCGAGCGTCTCGGCGCAGGTGAGATTTTGTTGACATCAATGGATGCTGATGGTGTGCAGAATGGTTTTGATCAACCACTGACTAAGGCAGTTCGCGATGCTGTGAACATACCAGTGATTGCAGCGGGTGGAGCCGGAAAAGCTGAACACTTCGCTGAGATTCTTCAATATGCCGACGCTGCACTTGCTGCTTCGGTGTTTCATTTCGGAACTTTAAAAATAAGTGAAGTAAAAAAATGTGTGGAGCGGGCAAAGTTTGTGGTGCGACGATGAGTGACTCGCGCAAATCAATTGTCGTGCCGTGCATAGACATTCAGGACGGAAAAGTCGTGCAGTTGGTTCAGGGTCGAACTAAAGCCCTCGAAGGTCCTGATCCACTTGAAATGCTTGAGCGGTTTGCCGGGTTTGACGAAATTCAGATTATTGATCTTGACGCAGCGATGGGCAAAGGTGACAATGCGCAGATTATTGAGATGCTGGCAAGTCGAGCAAAATGTCGGGTCGGTGGTGGCGTGCGAACACCCGAGCGTGCCGCACAGTTAATCGATCTTGGAGCACATCGCGTAATTGTTGGAACAGCGGCGTTTACTCCGGCATATTCAAAGATCGTTGAACGAGTCAAGGCGCAAAATATTCTGGTTGCACTTGATTCTCTTGCTGGCAAAGTTGTCGTAGATGGCTGGGCAACGACGCTGAATACGACGGCACAAGAATCATTGGCTCAATTTTCGCAATTGTGTAGTGGCTTTTTGTGTACGTATGTTGACAAAGAAGGAATGATGCAGGGCACAGATTTAGAGTGGTTCGCGCGATTGCGAGCTGCAACAAATCTTGCGATAACTGCTGCTGGCGGAGTTACAACTCTTGATGATGTTCAGGCTTTGCTTGCAATGAACATTGATGTAGCAATCGGTATGGCGATATATACAGGCGGGCTATCACTCTCTGAGCTTTTGGCAATCAATTCAAAATAGGTTTCAACAATTCTGTAATTCGTTGCTGGTGTCTGATTGCTGTAACACTGTTACTAGTGAATTCTTCAATACAAACGAGTGGAATTCGACCAGGCGAACTTCTTGCGATACGACCGTTTCGTCTGTTGTGGATAAACAGTTTTCTGTTCATTCTTGTGCAGAGTACTCAGCGTTTTGCATTTGTCTGGTTAGCACTTGAATTGGGCGCAAAGTCGGACATTAGTGGACTGATTCTTTTCGTCATGGGTATTCCGGTGTTATTAATTTCGCTACCGATAGGCGTGATGAGCGATCATATGAATCGTCGCACACTGCTAATGGTTAGTCAGATTGGCGCGTTGGTAATCACAACTGTGGTTGCAGTGATGGTGACAGCACAGCAGATGACAATCAACTGGGCGATCATCGGATCATTTATTGCTGGCATATTTATCGCAATCGGTTCACCAGTTCGTTCGGCGATTGTTCCAACGGTCGTGCCGCGAGACAAACTTGTTGGCGCAATTGCGGTGAATACAATAGGCAACAATCTTGGCCTAATGATTGGTCCTGCGACTGCGGGCCCAGCGATTGCGATTTGGGGAATTGAAGGCGCATTCTGGATTCAAGCGCTATTGAATCTTCTTGGGTTTCTTGCTTTGATCAAGTTACAACTTCCGGCGAGTCTGAATACACAGCGTCGGAGACTGCGAGAAGAAATATTTGGTGGGCTCACATTTATTCGCGGACATGCGGAGGTTCGTTCTTTTTATGTGTTACTCAGTGGTTCGATTTTATTTATGATGGCACCGTGGATAGTTCTTGGTCCACAAATTGCTAGAGAGCAAGCAGGCGCGACTGGCAGCCAGACGACGTACATGTTTGCGATGCTTGGTATGGGTCAATTTGTTACTTCAATTGCAATTTTACGTTACAACCACAAAATGATCCAAAAAGGATTGTGGTTTATGTGCGGCTTATGTTGGGGAGGAACGGTGCAAATCGTGCTCGGTCAAGCAGATTCAATCTTGATGATGAGCGTGCTTTTGTTTGCGTGGGGGATGGGCGGTGGTTTCTATATGAATTTGAGTCAGACTCTTATTCAGAACAACACACCACCGCAAGTGATGGGGCGAGTTATGGCGGTGCACTCACTGTTGATGTCAGGGCTTGCGCCGCTTGGTGCCTTAATTGTCGGGGTGATTGCGCGTCGAGTTGATTCTGCTCCGTTGACATTTTCAGTTACTGGTTTGTTGATGCTGGTCACGGCGGTTTATTTCTTGGTCGTTAAGAAAAATCTGCGAGCAATGTCGTAAACTTGTTTCATGACTATTTCATTTAGAGCAGGCGAAATTCCGGCGGCAGAACTTGCTGCTAAACCACTTGGTCAACCATCGGCAGAGCCGCTGACCGGTGAGATCATGACACGCGCGAAAGTTTTTCTTGATAACGAAACTGTCACGGCTGGTACTTGGGAGTGTGAAGTTGGTGCGTCTCGTTGGGAGTTCACCACACGCGGCGAAGTTATTTATGTTTTGTCGGGCCGTATGACTGTGCATGAAGATGGCGGCGATGCTGTTGAACTCACAGCTGGATCGAGTTGTATTTTTCCAATTGGCTGGAAAGGCAAATGGACCGTTCACGAAACTTTGCGCAAAGTTTTTGTCGTTTACCGAACTAACTAGATAGAAGTGAAATAGTTAAATACTTAATTATTTAACTAGCACGCGAATAAATTGTGGCGTGTTTGCAGTAAACGCGGTTTGTAGCGTCGCAGACAATTGTTCTGGTGTGTCAACTTGCGTTGTCGACCAGCCAAACCCGCGGGCAATTGCAACTGGGTCGTGCGAAGAGACGTCTACTCCTAATTGAGGTGCGTTGACATCGTCGAAAGATTCACGGATCTGCTCATAGCCACGGTTGTCCCACAACACGAAAACAATTTTGCTATTCAAATCGAGAGCAGATGCCATTTCTGCAACGGTGAACAACCAACCACCATCACCAGCGATTACCAAAACATGTCGGTTGGGTGCGGCGACACTTGCACCAATTGCCATAGGTAGTGCGCATCCGAGTGTGCCGAACCCATATGGTGCAAGCCACGAACGAGGCTGCGTTGCCGGCAACCACCAATGTGCGCTGTAAGCCAATTGTGTTGAGTCAAGTGCGACGATTGCATCGCTCGGCAAATGATCTTCGATGGCCTTAAGCCACGGTACGAATTTGGCATCTGTTTTTGCTCGTGCATGATCGCGCCAAATTTGTGCCCGAGTCGCTCCGTCTTGGCGCCCGTGCGACTTAACTCCGACAGTCAGAGCCTGCATTGTTAGTGCTGCATCTCCAACAAGTCCAACATTTGGAGTAGTCCGTCGCTTTATTTGTTGTGGATCAATATCAATGCGGACTACTTTTCCAGAAAAATTTAATGCTCGACCATTGTTGTATAGATCTGTGTCAGAAAGTTCTGTGCCAACTACGACTACGACATCTGCTGCTTCTACATCGCGTTGCACGCGACCAAACACGAGACAATTGCCTGCACACAATTCGTGACTTGATGACATTACGCCTTTGGCGTTGCCAGTTAATAACACAGGTGCGTCGAGAGTTTCGGCGAGTGCTACTAGTTCTAAACCTGCATCGACGCAGCCGCCGCCAGCAATAACGACTGGATTTTGCGCCGCATTGATTATTTCTGCAGCGCGACTAATCTCGCTCTCATCAGCGACTGGCTTGGCTGAAGAGATATGTACACGAGTAAATGGCTGACAAGTTTGTTCAAGAACATCCATTGGAATTGCAATATGAACAGGTCGCGGCCGATCAGACGAAAAAATATTCCATGCGCGCTCTATTAGTGCGGGCAACTGAGTTATATCCGTGACAGTTTCGCTGAAAGCACAAATAGTTCGTACTATCGCCGCTTGGTCGGGCAAGTCGTGTAGCGGCCCAAAACTTTTGCCAAGTGCGCCTGTTGGTGTGGTCGACGCCAACACAAACATTGGTCGCGAGTCGTGATACGCCTGAGCAATTGGAGTCATCACGTTGGTGATTCCTGGTCCACTAATTAATACGCAAACTCCTGGTCGGCCAGTCATAATCGACCAGCCGTCAGCCATGAACCCCGCACCTTGCTCGTGTCGGGGCGAAATCGCGCGCACGCCAGAGCGATGTAGTCCGCGGTATAGCTCAACGTTGTGTACTCCCGGAATGCCAAACACAACATCGACACCGTATTCGCGAGCGAGTAGATCAATGATCGCTTCACCCACACGAAGTTCGGGGCTAGTCATGAACTAGTTAGTTTCGGCGCAGAGGTGATCGGCGAGTTTTCTAATTCTGAAGCACGCAATGCGCAAAACTTCTGCGTCAACAGTCAATGCGATTCGAATATGACCAGCGCCACCATTGCCGAAACTTTCACCTGGCATCACACAGACATTGTGTTCATTTAGCAGTTGCCACGCGAATTCTTCGCCCGTCAACTTTGTTTTGCGTACATCAAGCATTATGAACATTCCACCTTCGGGCATGCGCGCAGTAACTGATGCTGAACCTTCAAACGCGTTAATTACTGTTTCGGCACGCTCGCGAAATGCAAGACGCAAGCGCTGTACCTCTGGGTGTTTTTCGTTTAAGGCAATCGTTAGTGCGTCTTCAATGAATGGCTGCGAGCCAAACAACATCGCTTCGGCGACCAGAACTAATCGGGAAGTCACATCAGGGTGTGATGCCACCCAACCAGCACGAAAACCAGGCAGTGCGTGAGATTTAGAAATAGATGAAACAGCCAGAGTTCGATGTCTTAGGTGTGGCCGATCAAACGGCGAGCAAAACGGCACATCAAATGTCATATCGGCGTATACCTCGTCACAAATAATCCAAAGATCGTGGCGCTCGCAGACTTCGCCAATTTCATCGACTTCTTTTTGTGTGAGAACTGCACCAGTTGGATTGCTAGGTGTGTTGAGCAATAAAACTTTTGTGCGCTTAGTTATTGCTTTTTCTATTGCTTGTGCGGTCACATGAAAATTATCTTCAGGTCGCGTTGCGACCGGCACAAAAGTTGCCCCAGACGCTGCGACTAAACCTTCATAAGTTGCGTAATAAGGGTCTGGTACGAGAACTTCGTCGCCAACCTGAACAAGAGTTAGCAGCGCAGTGCACAAACCATTTTGTGTGCCCGCCGTAAATAGAACTTGCTCGGGAGTGACCAGCACGCCTGATCGTCGCGTGAGATGATTGGCGATTGCTGCCAATGTTTCGGGTTCACCTTGACCATTTGCATATCGTGTACGACCCGCATGCATTGATGAAGTTGCCGCCTCGAGCACACTTGCTGGCGGAGGCAAATCAGGTTCGCCGATTGACAACATAATTATCTTCTCGCCCAAACTTGTTCGTTGTAGACCTTCTGCGTGAACTGCCCACTTGGCAGCGCCTAATCCACTTAGACGATCTGAGATTGGTGCGAACTTCATAGCGTTACAAATATACGTTCTAGGGCACTGTTTAACTGTCGTTATTGCAAGTGCTTGCACACACACCGGTGGTGCCAAAACTTTCATTCTTTTATGGAATTTCGATTTATATGTATCCACGCGATCACAA
>JBILAG010000096.1:0-6674 GCA_044354345.1 Ilumatobacteraceae bacterium | reverse complement strand
TTTGGCAGCTCTCGTGGATGCACACATATCGGCGCTTTGCTTGCTGCGATGGCGCCTGTGGCGATTCAAACTGGGTGGTCAATGCGTGTAAGTTCGGTTGTAGATAGCGATGCACTGGAAAAATCACTTGAAGTCTTTAAAGAACAGCGAATTAAACAGTTCGCGACGACCGTTAATACTTGTCACATTTGGGATGAAAACGGCGAGATAGTGATGAAGCTTCTCGGCGGCGAAGAAATTGAGATGCCGATACCGGTGGTTTTACGGTTGCGTGAGCTTGGGCGCGACGAAACCGACTGGCTCGCCGGTCGTAAATAATTATTATTTCATTGCATAGATTTTGAGCCTTGTCGCCTGTGCGATTGAATCAAAATCTGAGTCATTGTGTAAAAGATCGGTGTCTGTACGAATTGCAATTGCTGCAATCAGACAGTCAACGTGGGTTCTGATAGTTAAGCCGAATTTGCGACATGCACGATAGATCGCTGCTGCTTTGTCATAGTCAATTGATTCAGTTTTAATAACAGTTGTACTTGCCAATAATTTCTCTAATTGAGCAACATGTTTTTCATCGCGGGCGCCAGCGAGCAGCTCCATCCGAACAGGATCACAAATCTGTGCGTCGTAGCCAATTAGCTCGCGTACTTCGAGATTTGTTCTTGAACCTGTCCCACGTAAATATTCAATCCAAGCAGAAGTATCAATTATTGGCATTAATAACGCTTGGCGCGCATCGCTGTGAGATCGCCTTCCCAGCCAGTACCTTCCATTGCGTGGGCTTCTTCAAGAGTCATTGGTTCAATGGCCAATGTACGAAGGGCCAAGTTGACTGCGTCTTTCATAGTCGACAAATTGAAACGCTCCATTACGCGTCGACACGCTTCTTCATCAATGTCAATATTGGTTCGAGCCATGGTCACAGTATATACACCTCTAATACACCTCAATTTGTTGTTAGCAAATATGCCTTTTTAACCGATGTGTGGGGATTGAAGCGAAAACGGCAAGTAGACGAAAACAAAAAGTGGGCGACTCCCGAAGGTGCCGCCCACTTAAGACTTAGGTGGCTTGATTATTTAGCGAGCTGCCAAAGACTGTCTGTCAATGTCCAGCCATAATCAGAACCTTCGGTTGCTGCGATTGCAAAAATGATCAGCGCGCCTCCGGCCATTGAAATGTTCTTAAAGAAACTGATCATCTCTGTTTGTTTAGCCTGTGCATCAGTTTGCGTCCAAAAGTCGTGCATTTTTAAAGCCATCACGAAGAGCAAGATTGCAATTACGAGAGCGCCCAGATCAGCGTAGACACCAAGAATGATTGAAAGGCCACCAAGTGCCATAAGCGCACCCGAAACCAAAACTGAAAATTTGGCCGCTGGTACCTTCTTGAATTTCGCATAACCTGCCATTGCATCGACCTTTGCCAAGTGGCTCAAGCCACTAGTTACGAATATGAAAGCGAACAAAATTCGCCCAATCAACAAAATTGTATTCATTATGTCTCCTTAGTTAAAACTAGTCGCAGGATTGCGACCAGTTGCGAGCGCAACTATATCAAAAATTAGTTGCGCACGCAACTATCACCGGCGGTGGTTAGGCTTGTTGCTGTGACAAACCCAAAGTGGCTTAACCCGGCTGAGATGAAGGCATGGCGTGGGTTTGTTAGCACTTCATCTGACCTGCTGAATTTGATTGCGAGAGATCTCGAGCCTTTCGGAATTGACGGCGGCGATTATCAGCTGCTTGCGATGCTTTCTGAGGCTCCAGATCAAAAACTAAAGATGTGTGACTTGGCGGAGAGATTAAGGCTTTCACGAAGTGGTTTGACTCGTCGTATGGATGGTGTGCTGAAAGCAAAATATGTATCACAAGTTCGCGATAGTCATGATGGACGAGTGGTTTTTGCACACTTAACTAAAAAGGGTTTTGATTTTATAAAAAAAGTTGCTCCGCATCATCTCGAAAGTGTTCGTAGCAGAATAATTGATCTTCTATCACCTACAGAAATTCACGCCTTCGGTAGTGGCTTTGAAAAAATCGCCAAAAATGTGAAAAAATCTGAATAGTCATTCAAATCTTTTCGCGCGATTCGCGCCTGCAATTTTCGTTGTGCTCTGGAGTACCGGTTTTGTGGTGGCCCGCTACGGCACTCGTGACGCTGGGCCGCTCACATTTTTGTGCGTACGAATGTTCATCGCATCTGCACTGCTATGGCTTGTTGCGAAAGCTATGCGTGCCCCACGCATGGAACGCGCAGATTGGTCATCAGCAGCAGTTGTCGGCATATTCATGCATGCGACATACCTTGGCGGCGTGTTCGTAGCAATTGACCATGGGCTTCCTTCAGGGCTAACGGCGTTGATCGCGGGGCTTCATCCAGTTGCTACTTCTGTAACTGCTCGAATATTTTTGGGAGAGCAACTCAACCGAAAACAAATATTCGGTGTCTTTCTTGGGTTACTCGGTGTGGGTGCTGTCGTGATTGAAAAACTCGATGCAACAAACGGCGGAGTCACAGTGGTTGCGATGGTCGCTATGGCAATTTCTATTTTGGGATTGACTATCGGAACACTTGTGCAACGCGCACTCGGTAAAGAAATGCCATTACTTCGCGGAACTGCGACACAGTATCTGGCGTCAGGTCTCGTATTGGCTGTAGCTTCAGGTGTGAGCGAGAATTGGCAGGTCAAATTGACTGCGCATACTATTTTTTCGATGGTGTGGGCTGTAGCTGTACTCTCAATTGGTGCCGTTTTAATAATGATGGTTTTACTTGCGCGTCATACTGCTACAAAAGTAAGCAGTTTATTTTTTCTTACGCCTGCATTGAGCACGATTGAAGGTGCAGTTTTATTCGGTGAGCGTCTCGGCTTACTTGCGGTTACTGGCCTAGTTATCGCAATTTACGGAGTTCGCCTCACCATGCAATCAACCAAAGTTGATTAGCCTGCCAAATAACTATTTATCGCTTGTCGAATAATGTCGCTGCGTGTTGTTCCCTCTTTCTTCGCACGACGGTCAATCGACTTGACAATCGCTGGCTCAATACGCACTGGTACGACTTCAGCAACGGCCTTGCCCATTAGCGGCCGACCAGGTAGGCGAGTGAGTTTTGACAAATCAAAGTCTCGCGTGGCAACGTCATCGGCCATGCGCTCAAAATCTTTATCAGTTAATATTTCGCCATCGATCATGTGATAGACGCGCTTTCTTTTGTTCATTTTCTACTCGTCCTTTCTTTGATTAATTAAATTTTGGAATTTTGGTCTGAGTTTCATTGCATGAAATATTCTGGCGGTTTGATCCGAGCGAATTGTGGCGATAAGTTCCAACATGTTTCCCGATCTATCTGGTCCGATAATGAGAATTCGATTTCTATCCCATTCATCGAAGTATTGAAATGTTTGAATTGCATGATTGGTGGCGTGGTGAATGTCGGGGGTTATGACCCCATGTTTGAGTGCAGTTTTATGAATTTCAAGCTCACTATATCGTAATACGAAACTATCGGCTATTTCGAGAGGTCGGGGCTGCGGTGTTTGACGAACTCTGCGTTTACGGCGGCGCACGCCTGGATGTGTGAGCCGTTAATCAACTGTGGAAGTGCAAAACTCAGGCATCGGGTTTGCTAACTACCCGCAAAACCGGCTTGAAAAACTTAGGCTTCGGCGCTGGTGAGGTCATGGCCGAGAACGATAGATCCGCTGAAGTGCGGCGTCGCCAGCGCGATCCAATCCGCTTCTTGACCAGGTTGCATCGCTGGCACGTAGTGCGTCAGCATCAGAGTTTTAACTCCAGCGCGAGTAGCAGTTTTCGCAGCGTCTTCAACATTCGAGTGATAATCCAAAATATCTGTCGTGCGTGACGCCAGCGCTGGCACGAATTGTTTAACTAGTTCAAGTAAATCTGGGCGCAAAACTGTCTGCACATAAATATCTGCGTTCAAACACAGAGCATCGAGTTCATCGCAAGGAACAGTATCTCCAGCGAGCACAACTGATTTTCCTTCGGCTTCAATTCGAAAGCCAATCGTTGGTGTGACTGGTCGGTGATCGGTGCGCCCAACGATAACGCGCGCATCACCAATCATGAACTCATCACCAGGAACAACCTCATGCACTTCTACTTGTAAACCTGGGCCATTGCGCAAATCTTCGTGGTGGTCATGGCGATACTTTTGGTCAGGTGTCAACATCGCCATCATTCCGTCCACGACATTTTGCGTGCCAAGTGGGCCATAAACAATTGTTGGTGTCGCCTCTGGTGTCAGAATCCATCTAGTCGTCACCAAGTCGTTCAAATCAGTTATGTGATCGCTGTGCAGATGGGTTATCAGAATCGCAGAAATAAATGGCGCTGGTACGCCTGCAGCAACCAATCGCATCGCCACCCCACGTCCGCAGTCAATCAAAATATTCTGGCCAGCACATTGAACCAATGTTGACGGCCCCGCACGATTCGCATCAGGTATCGGGCTACCAGTGCCCGTAAGCGTAACTTTCATAGCCAAATTCTAGTTCGCGAGTTTTTCGGTGAAGAAGTCGAGGATGATCTCGGCGCGTTGAACACGATGTATCGGCGAGCCAGAGCGCGATAACTCGTGCGTTTCACCAGGGAAGCGATAAAACGTTACGTCTTTGCCAAGAATACGCAACGCCATAAATAATTCTTCGGCTTGATTAATCGGGCATCGCAGATCATTTTCGCTGTGAATAATTAACATCGGCACATTTATATTGCGCACATGACGAATTGGCGACATGCGCACATACTCGGCTTCATCTTCTAAATGGTTTGGCCCGTGCTCGACACGAAACACGGTACCGATGTCACTTGTCCACTCTTCGGACAACATGTTGTTTACCGCACGCTCGCTGCAAATCGCTTTAAATCTGTAGCCGTGACAACCTGCCAACATCGTGGCCATGTATCCGCCATAACTTCCGCCGAGCATTCCGACGCGCTTGCTATCTATAAATGAAAACCTTGCCAGTGCACCATCAAGTACCGCGAGAACATCTTTGACGTCGGCATCTCCCCAACCTGTGCCTGGAGCAACTGGGTGTTTGCGACCAAGAATTGCTTGCCCCCATGCCTGCTCGCGGCCACTTGAACCGCGCGGGTTACTCATTACAACGACAAAACCTGCAGCAGATTGCATTTGTGCTTCATCAAAATATGTTTCGCCATATTGCGTATGCGGCCCGCCGTGGACATTCAACAGCATCGGATACTTTTTCGCTGAGTCAAAGTCGCGCGGCTTCATCATCCACACATCAATTTCGTTCGGCCCACCTGAATAAACCGAACCGCATTGCACGGTGAAGTGCTCCCAGTTTTGTGGAGCAGACTCAGCGATCAGCAATGCGCTTAGATTGCTCAAGCGTTTTTCGCCAAACTCTGTCAGCACGAATAACTCAGTGAGTTGGTTTACTTCGCTGGCAACGAAAGCAACTGTGGCGTTCTCGGCGCTGCCGCTGACATTAAAAGATTTGACAATTCGTCGACCACTTGTCAACCATTTCGGCGCAATCTTGCCAGTTGCGTCCACTTGCACAACATGTGCCGTGCCGCGATCTTCGGCGTAGGCGATCAGAGTTTCATCATCCAGCCAAACTGGTGCAATTGTGCCAGAAGTCGGCGAGAAAGTTCGGTCTAGCGCGCGTGAAACCCACTCGCGCTTTTTAGTCTTAATTTCGAGCACACCGACATGGTCATTTTGTGGAGAAGTTAGAGGATCATCTGAGCCGATGAATGCAATTCGTCTGCCATCAGGCGAAACACTCGGCGCATAATACACGCCGCGTTGGTCGGTCAGAGTTGTGATCGTGCCGTCAAGTTTGACGATGTGTAGATCGTTGGCAAGATCACTGTCCCAAGTTTTATGTAGCGCCCCACTTGTTGCGACGCCAGAAGAATCAGTAAGCCAAGACGGCCCAGAATGTTCGGATTCGCCTGGCGTTAAATTGCGTGGCGCCGCAGTTCCGTCGCTCGGCACTACATATATATGCTGTGGACGGTCATAGACAAAGTCCTCACCGTTTAGTCGAGTAAAAAATGTTTCAATCTTGCGTGGTGACATTGAAGATTCATCGTCTTTTGTGTAACGCTCATGCTGGGTGCGCGACGTGAATGCAATTTTCTGGCCGTCAGGCGACCAACGTACACTGCCAATGCCATCAGGCATAGTTGCAATTGTGCGAATTTCACCGCTCGAGCCGATCGGCATGACATGCAATGTCGTTTCGCCTTTTTTCTCGCTGCGACCCGACGTGAATGCAAGCCATGTGCCGTCAGGCGACCAACTTGGGTTTCCGTCTCGCTTTTCACCTGCGGTTAGTGGTCTCGGCTTTTCAGAACCATCAGTTTGCGCGATCCAAACCTGTGAGCGATATTTGTTTGCCTTGTAGTCAACTCGTGTAACAACATATGCAACATACGTCCCATCGGACGACACCGCAGGCGAGGCGGCACCAATCTGGTTTGAGATTATTTTCTCGGCAATGAGGCGGTGCTGCGAGGGCTTCGTTTCTTCGTTAGTCACCTATCTCACTGTAATCAATTCAACCACGTCGCTACTATTCGGCTGACAGAAAATCAAATCAGGGTGGTTGAACGAGTCAATAAGTGTGTGTACGGCACGCGAAGTAAATCGTGCCGAAGATCAGCCTGTTC
>JBILAG010000020.1:0-25566 GCA_044354345.1 Ilumatobacteraceae bacterium | reverse complement strand
GTTTACGATGTCGACATCGATCAGATGGCTTTTGGACGAATATGTTTAATTGGCGATGCGGGGATTGTGGCGCGCCCTCATGCCGCTGCGGGTACAGCTAAGGCTGCAGCCGATGGCTGGGCTCTCGCTGAGGCGCTAGAAAAATACGAGTCGCTGAATGATGCACTTGAAGCTTGGCAATTTTCGCAACTGGCTGTTGCGAAAAACCTTTTAGAACGAACTCGACGGGTGGGTTCAAAGTCGCAGTTTTTGAACACTTGGGATTCACGGGACCCAGAAGTTATTTTTGGGTTACACCAACCGGGCGACTAAAGGATTAACAATGTCACGAAGCATGGTTAGAGCGGCCCAGGAACTTTTCAATAGTTTTGATGACAAGCAACGAACTCGAGGATTGTTTGACTTCGCCGATTTAGCTGAGCGCAAAAAATGGTTTTATACGCCGACTAATCATGGCGGGTTGCCTCTCGCTGAGATGTCATCTAGTCAGCATCGAATGGTTCACAAGTTATTAGCCACTGCGTTGTCTGAAGGTGGGTATGTAACTGTCTCAACGATCATGGGTTTAGAAAATGTACTTGACCGCATTGAAGGGTTTATCGCTGAATTTGAAAGAGAACGAGGAAGAGATCCAATGTTGTATTGGATTTCGTTCTTCGGAAAGCCGCTTGATGATGGCATTTGGTCTTGGCGATTTGGCGGACATCATGTGTCGCTGCACTTCACACTAAATGCAGGCGAAATAATTTCGACAACACCGTGCTTTCTTGGGGCAGACCCGGCAAACTCTTTGCTGCTTGGACCACATTTGTTGAGACCGTTGGCGGCAGCAGAAGACTTAGCACGAGAATTTATACATTCGTTAACAGTCGAACAGCGTGCTACCGCAGTGGTGAGCAAGGTTCCTCCTACTGACATTGTTGGTGCGAATCGAAGTGAATTGTCTGAGGGAGACACTGCACTCCCTCTGTCGGATATTTGGCGAAAACAGTTTGATGGGGCATTGGGTGATGCGATGCACGCAGCTCAAATGCGTGCAGATGCTGAACTTTCAATTACGTCTGAAGATCTTCGTAATCTTTCGTTTTCTCGGGCGCCGAAAGGTTTGTCCGCCCATCATTTGAGTATTTCGCAGCGTGGCGATCTAAAAGAATTGTTGAAGGTCTACATCAATCGAATTTCAGATGATGTTGCCGACCGTGAATGGGCAAAACTTAGTGATGAGAAAATTCAAGAACTTTCGTTTCTCTGGGCCGGCGGAATAGAAAAAGACGAACCTCACTATTACCGAGTGCAAGGCACAAGATTGTTTGTTGAATATGACAATACTCAACGAGGAACGAATCACATCCATACGGTGTGGCGTGATTTAGAAAATGATTTTGGTGGAGACGTGCTAGCAAACCATTACACACATGAACATTGATGTCAGGATCCTTCGTACTGCTAGTGCGCTGAGTGTGGTTGAATGGGTGTGTGGTTAAACCGTTCACTCACGTTGTAGTTGACGGTTCTAATCTGGCGACCGAAGGCCGAACAGAGCCAAGCCTTAAACAATTGAACGAGGCAGTTCTCTCGTTCATGAATGAGTTTCCAGACACGAAAATAACTGTCGTAGTTGATGCAACATTCGGTCATCGGGTTGATCGAAGAGAACGAGCAGAATTTGATGCTGCAATCAATAACAATGAACTCGTCGCACCACCGGCGGGTGCTGTCGGTCGTGGTGATGGCTTTGTGCTGACAATCGCTGACAAAGTTAAAGCAAGTATTTTGTCCAATGACAGTTATCAAGAGTTTCACGATCAATATAAGTGGCTGTTTGATGAAGGTCGACTTATCGGTGGCAAACCAGTGCCAAATGTTGGTTGGGTGTTTATTCAAAGACTTCCGGTGCGCAAGCAGTCTGGTCGAGATAGTTCTGCAGCTCTTCGGCGAGCGAAAGCTGTTCGTGCGCCGTCGCGCCCTATGCCGGTGCCGAAAAATCCACCTCCAACAGCAAGAGTTGCAACAAATTCACCAAAGCCAATCGCGCAGGTCAGTAAGCCGAGTTCTAATTCAAAGCCGACTCCAAAACTAAACGAGATAACTGCATTTTTGAATTTTGTTGAGAAAAATCCAGTGGGTACAAAACTTAAGGGCGTCGTTGAAAGTTATGCATCTCATGGTGTTCACGTGAAAGTTGGTGAAGTGTTGGGTTATCTACCGATGCAACTTATGGCTAACCCGGCTCCGCGAAGCGCGCGCGAACACGTCAAACTTGGAGCTTCTCTAAATCTTGTGATTGTTGGTTACACACCTTCAAGACGAAGTGTTGAACTTGCCGTGTCTGGTGTAGAGCCAGTATCTGCTCAGCGAGCTGCTGCCCGTGTGGCGACACCACGAAATGCCGGTCCAATTCGAACGGCGACAACTCGAATTGTGCAAATCAAAAAAGCTAAGCGTCTGCGCCAGAAGTCAAAAGCAATACAGAAAAAAGCGCCACCTAAGAAACGCTAAAAATCAAAAATCTCAGAACAAGCAACCTAAGCATGATTTTTAGTACGGTAATGGCGTGCTAATCGCTACATGGAACGTAAATTCGTTAAAAGCCCGTCTTGAGCGCGTGACCCAGTGGGTAAGTGAAAATAAGCCCGATGTGTTGTGCATGCAAGAAACAAAAATGAAGAACGAGGTTTTTCCTACTTCGGTTTTTTCTGAACTTGGCTATGAGTCTGCTCATTTTGGTCAAGGTCAGTGGAACGGCGTGGCGATAATTTCGCGTGTCGGTTTAGAAAATGTAATTCCAAATTTTGCACCAACGATCGAGCCTGACGGTGAAGCGCGAATTATTACTG
Organism: Ilumatobacteraceae bacterium; assembly: GCA_044354345.1. Taxonomy (GTDB): domain Bacteria; phylum Actinomycetota; class Acidimicrobiia; order Acidimicrobiales; family Ilumatobacteraceae; genus BACL27. The sequence goes on along the minus strand of JBILAG010000020.1, from coordinate 22,729 downwards.
CTACTTGCGGTGGGGTCAAAGTTGTAAGCGTCTATGTGCCAAATGGCAGGGCTTTAGATAACGATCATTACACCTACAAACTTGAGTGGATGAAGAAGTTAAAGCAACATGCAACAAAAATTGCCAAGCCAACTGAAGACTTGGTGATCGGCGGCGACTTTAATATCGCACCAACGGATGATGACGTTTGGGATATCACTAAATTTGAAGGCGCAACGCATGTCAGTGCACCAGAGCGCAAAGCGTTTACTTCACTTTGTGAATGGGGATTGACCGATGTCTTTCGGGACATGCACCCAGAACCAAAAGTTTTTTCTTGGTGGGATTATCGCAACGGTAGTTTTCATAAAGGCGAAGGTATGAGGATTGACTTTTTGTTGGCAACGAAGTCATTGGCTCAACGTGTTAAGTCTTCAGAGATTGACCGCAACGCTCGTAAAGGTGAAAAGCCGAGTGACCATGTGCCAGTGATGATCACGGTCGAAAAGAAATCGTAATTTTGAAAGCATGAACATGTCTGAACCTAGTTTCACCAATGCCTTCAAAGGGTTTCATATTCGAACTGAAGAACGTTCGCCGACCGATGAAATACGATTACAGATCGCCGAAGAATTAAGAGTTGTGTGTGATGAATTGTTAGCTACTTCAGCGCCAGTTGAAGAACTTGAGCGAACGCGGGTGATAGTGAATCAAGCTGTTTCGCTTTTGAAGTCGCGACCACATAGTCACGACTACGTGGGCCCATCCGAAGGTTCGTTGGCACCGATGAATAGTTTTCTTGACCGCAGTCCGATAATTGGTGCGATTAATCCGCTCTCGGTGCCGATGCGTATGGACATTGAAGGTGACGGAGGAATCAACTCGACTGTTGTTGGTTACGCGTTATTTCCCGCTGCGTATGAAGGTCCACCAGGCTGTGTTCATGGCGGCTTCATCGCTGCATATTTTGACGAAGTTTTGGGAATGACTCAATCACTTAGTGGCAACCCAGGGATGACAGTGAATTTGACGGTTGACTATCGAGCACCGACACCTCTCAAACAACCCGTTATCTTCCGAGGTCGAGTTGTATCTATTGACGGTCGCAAGATCAGCGTTGCTGGAACGTTGCATCACGGAGAAACTTTATGCGCAGAAGCTAAAGGTCTGTTTGTGTCGATGCGTCCAGAGGTTTTTTCGAGACTTATAGAAATTCGCCAAGAGCGACAAACGAAATAACTAACTGACCGTAACGCCAGCCTCAGCAATAATTGAAAGTAGGTCAGGTCCGATTTGCTTTGCAGTTATCTGACCAACAATTTTGCCGAGATCTTCGATACTCGTGGGCTTTTGTAGCGCAATTAAATTTAGTTCATGATCTGCCAGTACGGCATTTGGTAATTGTCTGATCACGCGTGAACGGTCACTGCGCCACTTTTTAAGTTGATCTTCGAGCGAAACTTTGCGCCCACTTGAACTTATTCGAGCAGTTCGTTTCGAAATCTCGTTGTGATCAATTACTGGCGATAAATCAGAAATCTCAGCGACAAGTGAGCTTCGGCCAGTCGTTCGACCTTTACGACTTTCACTCCAAGTTATAAATAATTGGTGTGATGCTCGCGTCAATGCGACGTAAGCCAAACGCACTTCTTCTTGCTGTTGTTCTTTGCTGATCGCTGAAAAGTGGGGCAGTAGTCCGACTTCGGCCCCAGCCACGACAACGCAATCCCATTCGCGACCTTTAGCCGAATGAAATGTCAAAACTTCCACGCCATCGGGGCCTTGTTGTTCGGCAGGGTTAGTGCGCATCCATGATGCAAATGTTCGACCATCTACCGAACCTGGGTGATCAAGTTTAAGAAAGAGTTGTAATTGTTCAGCAACCCATCGTTGAATTTCGGATGTTGACTCGGTGAACACATCAGTCGCCCAAGTCATCAGGCTATTTCTGTTGGTGCATTGAGATGCGTCACTGATTGCTGAAGTGAGTTCTGGCGCGGGTCGCGATGTACGAACGGGGATTCCGCTTGCAACCAAAGCATCAACTATTGGTTCTACTTGATTGTTGGTGCGAACTAACACTGCAGACATCTTCCACGGGTTGGCACCGCCGCGCGAGGCGTAACTCCATAACATTGTGGCGATTCCAGCGGCCTCTGATTCGTTATCGGAAAAACCCTTCGCAATCACCGGCTCTGAATCTGGACGCATCGATTTTGCATTGAGTTTGTGATCCGCATGGGCTGCCACAGCCTTGGCAGCAGCCAATATTTGTGGTGAGCACCGATAGTTGTTTGGCAGATGTAAAACCGTTGTGCCGCGCAATTTGTCAGGTAATTCGTCAAATAGTTTTTTGTCTGATCCGTTCCATCCATAAATTGCTTGCATCGGGTCGCCAACCACAAAAACGTCGGAGCGTTGTCCGCGAATTGCATCAAATAATTCGTATTGAAGAGGGTTCATATCTTGGGCTTCATCGACAAACAGATGTCGATATCGCCAGCGCACTGCTTGGGCGTAAGCGTTATCAGTTCGCATTGCTTCAATCACGCGAGTAATCAAATCATCTAAATCCAAAACGTTTCGTTGCAGTTTTAGTTGTTCATACTTTTTGTAGATCGTAGCGATCTCGTTGTGCGGAGCAGGTGCGTAACGTCCCAAGCGTTTTGCAGTTTGGGCAAAAGTTGCAGGTTGAATCAATCGTGCATGTGCCCAATCGATTTCGATAAGTATCTCACGAGCGCGCGACGCAAGTGGATGATCGCCAATCGCCGTCGCTAAAAGTTGTTGCCGGTTATTTATAATTGCTGGCATCGGTTTGTGAAGATCGGAGAGTCGTTGACGTAGAAGCGCGAGAGCAATCGCATGGAATGTACCAACTGTGACAGATTGCAAATTACGCGCTACGCCAAGATGCATTAGGCGTCGACGCATTTCGCTGGCTGCCTCGCGAGTGAAGGTGATCGCCAAAACTCTTTCAGCAGCGGCTGACCCAGTGGCAATTCGGTAGGCGATGCGGTGGGTGAGAACTCGAGTTTTACCTGACCCAGCACCAGCATGGATAACTGTCGCCGTCTCAGGGCAAGTTACCGCAGCGCGCTGATCGGCGTCCATCGCTCTGAGAAGTTCTTCGGCAGCCACATCTCAACGCTAGGCGTTGAGTGGCGAACTTATAAACTCTGCACATGGCATACTCGCGCAAACTTTTAAATCCTGATGAGCAAGTGCATCTCGATCTGCACCCTCATTGGGTGGTGTTTGCAAAGCCTTCTTTGCTCACGATTTTAATTGCGGTAGCCATTTTTAGGGCTCAAGAAATTGCTAATGCTTCATTGAAGATTGGTGTGAATCGTGTTTTACTAGTCGCGCTAGTTGCTTCACTTGGCTCGGTAAGTTTCGTTGGATTGAAGTGGTATTTCACATTTTTCGTCGTGACCTCGCAACGTGTGATTTATCGTGAAGGAGTCTTGGCGCGACGTGGAGTCGAGATCCCGCTTGATCGAGTCAATAATGTGAATTTTGCCCAATCAATTATCGAAAGAATGCTTGGCGCAGGAGATTTATTGATTGAGTCAGCCAGCGATGACGGTCAACAATTATTTAGCGACATTCGAAAACCAGAACAAGTACAAAATATTATCCAGGAAGCAATTCACGTTAGTGGTAGCGGTTCATTTGGTAGTGATTCAGTTGTTGAACAGCTTGAGCGTCTTGAGGCGTTGCTTAACCGTGGCTCGATAACAATTGACGAATTTGCAGTGCAAAAACGTCGGTTATTACAAGAGTAGGAAGAACAGAAAATGACACTTGCAAAAATTTCTCCAACTATTGAAATTGAGTACGAAACATTTGGTGACCCGAAAAACCCAGCTCTGATTTTGATGGAGGGCCATGGCGCCCAAATGGTTAAATGGGACACTGAATATTGCAAAATGTTTGCGGATAAGAATTTGTATGTAATTCGTTTTGATAATCGTGATTGTGGGCTATCAACAAAATTTGATGGCATTGAAGTTGATCTTGGCGCTGTCTTGAAAGCTGCATTGCTTGAAGAAACTGTGCCGCCGGTGCCATACACGCTTTCTGATATGGCCAGCGATGTAGTTGGGCTACTTGACTTTTTAAAGATAGACAGTGCGCATATTTTTGGTGTTTCTCTTGGCGGAATGATCGCTCAAGTTTTAACAATTGAACATCCATCACGAGTTCGCTCACTAATTTCGGTTATGTCTATGTCTGGCGAACCAGAATTTGGCCAGTCAACTCCTGAAGCAATCGGAGCACTGTTATCTGAGAGTCCATCTGACCGTGCCGGATATATAGAACACTCAATTGTGTATCAGGTTTATCACTCCAAAAAATATCGCAGTGATGAGTTTTCAAAAACTTCGGCAGCGCGTGACTTTGACCGAATGTATTATCCACAAGGCTCAAGTCGACAACTAGCGGCTGTTTACGCGTCAGGTCGACGCACCGAGCAACTTCGAGCGATCAAAACGCCGACACTGGTGATTCATGGAAAAGATGACACTTTGATTTCGCCATCGGGTGGTGAGCGAACTGCCGAACTCATCCCAAATGCGAAACTAGTTTTAGTAGACGACATGGGGCACGACATGCCAAAACCGCTTTGGGGATATTTGGTTGACTTGATTTCTGATTTCGCATTAAAGAATTGATCACTGTGAATCGTTCTTCGGGAGGCCCATTAGCTGGCTACAAAATAATCGAAATTGCGGGCATTGGGCCAGGACCTTTCGCGGCAATGATGCTCAGCGATATGGGCGCCGAGGTCGTGCGCGTTGAACGTGTGCAAGCTGTGCGTGATGTGCCTGTTGGTAGTGCGCACTGGGATGTGATGTTGCGAGGTCGCAAAAATATTGCAATTGATTTGAAACACCCAGACGGCGTTGAAACGCTTTTGGAATTAATCGAAAGTGCCGACGCTCTTATTGAAGGCTTTCGCCCGGGTGTGATGGAGCGTCTTGGCATTGGGCCTGAAGTTTGTTTGGCACGAAGTAAAAAACTTGTGTTTGGTCGCATGACTGGTTGGGGTCAAGACGGCCCGTATGCAAATTCGGCTGGACATGATCTAAATTACATTTCGCTTGCTGGAGCATTGGCGCATTTTGGCAGGGCAGGGCAGGCTCCTGTGCCACCTCTAAATATGGTGGGCGATTTTGGTGGCGGTGGGATGCTCCTGGCTTTTGGCGTTGTTTGTGCTTTGCTTGAGACCCAGCGCAGTGGTATCGGCCAGGTTGTTGACGCAGCGATGGTTGATGGCTCAGCTATTTTGATGTCGATGTTTTGGGGAATGAAGAATATCGGTGTGCATGATGAGAACTCCCGAGGCACGAACTTACTTGACACTGGAGCCCATTTTTATGACGTCTATGAATGCAAAGATGAGAAATATATTTCAATCGGTTCAATTGAGCCTCAGTTTTACGCAGAGTTATTGCGTCTAACTGGTTTGACTGGCGACTCAGATTTTTCAGCACAACTAGACAAATCAATGTGGCCTGCGCTCAAGGTGCGGTTGGCCGAAATATTTTTGACTAAATCTCGTGATGAATGGTGCACAATAATGGAGGGAACTGATGTGTGCTTTGCGCCAGTGTTAACAATGAGCGAGGCAGCAGAGCATCCGCACAATGTGGCGCGAAATACTTTTATTGAAATCGCGGGTGCAGTGCAACCAGCGCCAGCACCACGATTCTCGCGCACGATTGTGCCGAAGCCAGGTGCTCCGGCGCATGCAGGTTCGCACTCTCGCGAAGTGTTAACGAAATGGGGAATCAAAAATATTGATGATTTAATGGCACGGGGCGTTGTCAAAGAACTATCCCGTTAGGTTTAGTGTTAATGTCAACGCTTGTTTGCTTTCATGCGCACCCAGACGACGAATGTTTGGCAACAGGTGGAACAATCGCTCGTGCGAGTGCAGAAGGTCACCGTGTTGTATTAGTTGTCGCAACTGACGGTGCTTACGGTGAGGTGCCGAGCGATTTGCAACCTGGCGAAACGCTCGTTGATCGTAGGTTTAAAGAAGTCAAAGCGTCGGCCGAAGTTTTAGGTATCTCGCGTCTCGAGATGCTCGGGTATAAAGACTCTGGAATGACTGGTTGGTCGCAAAATGCAGACCCATTGGCATTTATAAATGCCGACATTGAAGTTGCCGCAAATCGTCTTGCAGAAATTCTGCGTGAAGAGGACGCTGATGCATTAACGATCTATGACTGGCATGGCAATTATGGGCATCCGGACCATATTGCTGTTCATAAAATTGGTGATCGTGCTGCGAGCCTTGCTGGTGTTAAAAATGTCTTCGAGATGACAACAAATAGAGATGCTTTTCGACGGATGCGTGAAATGGCTTTAAGTAATCCAGAGATTCTTAGTGAGACCGAAGGCATCGGCGATTTTGATCCAGATGGTCCGGCAGATGACGGCAATCCAATGGGTGAACCAGAGAGCGAAATATCGCATCGTGTAAATGTTCAGAAATATTGCGACCAAAAAAAGTTGGCTATCGCCTGTCACAAAAGTCAGATCACAGATTCATCATTTTTCTTAAATATGACAGATGAAATTTTTAGACTTGCGTTCGGAACTGAGTGGTTTATTAAGCAAGGCGAGACTGGGCCACCAAGTGATCGATGGATATTTGAATAGCTGAGTGATGATTTGAAAAGTATTCGTATTGCGCTAGTGCGGCACGGGCGCGCATCTGCTGGATGGGATACTGCTTTAGACCCAGAATTAGATGAACTTGGTCGAGCTCAGGCTGTGGAAGTTGCACAAAAACTCGTGTCTATTTTTGGTGAAAATGAAATAGAAATTATTTCGAGTCCGTTAATGCGTTGTCAACAGACTGCAAAACCATTTGCGAAATTAGTTAGTGCAGATGTGAGAATTTGTTCTGAAGTTGCCGAGATACCTTCACCCGTAGGTATTGAAATGAGTGACCGTGTTGATTGGTTGCGTAAAGTAATGCAGGGCAATTGGGCTGATCTAGGTGCAAATTATCTCGAATATCGCGACGCCATAGTCAAATTCGTTCGGGCGATAGACCGAAACACGGTGATTTTTTCACATTTCATTGCTATCAACGCGATCGTTGGTTCAATAATTAAGGACGATCGGCTTGTAATTCACAAACTAGACAACTGCAGCATCACAATTCTTGAGATAGGTAGCGACGCAGCACTGAGCATCGTGCAGAGCGGTCATGAAGCCGACACGCTCATCCGTTAGATTTATAATTCGTGACTGACAACAAAAGTGACTTGAAAAAAGATGCGTTGCGTCAACAAATACTTTCTCTAGTCGGCGAGTATTACTCTGAAGCGTTTCCAAAAAAGCCATTTTTAGGTGGCATATCGCAGATACCAGTATCGGGCAAAGTATTTGACGAATCAGAACTCACGAATCTCGTTGACTCGTCACTCGATTTTTGGTTAACGTCTGGCAGATTTTCGCAGGAGTTCGAAGAAGAATTTGCAAAAGTAATGGGTGTTAAACACGCAATGCTTTGCAACTCGGGTTCATCGGCGAACTTATTAGCAGTTTCGGCGCTGAAGTCCGATCGCTTAGGTGAGCGCGCATTAGTTGACGGCGACGAAGTGATCACAATGGCGGCAGGGTTCCCGACAACCGTAAACCCGATAATTCAAAACAGATTGATTCCAGTTTTTATTGACTGCGAACTCGGAACTTACGACGCGACTGCTGAAAACATACAGGCTGCGGTTTCGCCAAAGACACGGGCGATAGTCATGGCGCACGCACTCGGTAACCCATTTAATTTGGATGCCGTGATGAGCATCGCTAAAGAGAATAATCTTTTTGTAATTGAAGATTCATGCGATGCAGTTGGTGCAACGTATGACGGCATGCCAGTTGGTTCGTTTGGTGATCTATCAACTGCAAGTTTCTATCCAGCGCATCATGTGACAATGGGTGAAGGTGGATGTGTGCAGGCAAAAACTGCGAGTATGCGCAAGATTGTTGAATCATTGCGCGACTGGGGTCGAGACTGTTGGTGTCCAACGGGCCACGACGACACCTGCGGTCGAAGATTTGATTGGCAACTTGGTAGTTTGCCGTATGGCTACGACCACAAATATACGTACTCGCACATTGGGTACAACCTGAAACTGACAGACATGCAGGCCGCAGTTGGTGTTGCCCAACTTAAAAAGCTCCCAGAGTTCATCGCAGCGCGTCGAAAAAACTTCAATCGCCTATTTGAAGGTCTCAAAAAATACGAAGAGTTCTTTATTCTTCCGCAGACAACCCCAAAGTCAGAACCGAGCTGGTTTGGTTTTCTTCTAACGGTTCGACCTGGTGCTCCGTTTACTAGATTCGAGATTGTGCAACATCTTGAATCTCGTCGTGTCGCTACACGGCAGCTTTTTGGTGGAAACTTACTCGCACAACCTGCGTACCAGAATATTGAGCATCGCATTTCGGGTGATCTTACGAATACAGAAATTGTGTCAACAAATACTTTTTGGATTGGTGTCTACCCAGGCCTGACTGATGAAATGATTGATTTCATGATTGTCACTATTCATGAATTCATGAACAATTACTAGGTATACATATGTTTTCTACTACATTGCTTGAACTTCACAGTTCATCGGCGTGGCTAATGATTATTGGTAATGCAATGGCTGGTATCTGGGCGCTCGTGGCGCATAAGAATGTTTCTTTGCGTAGTCGTGCTTTGTGGTGGTTCATCGGTCTTGCTCAGTTCACTGTTTTTGTTCAAGTCGCACTTGGTGTTGCGGTTGTTAACCGCGACAAAATTGAATATCCGGCATTTCACGCGTTCTACGGTTTTGTGGCAATCATCGCGATTGCAATTATTTATTCGTATCGCGCTCAATTAAAAAGTCGCGTCTATCTGCTTTATGGTTTCGGTGGCTTATTTATTATGGGCCTGGGGATTCGGGCAGTGCTGGTGGGGCAAGCCGGTTAAAAAACAAATTAAAATTTGTTAAAACTTTTTAAATTAGTGCTGACTCGAGCGAGTTGAGCGAAGCCGTTAACTTTGCTGGCAAGCGATCGCCGAATGTAGCAAAATGTTCTCGAATCTGCGGAACGGCCTCGCGCCAGCCAGCGTGATCAATAGTCAGCAACGTTTCAAGTTCTTCAGTTGAAACGTTTAATCCTGTTGTATCTAGCGAATCAGCATCTGGCAGATATCCGATTGCTGTTTTGTTCGCATCAGCCGTGCCATCTAGCCGTTCGAAAACCCACTTAAGTACGCGGCTGTTTTCGCCATATCCAGGCCACAAGAATTTTCCATCGGCATCGCGTCTGAACCAGTTGACAAAAAATATTTGTGGCAGTTTTCCGGCGGAAGTTTTTGTGCCAATTTCTAACCAGTGTGCAAAATAATCTGCCATGTTGTAGCCACAAAACGGCAACATTGCCATTGGGTCAAATCGTAATTTGCCAACTGCACCACCAGCTGCTGCTGTGGTTTCGGAGGCCATGATTGAGCCAAGAAATACTCCGTGATCCCAATCAAAGGCTTGTGTCACTAAAGGTACTGTCGTTCGACGACGGCCACCGAACAGAATCGCTGAGATCGGCACTCCACTTGGATCTTGCCATTCGGGAGCAATTGACGGACACTGGCTCGCTGGCACAGTGAATCTTGCGTTCGGGTGAGCGGCTGGAGTGTCTGTTTCTGGTGTCCACGCTTGGTTTCTCCAGTCAGTGGCGCGGGCAGGTTTCGAATCTGTCATGCCTTCCCACCAAACGTCTCCGTCAGGCGTGTAAGCAGTATTTGTAAAAATGCAGTTACCGAGCAAAGTGTGCATCGCGTTTGCGTTTGTGTCGTAGCCAGTGCCGGGCGCGACACCAAAGAAGCCAGCTTCAGGATTGATCGCGTAGAGCTGGCCGTCTTTGCCGAATTTCATCCAACAAATATCATCGCCAATTGTTTCGGCTTTCCAACCCTTGATTGTTGGCACAAGCATCGCCAAGTTTGTTTTGCCACATGCCGATGGAAACGCCGCAGCGATGTATTTATATTCACCAAGAGGATTAGTAAGTTTGAGAATCAACATGTGCTCGGCGAGCCAGCCGTCATCGCGTGCCATAACTGATGCAATTCGCAGTGCAAAACATTTTTTGCCGAGAAGTGCGTTGCCGCCGTAGCCAGAACCGTAGCTCATTATTTCGCGTGCCTCAGGGAAGTGCACGATGTATTTATTGTCGGGGTTGCACGGCCATGGCGAATCTTTTGCGCCGTTAATTAGAGGTGCACCAACAGAATGCAAACACTGCACCCAGTCGTTGTTGCCAAGTGCATCAAGAGCGCCTTGCCCCATGCGAGTCATGATCCGCATACTGACTGCAACGTATGCGCTGTCGGTTAGCTGAACGCCGATGTGAGCAATAGGCGAGCCGAGAGGGCCCATTGAAAAAGGCACGACATACATTGTTCGACCGCGCATTGCGCCGGTATACAGCGCAGTGATCTCACGGCGCATCTCATCAGGTTCGCGCCAATTGTTATTTGGCCCTGCATCAACTTCGTGTGTCGAGCAAATGAAAGTTCGATCTTCGACGCGCGCGACATCACCGGGGTCTGAGTGGGCCCAAAAAGAATTCGGTCGCTTTACTTCGTCTAGTTTTGTAAAGGTACCCGACTTGACAAGTGCGCCACACAACGAGTCGTATTCATTTTGAGATCCATCACACCAATAGACATCATCAGGCTGAAGAACTTTGGCCCACTGCGCAACCCAAGAGTTAAGTTTCTCGTTAGAAGATTGCGCGGCCATGCATTGAGAACTTTACGCGCCGGGGGTTTCCATATCGCGCTCCGAACCGAGGCGCAATTTTGTTGCCCGACCAGCTGAGTCCAGCGAAAATACAACGCGTTGTCCTTGGCGCAACATTCTGAAAATTGAGCCGTCAAGAGCGCCGACGGCGAGATCGTATTCACTTAGGTCAGTGTCACGAATTAGAACGCCGTCCCCAGTAGAAGGATCGTACGCCTTGATTACACCTTGCATCACTAAAAAGATACTTGCTTTTTAGGACTTGCCACCAATCCACCGCTGCAATATGTGGGCTTGTGTTCACTTGTGAATTTGGTTATTTTTCGTCCGATCACATCGCTTGAATCTCGCAGACCTGCGGGTGTTAGTAGTGTTCAGTCGTGCCAGTTCTTGAAGAGTTTGGGGCCGATGCCCTGCGCGACACAGTTATCGCATTTCGCGACACGATGAAGCGCCACGCGAGCGGGATCAATCGTCTCAATGTTTATCCAGTACCAGATGGCGATACGGGCACAAATATGGCCCGCACTCTGGATGCCGTAGTCACCGAACTCGAAGGCGCTTCACCAGGATTAGACACGACCTGTGAAGCAATCAGCCACGGTTCGTTAATGGGTGCGCGGGGCAACAGCGGAGTGATTCTTAGTCAGATTTTGCGTGGACTGTCTGCAACTTTAAAAACCGCTCAAACTACTGGTGCTCACCGTGTCGCCGATGCGCTCAAGGCCGCATCGGCGGCTGCTTACGAAGCGGTTTTGAAACCAATCGAAGGAACGATATTGACGGTTGTTCGCGAAACCGCCGAAGCGGCAACAAAAGCCGCCAATGAGGGCGCATCTCTAGTGGTGATGTTGCGGGATGCGCGCAATGCTGGGCGCAAAGCGCTTGACAATACTCCCGAGTTGTTACCGGTGCTCAAAGATGCCGGAGTTGTAGATGCAGGTGGTGCCGGCTTTTTATTATTCATGGATTCGGCCCTGCACGTCGTTGATGGTGAGCCATTGCCTGAGCCAATTTATGATGATGGTCCAAGCGCGGAACAGCTTGAAAAAGTTGCACTACGAACCGCGACCGACGGCTCAGTTGATGTCAGTGAGTTGCGCTACGAAGTTATGTTTTTGTTAGACCTTGATGACATCAATTTGAAGAAATTCAAAAATGCTTGGGGAGAGATTGGTGATTCGATTGTCGTAGTCGGCGGTGACGGTCTATATAACTGTCACATTCATACCAATGACATCGGCGCCGCCATCGAAGCACCACTAATTGTTGGTGGTCGTCCTTCGAAAATTCGAATAACTGACTTGTTTGAAGAAATGGCAGAGGAGCATGCCAAGCGCGAAGAAAGTCTTGGCGCACCGATTGAAGTTTTGAGTGCTTCACGTACGGCTGGTCGGGCTGGTTCACGCCAAGCTGCGTTACCACCAGTTACTTGTGCGGTAGTCGCAGTTGCAAGCGGAGAAGGTCTTGCAGAATTATTTGGACAAATGGGCGTGCACGGTGTTGTCACTGGCGGGCAGACGATGAATCCATCGACTCAAGAATTGTTAGATGCTGTTGAACACATGAACGCCACACAAGTAGTAATTTTGCCAAACAACAAAAACATTATTCCCGTGGCAAATCAAATAAACGAACTTACCAAGAAAGATATTCGAGTTGTGCCAACGTGTTCGATGCCTGAAGCACTCGCAGCGCTTGTTGCCTATGACCCAGAGGCATCTGCCGAAAACAATGAGTCACAAATGTCTCGTGCTGCAAGTTCGGTTGCAACGGGCGAAGTTACACAAGCCGTGCGCGATACAAACAGTGATGCAGGTCAAGTCAAAGCTGGTGATTTTATTGGCCTTGTGCGAGGCGATGGTGTTGTCGCTGTTGCTAAAAACTTAGAGACCGTTTGTCACGACTTGCTATCAAAGTTGATTACGCCAGGTCGCGAGTTATTGACAATTATCTCGGGTGACGGCGCAACTTCTCAAAGTACTGAATCACTTGTTGCTCATGTCACGACTGTTCATCCGCAGATTACGTGTGAAGTTCATTTTGGTGGCCAGCCTTTGTATCCATATTTATTTGGCGTCGAGTAAAAAGAGTCCCGCATGACGGGCAAAATCACTCTTAGTGACCTAGCCGACATAGATGTCGAAGTTCTCAAGGGCGTCGGCGAGAAGCGAAAAGAATCTCTAGCCGAATATGGCATCACGAATGTTCTCGAATTACTAATGAATTATCCGCGCAAGTGGGTTGATCGCACGAACGAAGCTCGTGTCAGCGATCTCGTAGTTGGACAAGAAGCATTGGTGATCGTTGAAGTTCGCAAAGTTTCGAAATTTACGACAAAGAATCGACGCACCGTGGTGACGATTCAGGTCGGTGATGAATCGGGTCGGCTTACGGCAGTGTTCTTCAATCAACCTTGGCGAGAACGACAACTCAAGGTCGGTACACAAATTTCGATGTTCGGAAAGCCAGACCTATTTCGCGGGGTGTTGCAGATGAGCAATCCTTTGATTGATTTAATCGGTGATCGCACCGGTCGAATCGTGCCGATATACCCACAGAGTGAGAAGGTTCAAGTCTCAACTTGGGAGCTCGCCACTTGGGTTGAGAGCGCTCTTGAGCGTTGTCGCGAGCGCGGTATCTCAGACCCGGTGCCTGCTGATTTGATCAACAAGCTTGAACTTGTAGATCGAACAGCTGCACTGTGGGCAATTCATTTTCCTGAGACAATGTTGGCGAAACAAAATGCACGACGCAGACTTGCCTTTGATGAACTTCTGCGTGTTCAAGTTGTATTGGTCGGTCGTAAGCGTGCGTTCGAACTAGACAACACAGGTATTCGACATCTCGTTAACGGCAAACTGCAACAGCGATTCGTCGCGGCGATTCCGTTTGCTCTAACTGGCGCCCAGAAACGGGTGATTGCAGAAGTGGATAAAGATCTTGCGTCGCCACACCCAATGCATCGGCTGCTACAAGGTGACGTTGGTAGCGGCAAAACTGTCGTTGCGGTCTCGGCAATGCTGGCAGCAGTGCAAGGTGGACATCAAGGTGCGCTGATGGCGCCGACTGAAGTTTTGGCAGAACAGCATTTCAATGGTGTGAGAAAACTTCTTGAAGGGCTACTCGTCCCCGACGCTAATAATTTGTTTGGTGATCGACAGTTGCGCGTCGAGTTGTTAACAAGTCGTGTGACCAGTGAGCGTCGCCGAGAGTTGCTGCGAGATTTGGCAAACGGTGGAGTAGATATTTTGATTGGCACGCACGCACTAATACAAGAGAGTGTCGAGTTCGCATCACTGGGTGTGGCAGTGATTGACGAGCAGCATCGTTTTGGTGTTGAACAGCGCGCAGCACTGCGCAATAAAGGTGAGGCCGTTAATTCAGAAACGTCTGTTCGTAAAAGAATAACGACAACTCCCGATGTTTTGGTTATGACCGCCACGCCGATTCCGCGCACTGCAGCTATGACCGTTTATGGCGATCTTGATGTCAGCGTGCTTGATGAAATGCCGCCAGGTCGAACACCAATCAAAACTTTCTGGGTGGCTGGCAAAAAATCTGAAGCCAAAATGTGGAGTGAAGTTCGTGATGCAATTGCGCAGGGTCAGCAGGCATTTGTTGTCTGCCCACTCATTGAAGAAAGTGAAAAATTAGAAGTGGCATCGGCTCAAGATACTTTCAAACTTCTCGGCAAGACCGAATTGAAAGGTTTGAAACTTGGGTTGTTGCACGGCCGACTTTCGTCAAATGAAAAAGATGAGACAATGACAGAGTTTCGTGAACGCAAACTAGATGTGCTCGTCGCGACAACCGTTATTGAAGTCGGCGTTGACGTGCCTAATGCAACCTGCATGATCGTGCTTGATGCTGATCGCTTTGGTATTGCGCAGTTACACCAATTGCGTGGTCGTGTTGGTCGTGGCGTCATTGCATCTCGCTGTTGGCTCGTGACTAGCAATGAAGAAATTTGTTCACCTCGAGTTGATGCCTTGGTTGAGTCAACCGATGGCTTCTATTTGGCAGAAGTAGATCTCGAATTGCGTGGCGAAGGCACGATCATGAATACGGCGCAAAAAGGTCGTAGTGACTTGAAGCTTGCCTCGTTACGCAACGACCGTGATTTAATTGAACTTGCACGTGCAACTGCTTTTGAAATTATTAATTCTGACCCAACTTTAAAAAGCCATAACGAAATTCGCGACGAGATAGATCTGTTGCTGACACCAGATGAAGAAGAGTTTCTTTTCAAAAACTAGTTTTCAACTTAAAATTTCTATTCTCCTAGTGGTGCGAGTACCAAATCCCAACGGTCAAGACAGTCGCTGCATCGATACGCGACTACTTCGCCGACCTGCCACAATCCGTCTTCGGGTGGATGAGATAATAAGTGCGCATTCCCTCCGCAATCAACACAAATAATTGACTCGGTTGGTGGCTCGGCAGGGCCAAAATCCATAAGGTAAGTAAACCACTATTTGTCGGTGCTTTTTGTCAATAGCGTGAAGCTATGCGAGTGGTGGCAGGAGAATTGCGCGGGCGAAAGATTTTCGCACCAGAGGGCAATACCACGAGGCCGACAACTGATATGGCGCGTGAAGCAATTTTTAATGCCCTGACGAGTTTAGATGTGATCGTTGATGCTCATGTATTAGATCTGTTCGCAGGCTCGGGTGCACTTGGCATTGAAGCGTTGTCTCGTGGGGCTAAACATTGCACATTTATTGAGCGAGATCGTGACGCACTTGCGAGTTTGCAAGACAACATAAAGAAGCTTGGCTTGACTGACCGCACAACTGTAATTCGAGCAGATGTTTTGGTTGCTGCGACCAAAGTTTCAGGCGTTGATTTAGTTATGGCTGATCCGCCTTATGAGTTCAAAAACTGGCAGGGGCTATTGTCGAATATCACCGCGCCACTCGTGGTGGCAGAAAGTAACCGTGAAATCACAGGTCTTAACGGTTGGGAATCATTGCGCTCGAAGCGATATGGGCGTACGCATGTCACCTATTTACGACGGGTACCATAAATACCGCGATGAAAGTCATGTTTCCTGGAAGTTTCGACCCTGTGCATCTCGGGCACATCGACATCATTCGTCAAGCCGCGGCACTTTTTGATGAGGTTGTCGTTGTGGTGATGCACAACCCAGATAAACCTGCTGGCATGTTTAGCATCAACGATCGAGTTGAGATGGTTAAGTATTCGACGAGTGATATAAAAGGTGTGACTGTGCAACCTGCCGCTGGTTTAGCAATTGATGCAGCCAAGAAGTTTGGCGTTGACTGCATCGTCAAAAGCGTTCGCAATGTAATGGATTTAGATGTTGAAGTTCAGATGGCAAATACAAATTCGGCAGTCAGCGGAATTCAAACGTTGTTGTTGATTCCACAACCGAAAAATGCATTTATTAGTAGTCGTTTTGTGCGTGAAATTGCGCATTACGGCGGAAACGTGTCGTCTCTCGTACCAGCAGTAGTTGAAATAGCGATTGCAAAAGCAGAAAAGTAGACTTTTAGTAATGCCTAAAAATGTATTTGACAATTTTGATGATGACAATAATCGCGGCATCTCTTTTGGTACGGAGGTCGTGCCTGTAGAGCTTGGCGATACAGAATCGTTTTTGAACGAGGCGATAGGCGCAATTTCAAGTGCACCAAACGCACCACTGTCAAGCGCTCCGAAAATTAATCGTGAGCAAATTCTCGGCATCTTGCAAGACGCACTTGACTGTTTGCCGGCCGAAATTACCGAAGCTCGTTGGATGCTTAAAGAACGTGCTGATTTTCTTGCGAAAACACAACTTGAGGCCGACGAGATTTTAGAAGCTGCACGAGTTCAAGCTGAGCGTCTAGTGCAACGAACTGCGATTGTTCGCCAGTCTGAAGCGCGTGCTCGCAAAGTGATTGAAGCAGCAAATCAAGACTCGCGTCGACTAAAAAGCGAAACCGATGATTTCTTAGATCGCCGTTTAGGTAGTTTTGAGATTTTGCTTGACAAATTAGTTAAGCAGGTAGGCGAAGGTCGTACGCGCTTATCACTTGTCGCTCAACAACCAGCACACGAGATTTCGTTGGAGAGTGAATCGGTGATGTTGTTTGACCAAGACGACGAATTGTAAATAACTTAATTACTAAACAGTAAATCGACTAGGGAAAGTTTGTAGACAATGGCGTCGCCACTTTTGGTTAATGTAGCCGAGCTTCTACGCCGTGCAGGAAGCGTTCGTGAAATCAACCGTCAGATTGAAGTTGACTTCTTCAAATTCGACGATTCACGGATAGTTGCTGGCACTCAAGTTGATGTTGCGCTCACGCTTGAAGCGTTGACAGATGGCATTGTTGTGCATGGCAAACTTGGCGCACATTGGAGTTTCGAATGTCGGCGTTGTCTCAAAGCTCTGACCGGTCGTGCCGAAGTCGAAGTGCAGGAGTTGTATCAGGCTGTGATCAGTGACCCAGATGCTTATCCAATAACTGGAGAGCAGCTGGATCTGCTCGAAATGGCACGTGAAAATGTGCTGCTAGCGGTGCCGTTGGCCCCGTTATGTCGTGCCGATTGCCCAGGTCTTTGTCCACAATGTGGCGTAGATTTGCAGGTCGACCGCTGTTCATGTGCGCGACCCGAACGCGACGACAGGTGGGCTGCTTTAGATTCACTGCGAATTGATGAGCGTTGACGGGTCTCGTAACGGCGAGATTGATTGATCTTAAAACTCGTTAAATGCTTCAATCTGACATATAAAACTAGGCAAATCTTCCGCTAGCCTTTCAGTTCGTTGTAGATAGTTTACAAAAACAAATTTTTAACCAAAATAACCGAAAGACGAGCTTGCCATGGCAGTTCCAAAGAAAAAGAAGTCTAAGTCCAAAGGTCGCATGCGTCAGGCTGCGAACTGGAAGCTGAAGGCGCCAAGTGCAAGTTCGTGTCCACGTTGCGGTATCGCAAAGCGCCCTCATGTCGTGTGTGGTGGTTGCGGTTGGTATAAAGGTCGCATCGCTGTTGTAGTTGACGCGAGATAATTTCGAGCGTTCGCGTCGTTTGTTTTAACGATGCTGCCAGTTGCCGTTGACGCCTTAGGTGGCGATAAGGCTCCAAACGAAATAATTGCCGGTGCGCGCGAAGCTGTTGCTGCCGGAATACCTGTTGTTCTTGTTGGGCCAAGCGATCTAGAAGGTCGTGAAGGATTCGATTTAATAGTTGCCAGCGAATTTATAGAAATGCACGAAGATGCTGCAAGTTCGGTTCGCAATAAAAAAGACTCGACACTCGTGCGTGCAGCCGAAGCCGTGCGCGACGGTAGGGCCAGTGCAATGATTTCTGCCGGCAACACTGGCGCGACTATGGCTTCTGCTTTATTGCGGATGGGACGCATTGCAGGTGTTAAACGTCCGGCAATCGCTACGCCGATACCGGCTCCAGGCACTACTCCAACTGTGTTGCTTGATGCTGGCGCAAATGCCGAGGTCGAGCCCGCGTGGCTAGTGCAGTTCGGTTTGATGGGAAGTGTTTATGCCAATGCTCGATTTTCGATAGATAGTCCGCGCGTTGGATTATTGTCAATCGGCGAAGAGCCAGGCAAGGGCGACACACTTCGCAAGCAGGCTTACGAATTATTTTCGAACGCAAAAAACATTAACTTCATCGGCAATGTTGAGGGTCGTGACATTATGACCGACAAAGTTGATGTAGTTGTTACTGACGGATTCACTGGCAACGTTGCCTTAAAAACTTTAGAAGGAACAATGCGTGGAGTCGTAAAAGCTCTTTTTACTGCAATTGGTGAACCCGAGTACAAAGTTCATGCTGATGCGTTGATGCCAGCGCTGCTGAGCCTGTATGCGCAGTTTGACCCTGATACCTATGGCGGCGCAATTCTGCTTGGCGTTGACGGTGTTTGCATTATCTCGCATGGCTCATCAGGTTCTAGAGCAATGCTTAATGGCATAAAAGTTGCCAAAGAGATGGTTGAAGTCGACATGGTTGGCAAAATACGCCAAGCCTTGCAACAGCAATGACAGATTCTCTCGAAAAGCTTTCAAATAAAATTGGCTACAACTTCGTTAACGAATCGCTTTTGGCTACCGCAATGCGGCACAGTTCTTGGACAGCCGAGAATGATGGTTTTGAATCCAATGAGCGGCTTGAATTTTTAGGAGACTCAGTAATTGGCTTTGTCATCGCTGACATTATGTTTCGGCGTTACCCAGAATTCGATGAAGGCAAACTAACTGACTTGCGCAAAATTGTTGTCAATATGACTGCGCTTTCTCGGGTAGCGACGCAACTCGGTCTTGGAGAGTTCGTATTGTTAGGCCGCGGTGAAGCAGCCGGTGGTGGTCACGCAAAAAGTTCGATTCTTGCCAATGCTCTCGAAGCCGTTTTCGGCGCCATTTATCTAGATTCGAACGCATCTCGTGTTTATGAGATAGTTCAAGTGTTATTAGTTGATTTAATCGACGAAGCACTTGGAGCGTTAAAACAACTGGATGCTAAATCTCAATTGCAAGAACTAGCGGCTCGATCGTCTCTCTCGGCTCCCGAGTATCGCGTAACCGACGAAGGGCCGGATCATGCCAAAATGTTTTTTGCGGCCGTCTACATTGGCAATGACTGGATGGGTGCTGGCAGTGGACGGTCAAAAAAAGTTGCAGAAGAAGAGGCCGCACAACAAGCGATTACAACATTGCGAGCTGTTTAGATAATTGAATTGTTAAGCGAGACAAAACGTGCCTGAGCTTCCAGAAGTTGAAACTGTCCGGCGTGGTTTGCAAGAAAATGTTGTTGGAAGATTAGTCGTCAAAGTTGAGGTTGGTCGTGAACGAACCGTTCGTCGCACTAGTCGTGAAGCATTAATCGACGGTCTTACTGGTGTTCAGATTTTGTCGGCAACGCGTCGAGGTAAATATTTGATTTGTGATTTAGATTCTGGACAAAAACTTATGATGCATCTGCGCATGAGTGGCAGATTGATTATTGCCAAGCCCAACTCTGTCAGACCAGCGCATACGCACGTAGTAATGCATCTAGCAAAAAGTAATGTTGTTGTTAGCGAATTATGGTTCGTCGACCCTCGAACTTTTGGTGAAGTCGTTGTATTTGATCCCGATTTGATTGAAACCCAAATGCCCGACTTGGCAAATCTCGGTGTTGACCCTTTAACCGATGAGTTCACTCCAGAAATTCTGCGCGAGTTATTCAAAAACCGTCGCGGAAACCTGAAAGCACTTTTACTAAACCAACACTTTGTCGCTGGCATTGGCAACATTTATGCAGATGAGATTTTGCATTTGGCAAAACTTCGGCCAGACCGTTTGCCCGGTCGGTTGACGCATGTCACGCTGTCGCGTTTGCACGAGGCAATTGTTGAAGTCTTAAACAAGGCCGTAAACGCAGGTGGAAGCACGCTTAAAGACACGCAATATGTTGATTTAGATGGCCAAACTGGCAGCTTTCAAGATCAACACCGCGTTTATGGTCGGGCTGGATTGCCATGTTTGACGTGCCGAAAAGGGCGAATCCTGATGACTGTGGTTGCCGGCCGAACGACCTGTTATTGCTCGGCTTGCCAGCACTAAATTTGGTGGAAAATCAACCAAATGAAGTAATCTCGGCGACTGAGTGTTTCTTAAATCTTTAACCCTAAAAGGCTTCAAATCCTTCGCTGACACAACAGTGATGCAACTCGAGCCCGGCGTGACCGTAGTGGTCGGCCCAAACGGCTCGGGTAAATCAAATGTCGTTGACGCAATCGCTTGGGTGCTTGGCGCACAAGCACCGTCTTCGGTACGTAGTCAAAAAATGGATGATGTAATTTTTGCGGGAACGTCAAAGCGGCCAGCACTCGGTCGCGCTGAAGTGATGTTGACGATTGACAACTCGGCTGGACTGCTGCCGATTGAATTCACTGAAGTCTCAGTGAGCCGCACATTGTTTCGCAGTGGCGAAAGCGAATACGCAATCAATGGGGTGCAATGTCGATTGTTAGATGTTCAAGATCTTTTGTCTGATGCTGGCGTTGGTAGACAGCAACACGTAATCGTTAGTCAAGGACAAATTGACGCAGTTTTAAATGCGCGACCCGAAGATCGTCGAGCGATCATTGAAGAAGCTTCAGGTGTATTGAAACATCGCAAGCGTAAAGAAAAAGCCGAGCGCCGTCTTGAAGGCACCGAAGCAAATTTATTGCGCGCACAAGATTTATTGCGTGAGGTTCGTCGACAGCTTCGACCGTTAGAGCGTCAGGCAGACTCGGCTCGCCGGCATGGTGCGATCGCATCTGAGTTGCGAACATTGCAGTTGTATATTGCGGGTCGCGAGATTTACGCATTACGAACACGACTTGATAATTCGGCCACCGGAAAAGTTGAAGGTGAAGCTAACGAAAAAAATCTGCGGCAAAAACTTGCGAGTTTAGATACAGCAGTCATGGCAGATGAAGCTGAATTAACGGCTCGTGGAGAATCGGGTACAAGCGATGAACTCGTACGGGTAGAGCAACTTCTTGGACGCGCTCGTGGACAAGTAGCAGTTCTCGCTGAGCGTCGTCGATCAGTAGAACGAGATCGCGGTCAACTGATGGATGCTGGAGTTGTTGCATCACTTGAAGCCGATGTTTCAACTGCCCACGAAGAACTAGCGCGAGTTGTGGCTGCGCTTGAAGAATCTAAAGTGCAAGAACTTGATCTAGCCCGAGACGAATCTGCACTAGTTGCTGACAAGGCTCAGGATGCCGAGTCAGCAGCACTGGCGGTTCGCGTTGCAGAGGATGCGTTTGATGCTGCGAATGCATCGTTTATGGCGGCTGTTGCGTCATCATCTGGTGATAATGCACGCGTCGAAACACTTCGCGCAGCGGTTGCGGCCAACTCATCGAGTCTTGGCGAACTTGCGAATACAGCTGGTGCACTTGGTTCGCTTAAAGATTTAATCGAAGTTGAAGGCGAGTGGGAGAGTGCAGTATTCGCGGGTTTAGCTGATGCGTTAAACGCCATGGTTATGTCGAATGCCCAAAGTGCTCGCGAATCTTTGGCGCGAATGCGGTCGTCTGATGCAATGGGGGCAGTTGTTGCGCTTGGCGACTGGACATCAAAAGTTGCACCTGTTGCTGTGCAGGGCGCATCTTCGTTGCGGTCGTTTGTGCGTGCACGTGCTGGCGAACACGCAATTGCCGTTAACTCATTGCTTGATGCTTTGTTGGCACGAGTCGTGTTCGTGGATCTTTTCGACCGTGGTGTCGACATTGTGCTTGAACGACCAGATGTTGTCGTTGTTACTAGCAAAGGTGACCGATTGGCTACAACATCGCTAAGAGTGGGCCCGAATGCCGTCACCAGTGCGGCTCTTGAGCGCGCCGAGGCACGAGCTGTGGCGAGTGCGAATGCGTTATCTGTCGCCGAGTCGTCTGTAAATTTGCGTCGCGTTGAAGTTGCAAGCGTTCGTGAAAGACTTTCTGGTGTTCAATCATCGCAAGACGATATTGAAAGCCGTTCGTCCTCGGTTGGTTTGCGTCGTCGAGAATTTGATGCCAAGGTCGTTGGGCTACGTGAGCGAAAAGGTTTCTTAGATTCACGAATCTCTGAACTTGAATCACGATTGCAAGCCGACGCCGGTGCGAGAAATGCGGCAGCCGAGCATCGCAGCCGAGTTGAATCTATTTTGGGGGCAGTAGTGCGATTGTCGGGGGTTGTAGAAGACCATGTGCGTTCTCTGCAGATACGTCAAACAGAGTTGCAAGAAACGCGTCGTCGGCAAAGTTCTGAAGTCAGAGAAATATCGCAACGCCTTGACGACTCTCGCCGTCAGCGAACTGCTCACGAGAAACAACTCGAAGAATTGCGCGAACGCAATCGTCGAATTGAACTCGAAGAATCAGAAGTCAAAGTTCGTCTCGAAGGAGCGATTGACACATTGCGTCGTGATCTCGAAGTTGAGCCACAGCGGGC
>JBILAG010000095.1:0-6734 GCA_044354345.1 Ilumatobacteraceae bacterium | reverse complement strand
GGAATCGCGTCTGCTTCTACTCCGGTTAGGAAGTGGATTGAATCAAGCTTGCCGGTCTTCAATGCTGGAATTGCAGCACTGTTTGACACGTACTGGATTTGCTCCATCTTGTCGAACTGTGGGATTAGATCTTTCTTGAAGTAGTTCGGGTTCTTCTTGAACACGGTCTTCTCATTGATTTTATGCGTCACCATGATCCATGGGCCTGCACTGTTCATGGTCTTAGTCCATGACTCGTCTCCCTTTTCACCCTTCTTAAGCATGCAAAGGCCGTAGTTGGCGCTTGACACTGCATAAGGGAAGTTGGCGTTTGCCTTCTTCAAGTCAAAACGAATCGTGGTTGCATCAACTTTGACGATGCCTGCTGATGTGCAGTCACCAAGTCGACCAGCTGATTGCGATTTGTTCGCTGGGTCAAGATGTGATTGCAATGTGTAAATAACATCTTCGGCTTTAAGTGCAGAACCGTCATGGAACTTTACGTCTTCACGAATCGTGAAAGTCCAAGTCTTACCGGCATCGGTGCCCTTCCATTTTGTCGCGACGCTTGGTACAAGTTGACCAGATGGTGCAACATCACACAACCATGCTCCGACGGCGTTGAGAATCTGTAACGATCCACCCTTGCTCATCCATGGTGCTGCTGGACCTTCTTGTGCTTGTGATGCCCACTTAAGAGTTGTTCCTGCTGCACTAACACCAGACGCACCGAACATTTGAGCAAATGGAATTGCTACACCGGTCGCTGCTGCTGCTTGAATAAAATGACGTCGCGACAAACCGTTTGTCGAAACTTCATTTGAAGTTTGCTCAATTGTTGACATTTAGTCCCCTTGTTAATTTGGATTATGAGTTTGGCGTAATTTGTTCAATTTCTCGACCCACCACGCCGACGCGTAATTATATGCCGTTTGGCACAGGCTTGGCAAGCCTTGCAGCCGATTTTGGTAACTTTTTGCACTAAAAAACTGGTGCTCAAAAGCACTACCGCTATGAAGTTTCGATTAGGCAGTTACACGATCAGCGGCAAGTTTGCCGGCAACTTTGCCGATTCTGTCTATGCGCTTCAATAATGCCTCACGCGCAGTTTCAGCCTCGCTATTGAGACCAGTCAGATCTGCGAGCTTCCAGTGGCGCAACACAACTGGCACCAATATCTGATCATGGTGAATCGCAAGATCGTAAATGCCGACTCGAGCAATTTCTCGCGACAGACGATCAAAATCAGTGATCCCGGTGCCAGGCATCGCAAATGTGCGAACCGCACGTTCGATGCCGATAACCATGTTTGAAGGATCTACGGTGATCGCTGCAGTCGCTAGATCACGGTAAAACAAATAGTGCAAGTTCTCATCGTTGCCAACACGCGACATTATCGCCTGACCAACTTCGTCGGCCATTGCTTTGCCTGTGTTGCGGTGTGCGATGCGAGTTGCGAGTTCTTGCATACTCAAATATGCAAGTGCTTCATAAAGATCTAATGGCGCTGGCACTTGCCCACTACGAACCTGTTGCATTCGTGCGCGCTCTAACGCAACTGGGTCTAATGCCCGAGTGACTGTCAAGTAATCACGAATCACAATTGAATGTCGTCCCTCTTCAGCTGTCCAATTGCGACCCCACTCACCGTAAGCTCCGTCGTTTCCGAATAGCTGATCTATGTCGCGAAAATAATAAGGCAAATTATCTTCAGTCAGCAGATTTACATAAAGAGATGCGCGGATTGCATCTGACATTTCGTTGCTAACTGCGCCGAAATCTGTATCGCTATCTTTCCATTGTTCGCCTGCGACGAAATCTTTACCGCGACTGTACGGAACCATCTCGTGCGGAAACCATTCTTTTGCAACACCGAGATGGCGATTTAATAAATCGGCAGCAACTGGTTCAATTTCTCGTAAGAGTCCGCGTTCATCCATAATTAAACCTTAACTCGTCAAAACATCTACAAGTCGTTGTAGAGCTATGTGATAGTCGTCAAGCAACGTCAGGTTTGCCTGACGCATTCGCGCATTATCCAGCACAGAATTCGCTGGGCGTTTGGCTGGCCTTGCAGGTTGAAGCAACTCTGTTGTCGTAGCAATCACTCGATTCGCATCAAGACCAGCACAAGTTAAGACATCGCGCGCAAAACCAAACCAACTAGTGGAACCTTGATTTGTTAAATGCCAAATACCTGCACCGCCACTAGTCGTCAATTTAATAATCGCTGGTGCTGCGTCGCTCGTAAACGTCGGCGAGCCAATTTGGTCATCTACAAATGTCAGCGTTGGATTAGTCGCAGACAGTCGCAAAATAGTTTTAACCATGTTTGCGCCGTGTTCGCCACAAACCCACGAAATTCGAACTATTTGGTCAGTCGTCAGATCTAATTGTTGTTCGCCAGCGAGTTTGCTCGCCCCGTAAACAGATTGCGGATTCGGCAAATCACTCTCTATATATGGTGTCGGTTTGGTGCCGTCAAAAACATAATCAGTGGATATATAAATGACACGTGCTCCAGACTCGCGGGCGGCAGCAACAATATTTGCAGTGCCGTCGCGATTCACCGCCATTGCTTTCTGAGGGTCTGATTCACAGGCATCAACTGCCGTCCACGCTGCTGCATGAATAATCGCATCAACATTTGCTTGGGCGACAACTTGACTGACCTGAGATTTGTCCGTGATGTCTAACTCGCCGTGACTCGTCGCAACAACTTCGTGACCGAGTTTTCGTGCCGATAAAACTAAATCTGTGCCTAGTTGACCTGAGGCGCCGGTGATTAGCAGTTTCACTATTTCTTGGCTTTCAGGGGCTCCCACCACCAGCGATTATCGCGATACCAATTAACTGTCGCTTCAAGTGCTTCATCAAGAGATCGAGTTCGCTTCCAACCCAGTTTCGTTATCTTTGAGATATCAACTGAGTAGCGACGATCATGACCAAGTCGATCAGCAACATATTGCACACTTGATTCGTCTTTGCCTAGCAGAGCTAAAAGTTTGTTGACAAGAACTCTGTTTGCAGTTTCGTTGCCAGCGCCAATGTTGTAGATCTCGCCGGCAGTGCCGTGCTCAAGAGCTAGATGAACACCCGAACAATGATCATCAACATAAATCCAATCGCGTTCGTTAAGACCGTCACCGTATAGAGGTATTTGTTTGCCATCAAGGAGATTTGTTGTGAATAACGGAATCGCTTTTTCTGGATATTGAAATGGACCGAAGTTATTCGTACAACGAGTTACTACAACAGGCGTGCCGTGCGTCGAAAAATACGACAAAGCGATCAAGTCAGAGCCTGCCTTAGATGCCGAATACGGACTACGTGGCTCAAGTGGATCATTTTCGCGAGATGAGCCTGTCTCTACGGATCCGTAAACCTCATCGGTGCCGATATGCAAAACACGCGAAATGTTTAATCTACGCGCCGCATCAATCACGACATTTGTGCCGAAACAATTCGTCAAGATGAAGTCTTCGCTACCAGCAATTGAACGGTCAACGTGACTCTCGGCGGCGAAGTGAACAACAGCGTCATGACCAGCCATCGCTGCTTCGACATCGCCAGGTTGGCAAATGTTTCCTTTGACGAACTTGAATCTTGGGCTGTCATCAACATCTTTAAGAGTCGACAAATTACCCGCGTACGTCAACGAGTCATAAACCGTGACTTCGTGATCGGTGTTAGCAAAAACCCATCGAACGTAGTTCGAACCGATAAACCCTGCTCCGCCTGTTACAAAAATTTTCATAGATTAATTTATGTCCGCATTGGCCAAAAAGGTCGTACCTGCGAATCAATTGCATCTCTTGTTGGGTTAGCTGCATCGCGATCAGACAGGATTGGCGACGCGATACCCCAATCAGCTTCTACTGCTTTGTCGTTATATGCCAAACCCAGTTCATCTTTCGGGTTGTAATAACTGTCTACAAGATAAGTGATCGCCATATTAGTGAGCGACGCGAAACCATGTGCGACACCAGGCGGAATAAAAATACCACGGTGGTCGTGTGTGCCATCAGCGCGTGCACCGATGTCAATTACTTGAGTCGCACCATCTGTCGGTGAGCCAACTCGTAAATCGTGCAGCACCACTCGACAACTACCGATTGGCACATACCAATAATCGGCTTGGTGCAAGTGATAGTGCAAGCCCACGATGCAACCCGCCTGACGATCGCCGCGGTTGCCCTGCAACATTTCGCGACCAAGTGGAAACCACTCACGACGATAAGTTTCGATGAAGGTTCCGCGTGAGTCGCCAAAGGCCTGAGGCTCAACTATTTGCACACCTTTGATAAGTGTTGATTCTGTAATCGTTGCCATTATTCGAGCTCTACTTTCGAGTCATCACCGAGCATCAGTCGCAATGCACGAGGTTGTTGAGTACTTCGAATTACTTCAACATCTTTGCCAATTAGAGAATCTGTGAGCCGCGAGACGCCTACTATCGAACTCCCGTCAAGCACAACTGAGTGATCCATTTCAGATTTAACTACACGACAATTTTTGCCAAGCGACGTATACGGACCAATATAAGAGTCTTCGATTACCGCGCCTGCACCAATAACTACTGGGCCACGAATTCTCGAGTTTGTTACTTTCGCGCCTGCTTCGATAGTTACGCGACCTTGAATCTCTGACACTGCATCGACTGTGCCTTCTAATTTAGTTTTCATCGCGTCAAGTACCAATCGATTGCACTCAAGTAGCGGATCTTTTTTGCCAGTGTCTATCCACCAACCTTGCAGAACTTTGTGTCGCACCGAAAACTTGTTGTCAACTAGCCACTGAATCGCATCGGTGATTTCTAGTTCACCACGTGACGAAGGCTTTATTGAGCGCACTGCTTTATTAATCGTTTTGTCAAACAAGTAAACGCCTACGAGCGCAAGATCTGATGGTGGATCTTTTGGTTTTTCTACCAACCGCACAACATGGCCATTTTTGTCAACCTCAGCAACGCCGAATTGGCGTGGATCTTCAACATGGCATAACAAAATTTGCGCGGCTGGTTTATCTTTATCGCTGCTTGCTCGGGCAGATTCGAACTCAGTGACGAATTCTTCAAGACCTTGCTCAAGCATGTTGTCACCGAGATACATAATGAAATCATCATCACCCAAAAACTTGTCGGCGATCAAGACACAGTGCGCCAAACCAAGTGGTTCTTCTTGCGGAATATAGGTAACTTTCACGCCGAACTGGCTACCGTCACCGACTGCAGTTTTGATTTCTTCACGAGTTGAACCAACGATGATGCCGATCTCGCGAATGCCGGCGCGTGCCATCGCTTCAATCCCATAAAACAAAATTGGCTTGTTAGCAATCGGCACAAGTTGTTTGGCGCTTGTATGCGTTATCGGTCGCAAACGCGTGCCAGCGCCACCGGAAAGAATGAGACCCTTCATAAGCCCTTAAGCCTATTAGGGCAGAGTGAACTAAAGTAAACGCTTATGACTAGTGCCTCGACCTCACAGAATGCATTTCTTCACCCTTTCGCCAAACCGACAAAAGAAAATTTCATCAAACTTGTGCGGGGCCAGGGCGCACTCGTTTGGGACGACAAAGGAAATGAACTCGTCGATGGCATGGCAAGTCTTTGGTATTGCGCCGTCGGTCATGGGCGAAAGGAAATCGGCGATGCTGTCGCCAAACAAATCTCGACACTCGAGGCGTATTCGACTTTTGATCCGTTCACAAACGAGCCAGTCGAAGTGTTGGCGGAGAAACTTGTAGCACTTTGCCCGATGCCAGATGCTCGCGTGTTTTTCTGTGGCAGTGGTTCAGAAGCTGTCGACTCTGCGATGAAGTTGGCTCGACTCGCCCACGTTCAAGCCGGACACCCCGAGCGCACAGTAATTATTTCGCGAATGCGTGGTTATCACGGCACAAACTACGGTGGCACTAGTGCGCAAGGTTTGCCGTTAAACAAAATTGGCTACGGCCCACTTGTGCCAGATGTCGAGCAAGTTGCGAGCGATGATCTTGAGGCAATGTCAGTTTTGATGTCGCAACGCGGCAACACAATTGCTGCAGTACTTGCCGAACCGCTGCAAGGCGCCGGCGGCGTCTACCCGCCTACGCCCGGATATCTAGAAGGCTTGCGAAAACTTTGCGATCAACACGGTGCATTTTTGATTTTTGACGAAGTAATCACTGGCTTCGCGAGATTAGGCACTTGGTTTGGTGCAAACTTTTACAATGTCAACCCAGATCTATTGTGCTTTGCCAAAGCAGTTACTTCTGGCTATCAGCCACTTGGCGGAGTATTTGTAAGCAAGGCTGTGCGCAAATCTTTAGAGGCTGACGCAGATTTTATTTTAAGAACTGGCTACACATATTCAGGCCATGCTTCGGCATGCGCGGCGGCAATAACCAATCTCGAAATAATTGAGCGCGAAAATCTCGTCGACCGTGCAACTCATATCGGGAAACGAATCGGTGATGCATTGAACGCATTAGTGCGAGATGGCGTTATCGAAAGCGCTCGTGGCGACGGCGCAGTGTGGGCTGCAGGTTTGCACTCAACACAAAACAACATCAAAATTCGCGACAGAATGCTTGAACTAGGTGCGATTACTCGGGCTATCAATGCAGACACAAATACTTTTTGTCCGCCTCTAGTTATTACAGATGCTCAACTCGACAAACTGCTCGACGCATTTGCCACAGCCGCCTCAGGCAAATAACTGACTAAATTATTTTTCGGGGTGAGTTAAAAGTTTCATCAGGCTGCTGGTATCCCA
>JBILAG010000019.1:0-25777 GCA_044354345.1 Ilumatobacteraceae bacterium | reverse complement strand
CAAATGTGATTTTGGCAAGTGGTTCAGTGCCTCGCACGATCAAAGGTTTTCCAATCGGCGGATCAATCATGACCTCGGATGAGGTTTTGATGTTAAACACGATTCCAAAACGGATTGCGGTCATTGGCGGAGGTGCAATCGGTTGCGAGTTCGCGTCAACTTTTGCAGATCTTGGTTCGCAAGTCACGATTCTCGAAGGTGCACCAAAAATTTTGCCTGGTCTAGACCCTGATGTTGCAAACGTTGTTGTTAAGAGTTTCACAAAAAAGAAAATCAGTATAAAAACTGGCATTGTCGTTACTGGTCAAAGTTCGTTGCCAGACGGTTCGACACAAATAACTTTTGCGACCGGTGATCCGCTGATTATTGATGTCGTGATTATGTCAATTGGTCGTCGTGCGTTTTCTGATGCACTAGGGCTGAGCGGCACGGCGGTTAAAGTCGACGATCGCGGATTCGTCGCAGTAGATGAATATTGCCAAACAGGCGAACCTGGCGTTTATGCGATTGGTGATCTAATCAATACTCCACAACTTGCGCACGTTGCATATGCCGAAGCAATTTTATCGATCAAACATTTGCGAGGCGAAAATGCAACTCCAATTATGTATGACCGTGTGCCATGGGCAATTTATTGTCACCCAGAGGTTGCATGGGCTGGTCCATCAGAAGAGCAAGCACGTAATGCGGGTCATGATGTTGTTGTCGCAAAGCATCAATTTCGCGCCAACTCTCGGGCGATGATTCTCGGCGAGATAGACGGGCTTGTCAAAGTGATTGCAAAAAAAAATGCAGATGGCACCGCAGGTCAGGTTCTCGGAGTTCACATGGTCGGGCCTTGGGTGACTGAGCAACTCGCTGCAGGTTATTTGGCCGTCAACTGGGAAGCTTCAGTTGATGAGATCGCCGAATTTGTGATGCCTCATCCAAGTCTGAGTGAACTGTTTGGTGAAACAATTCTCTCGTTGACTGGCAGAAGTTTTAATGCATGACAAACTTGACCGCGACTAGTTAGAAAGAGAATCAAATGGCCGATATCACACTTCCACAACTTGGTGAAACTGTTACCGAGGGAACAATCACACGTTGGTTTAAAAAGGTTGGCGATACGGTCGCTGCTGACGAGCCTTTGTTTGAAGTCTCTACCGACAAAGTCGATACTGAAGTTCCATCTCCAGTTGCTGGCACTTTGACTGAAATTCGAGTCAAAGAAGGTGAAACAGTTTCTGTCGGCACCGTAATTGCAGTTGTTGGTTCGGCAAGTGCCAGTGTTGCGCCTGCACCGGTTGTTGCGCCTGCGCCAGTAGTCGCGCCTGCACCGGTTGTTGCGCCTGCGCCAGTAGTCGCGCCGATTGCGCCTGCGCCGGTAGTTGTGCCGGTAGTTCAAGCACCCGTAGTGCAACCCGAGCCAATTCGCGCCGCACAACCAGTTGCAAATGTTGCAACCGCAACACGAACTCAAATACCGGCGAACGCATCAAATAAATTACTGTCACCAGTTGTACGTCGACTTGTTGCGGATCATGGCATTGATGTCAACGCGCTTGTCGGCACCGGTCCTGGAAGTCGTATTACGCGTGAAGATGTTTTGGATTACATCGATAAAAATGGTTCGACACCACAAGTTGTTAACGCACCAGCATCCGCGCCAGTTGCGTCAACGCCGGTAGTTCAAGCGGCAAAAGCTGTCGCGCCAACTTCACAGTCGCCGATTATTCAAGCGCCAAAGTTGACGCAAAGTTCAGAGCGCGAAACAATTATTCCGCTCACAAAAATTCGCAAACTCACTGCAGCGCACATGATTATGTCGCAGGCAGTCAGTGCTCATGCTTTCAGTGTCGTCGAAGTTGACTATGCAAATGTTGATGCGACTAGAAATCAAGTCAAAGACCAATGGAAGCAAGCCGAAGGTTTCACTTTGACTTACCTTCCGTTCATTGCTCGAGCCATTGTTGACGCATTGGCAGAGTATCCAAATCTCAATGCGAGTATCGAAGATGACAAGTTAGTTGTTCACAATTATGTCGACCTAGGCATTGCGGTCGATATTGAATTCAATGGTTTGTTGGTGCCTGTTGTGCGCAGCGCAGACGGTAAGCGGTTGCGCGCAATTGCTCGAGAAATTTCTGATCTTGCAACCCGTGCTCGCGGGCGAAAATTAACCCCGGACGAAATTCAAGGTGGAACATTTACGATTTCGAATAACGGATCTGCTGGCTCTGTTCTGACGATGCCAATCATCAATCAGCCACAGGTTGCAATTATTTCGACCGACGCGATTGTTCGTAAGCCGGTTGTCGCTCGACTAAGCGATGGCTCAGAAAGCATTGCGATTCATCCAGTCGGCAATCTTGCAATGAGCTGGGATCACCGTGCGTTCGATGGAGCATACGCAGCCGGATTTCTCGCAAAAGTAAAGCGAGTTCTTGAAACACAGGATTGGTCAGCGGAGATCTAATTAGTGTCGCGAGAAGATACAAAAGGTACAACGAAACTTAATATTCGTTGGCTTGGCAAAGTGCCTTATCGCGAAGCGCTGGCAGTACAAACTGCGATGTTCTCGCAGTCATCAAATCAGCATTTGCTGATGCTCGAGCATCCTCATGTTTTCACGTATGGGTCAAGTGCTGACCTGAAAAATAATCTCAAGTGCGACCCAAAACAAGTTGGCGCCGAACTTGTAAAAGTCAATCGTGGCGGTGACATTACGTACCACGGCCCAGGCCAACTAGTTGTTTACCCGATACTTTCGCTTGAGGCAAAACATGGTGTTGGCGGGCCGGCCGATATGCAGGCATATGTTTGCGGTGTTGAGCAACTTGTGATTGACACACTTGCGCATCTTGGTGTTATGAATGTAGGACGACTCGCCGGCTACCCGGGTGTTTGGATCGATCATCAGTCGGCAACTCCGAAAAAGATTTGTGCAATCGGTGTTCGAGTTTCACGTGGGCGCACGATGCATGGGTTTGCATTAAATGTTTCGACAGATCTGAGTTACATGCGTGAGCACATCGTGCCTTGTGGCATCGCCGAGCACCCAGTTACATCGCTCGCCGAACTTGGCTTCAACTTTTCAGTTCAGCAAGTTGCCGATGTGGTTGCGAAATTGGCAGCCAATCGTTGGACAAACGGAAATTTTGATCGCCATGATGTGGCGTTGGCAGCGGTAAATGAAAATCTTAATGCCGAGTCAAATATCCAGATCACCTCGCGTAAGCCAGAGTGGTTGCGTCCTCATGTGAGTCATGGTGCCGAAGTCTTGGCAACGAAAAAAACTTTGCGTGATTTGAATCTTGTAACTGTTTGTGAAGAAGCAGGTTGCCCGAATTTGTCAGAGTGTTGGGCTGATGGCACAGCAACGATGATGGTGCTCGGCGAGCGTTGCACGCGCGCATGTGGCTTTTGTTTAATTGACACACGCAAACCGCTTGCGCCCGATTCGAGCGAGCCACTTCGTGTTGCTCAAGCCGTTCTTAAAATGAATCTCGAACATGCGGTTTTGACAATGGTTGCGCGCGATGATTTAGCCGACGGCGGAATGGCGCATGTCGCACAATGCGTTCGTGAAATTCGGCGCATCTCTCCGAAGACGCGTGTTGAAACTTTAATTTCAGATGCCAAAGGCACAGATGCACTCGACGCTATTTTTCTTGAGCGACCAGATGTTTTGAATCACAACATTGAGACAGTTGCCCGTTTACAACGCCAAGTACGCCCATCGGCGGGTTACGCGCGAAGTTTGTCTGTCTTGGCTCGTGCTCATGCTGCGGGTTTAGTCACAAAATCTGGTTTCATGTTGGGTCTAGGCGAAAGCAAAGATGAAGTTGAAGCAACTCTGATTGACCTGGCATCTGTTGGTGTGCAGATTGTCACAATTGGTCAATATTTGCGGCCAACGCAAGATCATTTGCCTGTGGTTCGGTGGGCAGATCCTTCAGAGTTTTCGGCATACGCCGAGTTCGGTGAAAAACTTGGAATTAAACATGTTGAAGCGAGTCCGTTGACAAGATCTAGTTATCATGCCAAGCATGCAGCTGAGCAAACTGTTTCTGTACAACTCGTGAGTATTCGATCATGAACACCAGACAGCAAATCGTTGACGCAGTAATTGATTATCAAGAAGGTCGACCAGTTAAGTGATTAGCGGCAAATGACTTCTAGCAAAACTCTGAGTTCGAGTGCGCTTTATGCGTCGCGAATCTCGCGCGTGCGTCAAGAGATGCAACGGCTTTCGATAGATGCCGCGATACTTAGTGTCGGTCATGATCTGCCGTATCTGACTGGTTACTACGCGATGCCACTCGAGCGTTTAACAATGCTTGTAATAACTCACGAATCAGTGGCGGCGTTGGTTGTGCCAAGGCTTGAAGCACCACGAGTCACTCCGTACGACGATGTCTTTCGCATCGTGCCTTGGGGTGAAACTGAAAACCCAGTTTCGATTGTCGCCAAACTTTTAGGCGGTGCAAAAACTATTGCAGTTGGCGATCAAATGTGGGCAAGGTTTTTGGTTGAGTTGATGAATTTCGTTTCTGGTGCAAAATTTGTTCGCGCTGTTGAAGTTGTCGGTTCAATGCGTATGGCCAAAGATGCAAACGAGATTGAAGCGCTTCGTTTGGCTGGTGCAGCAGCCGATCGGGTAGCAATGCAACTTCAGGCCGGAGAAATTGATCTCGTTGGTCGCACCGAAGCGCAAGTTTCGGCAGACATTTCGGCGCGTTTACTTGAGCAAGGCCATGATGTCGTTAACTTCGCAATTGTTGCCGCAGGCGAAAATGCTGCAAGCCCGCACCATCACGCCGGCCAACGAATTATTCAAAAAAATGAAATTGTCTTGTGCGACTTTGGCGGCACGATGAACGGATATTGCAGCGACATCACTCGGTGTGTGTTTGTCGGTACACCATCTCGAAAAATCACCAGTGCCTATTCTGTTTTACACGCAGCACAGGCCGCTGGCGTCAAGGCCGGTGTTGTTGGTGCAACTTGCGAATCAGTTGATGCAGCAGCGCGCAGAATTATTGATGATGCTGGGTTTGGCGATTTTTTTATTCACCGCACAGGTCATGGCATTGGAATGGAAGCGCACGAAGAGCCATACATGGTCAGTGGCAATAAGTTAACGATTGCGGCAGGCCATGCATTTAGCGTCGAACCCGGCATCTACTTGCCGGGCAAATGGGGTATGCGTCTTGAAGACATTGTCGTCGCAACTGATGCTGGCCCAGTTTCTATGAACAATGTCGATCACTCACTAGTCGTTGTCGGTTGATGCGTCTAGACGCCGCGACATTTTTATTGCAGTGGGCAACTGGTGGCATTGCATTTCTGTGGTTCACGCTTCGTAGTCAAGAGATTTCAATTGGCTATTCAAAATTATTACGTGGGGTATTCGGCTCGCTTGCAATTTTCGCGGTTGCCGCGGGTTTCTTTTTCGACAAAGTTCTAATCCGTGAAATCGCCAGCATCGCAGTTGTGTTAATTGCTTTTGCGACGATAGCTAAAAAATCTTCAAAATTTGATTTAGTCGCAGTGGCGATCGGCACAATTGGTTTAGTTGCTTCGGTAGTCACAAGCAACGATGCGAATTTAGTTGATCTATTGCGTGTGCTTGTCGGTGCGGCATTTCTTGGCGCAGTCACAGATTTGATGTTGTTAGGTCACTGGTATTTAGTTCAACCAGGAATGACACGCAAGTTACTTAATGAGTTGACAAATATGTTGCTAATCATTTGGCCCCTTGAGATATTCGTAATGATTTTGCCAACTGGAATGATCAGCGTTCTCAACGGCACGATTGATGATGGATGGAATGGCGTTCTTGGTTATTTCTGGGTTGGGTGTGCATCGCTTACTGGCATCCTCGCGTGGTTGACTCGCGCGGCATTGAAAGAGCGAAGTTACTCAGCAGTGATGGCGGCAACAGGTTTAAGTTATTTGGCGATTCTCACAGCGTTTGGTACAGACCTCGTCGCCCGAGCAATTCTCGCACTCTAATTTCAAATTGGTACGAAATTAGATTTCGTCTACTATCACTTTGGTGAACGGCGATTACAAAGTTGATGACAAATGGGATGCCGCAACTAAACACTCGATCAAAGTCGGTCGACAGGGTTGGCATTCGTCGGTGCCACCGAACGGTCATGCCAATCGGGCATCTGCAGAAAACATTAAATACAACGACAATCCGCTGGGTCTAGATACTCCCGAAAACGAAATCGAAACAACTCCGGAGCACAGAAATTTAGTTGCAGGAGACCCATCGTGTGCAGGCTGGGTGCGCGAATACAGCGATCCAAATGTTGTAAAACTACGTGAGAGATTAAAGAACCAAAACGGAATCCGCGGTCTAGAAATTGTCTTGCCATCAGAGGTCGAGCGTGCTGCTGAATTATTTCATCGCGACGGGTTTGTTGTAGTCGCCGATGCGATTAAGCCCGAGCAACTTGCACGAATGCGAAGTGCTGCTGACCGTGCGATTGACGAGATGTTGGCAGTTGATCCAGATTGCTCAGTAGGTGGTGGTGCTGGTGGATTGCCGCATCGTTATTCGTTCGGTAGCAGTTCTGCATCGCGTCACATGCTGCACGCAAATGAATGGGTTGAACTAATTGATATGCCATCGACTACGCCGATTATCACAGCTATTTTTGGTTCGCCAAATTACATTGTGATTGGCGGTGGCGGCGACATCGCGATGCCAGGTTCAATTGAATATCAAGGTCTACATTCAGATAACACTTGGGCAGAACCGCATGATCCGAGTGGGCGAATAACTATGCGCGAAATGCCTGTGCCTGCGGTGACAATTAATTTTCCAATGATTGATCTGACGCCCGAGAACGGTCCAATACGACAAATTCCTGGCACTCAAAACTCACGAGAGCCAATCCCGAGTTTGTACAACGAACCAGAGTGGATGAAACTCAGCACACTTTGCCCAGCACCCGCCGGGTCGGCAATTATTCGCGATTTGCGATGTTGGCATGGCGGAACACCTAATTTGTCGCGAGACGTGCGCGCAATGCCAAACATTGAATATTTCGCGCCGTGGTTTCGTAGCGAAGCCGTTGTTCGCTCGATGCCTTACGACCAATGGAAGTCTCTATCGCCGCACGGTCAGAGAATTTCTAGATACGTAATGTGTGGCAAAGATGAAGTTGTGATTGGCGCCGGTTTTATTCATCCGAAATCAAAAATGCGTGAAGCTTTCAAGGCAGAACAACTTGCTGAACTTGGCGCAGAGGCCGCCGCCGAATACCTTCGCCGCCTCTAGCTAAACCATTCCAAAACTTGACATCCACTGCAGCAAAAATTTCACACATTGCTGACATGATTAAAAATGCGGTATATCTAATCCGATATAATAATAATGTGCCGAAAGAATTGTTTTCGCGAAGCCTCATTAGCCGGGCACGACGCGATGCGAATATCTCACAGGCCGAACTTGCGCGAAGAGCGAATACCAGCCAAGCAGCGATTTCAATGTATGAAGCGGGGACACGGTCGCCGACTTTAGATACTTTGTTGCGCATCATTCGAGCTGCGGGTTTTGATTTGCGTATCGGTTTGTCGGGCCCTGATACCCACACGATTACTCGTGAGCGGTTTGAAAAAACTCTTGATCCGAAAATTTTAGAAGAGTTCAATGCCAAAGAGCGAGAGCGTGTTCGCCTCGCTCGACTTGGCCGCTGAGCCACAACTACGTCTCACTGAACTGATTGCGGCGTTAACGCGCAACGCTGTCGATTTTGTTGTCATTGGCGGCGTAGCTGCACAACTTCATCAATTACCGATGCCGGCAACGGTCGATCTTGATATAACTCCGTCGCGAACGCCCGAAAATCTCACACGTCTTGCAAAAGTATTTGATGAAATTGACGCGGCACTGGCGACAGCAGCCGAGTACGGCACTTGGTTTCCTCGGCATCCAATATCAAATTGGGCTCAATATGAGACATTGCACTTGATTACGAAATTCGGTTTGCTTGATTTAGTTTTTAAACCCGACGGGTCGCAACGGGGTTTTGATGATCTCTTACATAGTTGCGCTTTGGTGAGATTCGAAGAAGTCGATGTACTCGTGATTTCAGTTGAAAAATGGCTTGAACTCAAGACAGCCACAAACCGCGAAAAAGATTCGATGCATATTGACATATTCAAGAATGGTCGAGGCAACAAAAACTGAGGTGACTAAGGGGCAGTGAGTGACCAGGGATGAGTGCGCTTGATCGCGCGAGCAAATTTTCTAAATCAGATCTTTGACAGGAGTTTGAAGAGCACAGATTCAAGTTGGGCTGCACCCGAGACTGTTAAGTGATCCTCGTCTAGATACCAAACCTTTCCGTTCTTGCCACCAAAGCAAGTTTCTTGATCACACAACGAGTCAAAAGGATCAACGATTGTGAGGTTGCTGTACTTTCTTTGAAGATTTTGAAGTAATGTAAACCGCAATTCGTTACGCAATTGTTCTGACCGAGAGCGTGATTGATCCGACGGCCCACTGATCAAAGATGGGAATCTTGAACCTTGCATATATGGATTGTCCAGAAAAACAATCAGTTTTTTTACTTTTGGATTCTTAAGGTACTGCTCCCAATGTTCGGCGTACGTTTTTTCGATTTCGTCGCTGTACGGGTCGCGGAAATAAGAAACAACAGAAATATCTTCGCTGTTGACTACGTCTGTTGCATCAGTCAAAACCTTTGACCCACCAGCTGTAACTCGACTACTGAGCCTTAGTTCTTGTGTGATCTTGATGAATGTGTGGAGGATTGTTCCAGCATGAGAGTTGCCTTCGAGAACCACGAATCCATTTGAATCCTGAAAGTCAATGTCACAATTAATGACAGGGCCGGTACAACCCGCTGGTATTTTCTCCCATGCTGGGTAAGCCTGGGTTTGGTTGTAGCGCAGATTTCCAAAGCCCATCAATGTTGCCATCAGACAAAGAGTGACTATCTGGCCGATGGCAAACAGTTTCAAGACATTTCTGTTCTGGCCACCATCGCGATCGTGATATCGATATTCAACTTTTTTATATAAAAACTCAGAACTAATTATTGACACAACTAGATACAAGAAATTTAGAGCGGTCGAACTTCCAAAAATTTGACGGCCAAAAAGAATTATCGGCCAATGAACCAGGTACAGCGAATAAGAGCGGCTTCCCAGCCAACTAATAGTTTTAGGAAGACCCAACAGGTTTGAGTTTTTCAATGCGAGCGGCATTGAAAAAATAAACAGCGCTGTTGAAAAAGTAATTATCAGCGCATCAATACCCAGTTGGTGTTCTTGTCCGCCGGCTATGAGTCCTCGTAAAATTCCTAAAAATGAGACAGTTGCGACGACTTTTGCAATGCTGACTTGAAATTTGAAGTGCTTGTTCGGCACTCTTTGAATGATTTGTGCAACCAAAACCCCAGCCAATAACTGCCATGCTCGAGAATGAAAAGAATAAAAAGGAAACAGATCCGGATTTGGAAAGAATCGTTGAGCATTTGGGAGATTTCGAAAATTAAAACAGCTATAGAGACTCAAAGCAGCAAGTACTGCGACAATAACCATCGCGAATAAGCCTGAAAGGCTCATTCTAAATTTTTTCATCAGGATGAATAAAACTCCAAGTGTGATATAAAACTGCTCTTCAACTGAAAGCGACCACGTGTGTGTTAGTGGGTTTGGATACAGCGGATTAAAGTAGTCAATCTTTCGTGCGAGTAGAACATAATTTGCAAAAAATAGCGATGCTCCAACGCCCGTGCGGGCAGTCTCTTGCTGAACGTGAATAAAAGACTGAGTTACAAATGAAACAACGAAAACGCACACGATCACCACAAGAAATGCAGGATAAAGTCTTTGTGCGCGTCGTTTGAAGAATGTCAACAACGAGAATCCTTTACCGACAGATTCGTGTCTCAAAATTGATGACATAATCACAAAGCCCGAAACGACGAAAAATACATCAACTCCGCGGTATCCGGCGGGCAGCGAAAGAAACGCAAAGTCGATGTGGTTGAGAACTACGAAAAGAATTGCGATTGCGCGCAGCAGCTGAATGTCTTGGCGAAAACGCGAAGTCTCCGAAATATTCAGCTGATTCATCTGAGAAGTTATGGGGCTACGAGTGGCCAGGGTTGAGTGCGCTCGACAGCGAGGGCTAATTCGAGAAGTAGCGGCTCTTCGAAATGTCTCGCCATGATTTGCATGCCAACTGGTAGACCATCAACTAAACCAACTGGCACCGAGATGCCAGGGTTGCCATAGATATTTGCAGGAATCGTCAACACTCCGTTGTTACTAGCTCCAGCCACGAGCCCACCAAAAGTATCTGGCAACGGACCTTCAGCACTAAATGCGATGTCGGGGTTGGTCGCTGTGATAACTAAATCGACTTCACTAAATATTCGCGCCATGCTGTTGTTTAACTCAATGCGTCGCTTTTCAAACTTTCCGCGTGCTTCTGAACCGTAAAGATTTTCGGTCATTTTTTGGCCGTAACGAATTTCGGGCGTCAATTGATCAGCGCAGGCTGGCCAATGGTCTTTGAGCGCATTTCGAATTGCCACTGAGCCAGTTATTGACCACGCCGCACCAAGTCGTGGCAACGTGAAATCAACCGACTCGCGCCGTTTCAGACCAGCCACTGCAATCAAGTTTTCAGCGGCGCGCTCAATAACTTCCCACATCGCTGGCGAAACAACGCCTCCGCCAAAGTTCGAAACTACTGCAACGCGCAAACCTTTTGTTGCAACGCTTCCGAGTCCGGCTTCCCATCCAGAAACTTTTGGCAAACTCAACGGGTCGTGCGCTTCGTGCCCGTTGACGACATCAAACCACCGCGCGGTATCGCGCACGCTTCGCGACAAACAACCAGTAACTGTGGTCAGGTTTCCGTTTGATGCACCTGGCCCACGAGGAATGCGACCAAAAGTTGCCTTCAACCCAAGCAAACCAGTGAACCCAGCCGGAATCCGAATTGATCCGCCACCATCACCGCCAGTTGCGATGCTCACTAACCCGCCAGCAACTGCAGATGCAGTTCCACCAGAAGATCCGCCTGGAGTGTGACCGTGCTTCCATGGATTATGTGTTGCGCCGTGCAGAACTGTTCGCGTTAAATTAACTCCACCGAATTCGCTGGCAGTCGTCTGACCAACTTTCACCGCGCCACCAATACGACAAACTCGATTAACTTGCGTAGTGGTAGTTTTCGCAACACGATCTTTAAATACCATGCATGCCTCAGTGTCTGGCCAACCTGCAACATTGTCAAGTTCTTTTACTCCAAACGGCACGCCACCAAACGGCAGCGAAGTATCGGCGTTTTTTGCATCACGCTCGGCCGCTTCTTGATCTAAAAAACAAAACGCATTGAGATTGCTTCGCGAAATCGCATCAAACGTCGCGCGCAATTCTTCAAGTGGCGAGCGCTCACCATTTCGAAATGCATCAACTAGCGAAACCGCGTCGCCGTGCCATGGGGTATCTGTCATATAATAAAACTAGTCTGCAATGCGCTTCAACTTATTAGAGTGAAGTAGTGGATAGTCGTAGTTTTCTTGGATTA
Organism: Ilumatobacteraceae bacterium; assembly: GCA_044354345.1. Lineage (GTDB taxonomy): Bacteria > Actinomycetota > Acidimicrobiia > Acidimicrobiales > Ilumatobacteraceae > BACL27. The sequence goes on along the minus strand of JBILAG010000019.1, from coordinate 14,205 downwards.
AATCGTGTCGGCGAGACTTTAAGTTTTCAAATGCCTGTTGACCTTCGCATTTCAACGGGCGGCTCTTTTCTGTTCGGCGGGGCAGGGCTCGGCGCTTGTATCAGTGCACTCGAAACTGTTTCGAAGCGCAACTTAGTTTGGGCAACAGCGCAATATTTGTCGTTCGCTAAAACAAACGAAGTTGTCAAGATTGATGTAACTCTCGTTGTCAATGGTCCGCAGATCACCCAAGGTCGCGCCGTTGCACGCGTTGGTGACCGCGAAATTCTCACTGTCAATGCCGCTTTTGGCGATCGCGATTTTGAAGCGTCTGGTCAGTTCGTAAAAATGCCAGAGGTGCCTGCTCCTGAGAATGTTCCACTGCGTCAACACATTCACGATTCGCCCGGCACAATTCATGATTCATTGCAACAGCGCGTCGTTAAGGGCCGTAACATCTCACAACTTGATGGGTCTTTAAGCGATGGCAATGTTGTGATGTGGGCGCACATTCCTGCATTGATCGAAGATGTTGATGCAACTGCGCTGGGTATTCTCGGAGATTTTGTCCCGATGGCGATCGGTCAAGCGCTCGGACTCGCCGCGGGTGGCAACAGCCTCGACAACACAATCCGCATCGTCAAACTTGTACCAACAAAGTGGGTATTACTTGACATATATATAGACGCCATAGAACGTGGATTCGGGCACGGCCGAGTCAACATGTTCGCGCAAGACGGCACACTCATGGCAACCGCCAGTCAAAGTTGCAAAGCTCGAAAGTGGAATACTAAGTAGATGCAACTACGACCCGGAATGACAGTGCCACTGCCGGGGCACTTACACGCACAGCGCGATAATTATAAAAAACTTGCTGATTTGGGCTACACAGATATTTGGTCTGCAGAATCAGATGGAGCAGATGCATTCACGCCTCTAGCTATGGCTGCCGCATGGGAGCCGCGCTTGCGACTTGGCACTGCGATCGTGCCGGCATATACAAGGTCTCCGGCATTGATGGCGCAAAGTGTGGCAACACTTGCCGATGCGGCACCAGGAAGATTCGCAATCGGTATCGGTTCGTCAAGCAACGTCATTGTTGAACGCTGGAATGCGATTCCATTTGATGAGCCTTACAAAAAAGTTCGTGACGTCGTGCGGTTTTTACAAGATGCGTTGACTGGTGAAAAAATCACCAAGCAATACGACACTTTTAAGATTGACGGTTTTCGTCTCGGCATTCGGCCCGAGCAAAAGCCACAAATTCTTGTTGCCGCGTTGCGAGAAGGAATGTTAAAACTTGCAGGTCGCGAGGCGGACGGTGCAATCATTAACTGGTTATCGGCCGATGATGTGACCAAAGTTGTTGGCGTAGTAAACGATGCAGCGAAAAAATCGCAGAATCCGGGTGAGCGCGAAATTGTCGCGCGTATATTTGTTTGTCCAAGTGAAAACGCAGAACTTGTTCGCGAGTCTGCAAAACGATTGATTGCCGCTTACCTCACGGTTCCGGTTTATGCCGAATTTCATCGTTGGCTTGGTCGCGCTGAATTGCTTCAACCGATGTGGGATTTGTGGAAAGCAGGCGACCGTAAAGGTGCAGTTTCGGCAATACCAAATGAAGTTGTAGATCAACTATTCGTTCATGGCAGTGCAGCAAAATGTCGTGAAACAATTAAAAGATATTTCGACAACGGTGTCACGACTTCATCGCTAGCAATTGTGGCATTTGACCCAGAAGTTGATTTCTGGGATTGCGCCGAAGCACTTGCACCAACCGCCGGTTAATTTATGTCGGTAAGCGAAACAGACTCAGAGGTCTCTGCGCGTCTTGAAATTGAGCAAACACAGCGCAGCGAAGGTTGGAAGCTTCTTCGCGGGTTGTTGCGTGATCAGCGTCGTAATTTAGTTATCGGGGGCCTGATCGGCATGTCGTGGGCGGCATTCAAAGTAGCAATCCCTCAAGTTACAAAACTGGCGATCAACGATGGCATCGAAAAAAATGGACCGTTATTAAAATGGGCTTTGATCATCGCGGGGCTCGGCGTGCTTACGGGTATTTTGTCTGGGTTTCGAAGATACGTTGCATTTCGCGAAAGTCGATGGGCAGAAACATTGCTGCGAGAGAGACTTTTTGGTCACGTTCTTGATTTGAACATTGGCTATCACGACAAAGCACAAACTGGTCAGTTGATGAGTCGCGCGTCGAGCGATCTGATGCAGATTCAAGGATTCATCGTGATGATTCCGATCACGATGTCGAACGTGATTCAAATTTTCGCGGTCGCAACAATATTGTTTATCACCGACCCAGTGTTGGCGCTTGTGGCGATGGCGCCGTTGCCATTCGTCAATCTCTCGGCGCGCAGATTCAGCAGTCGTATCCACAAAATCACGCTCGCGGTTCAAGCCGAACAAGCCCAACTTGCCAATGTCGTTGAAGAATCGGTTTCGGGTGTGCGGGTTGTCAAAGGTTTCGGTGCCGAGCAAGTGCAGTTTGACAAACTTGAAAAAGAGGCTGATGATATTTACGCCGAGTCGATGAAAGCCGCAAAAATTCGCAGCAATTTTATGCCGGCAATCGATATTTTGCCCGCGCTCGGCGCGGTCGGGGTTCTCGGCGTGGGTGGTCACCGCGTGTTGTCCGGCCAAATCTCAATTGGCGATCTTGTGGCGTTCAATGTTTATCTGACGCTCTTGGTTTGGCCCCTGCGCAATGTCGGCATGATCATCGCCTTGGGTCAACGTGCCGCGTCGGCACTTGTGCGAATTCACGAAGTGCTGTCGACTAAATCAGAGATCACCGACCCGCCAATGGTGCGTGATTTGCCTTCACTAAATGGCAAGGAACTTGGCGCGGTCAAGTTCGATCACGTGCAGTTTGGCTATGACGCCGACCGACCGGTGCTGAAGAATTTTAATCTCGAAATTGCCGCAGGAGAATCAATCGCAATTGTTGGTGCGACCGCTTCGGGCAAGTCGACTGTAGCGCGGCTGTTGTTGCGCTTTTACGACACGAACAACGGCCACGTCTATTTAGACGGAATGGACGTGCGCAAACTGAAACTGCGTGAGTTGCGCCAGCAAATCGGCGTCGTATTCGAAGACACGGTGCTATTCAACGATTCGGTTAAGAGCAACATTTCGTTCGCGCGGCCCAACGCCAGCCAAGCCGATCTCGAGAAAGCGGCAAAACTTGCCGGCGCTCATGATTTTATTTTGCAGTTGCCAAACGGTTACGACACGGTGATCGGCGAGCGCGGGTTTTCTCTTTCGGGTGGTCAACGTCAGCGCATCGCAATAGCACGCGCGATTATTTCAGATCCTCGAGTTTTAATTCTTGATGACGCGACGAGTGCGGTTGATCCGAGCAAAGAGGGCGAGATTCGTGACGCGATGCGTACGGTGATGTCGGGCCGCACAACTATTGTGATTGCCCATCGACCCGGCACGATTGCTCTTGCCTCACGAGTCGTGTTCATCGATGAATTGACAGTTGCCGCTATCGGCAAACACGAAGATCTTGTCGCAACCAATGCCCGATACCGAGAAGTGCTCGCCAGCATGCAGAACACCGCACCTGATTTCTCAGAAGAGTTAGTGAAATAACATGTGGCAATCCGGTGGCGTTAGCGACGAAGATCGTCTCAGCCGTGCTCAAGCCCGAACGATTCTTGGTCGTGTTTTTAAGATGGCAGCACCGTTTCGTAAAACAATGTATGTCGCCCTTGGTTGCGTCATGGTCACCACGGCAACGACACTTTCGGCACCAGTAATTGTGCGTCACGGCATCGATGCTGGCATCAGGGCTCGCGACACGGGTGCATTGAATCTTTCGGTTGTGATGTATCTGGTCGTTGTTTCGTTGACTTATGTGTTTGGTCGCATGCTGTTCGTGTTCGTCAATCGCACCGGCGAATCGTTCTTGCGATTGTTGCGGCTCGCAGTTTTTCGCCAAATGCAACGTCAGTCAATGGCATTCTTTGATCGCAACAAAGCTGGTGTACTTGTTGCTCGCATGACCGCAGACATCGAATCAATGTCAGAACTTGTGCAATGGGGTTTATTGCAGTTCTTATCGGCGGTTTTGATGCTCGTATTTTCAATCGTCGTATTGTTGTTTCTCAGTTGGCAATTGACAATTGTCGCGTTAATCGTGATGCCCGTACTTGTAATTTCGTCTATAAAGTTTCAACGCGATTCGAACCGGGCATATCTGACGGTTCGCGAACGCGTAGGCGCGAATCTCTCGGCTTTGCAAGAGGGCATCACAACGGTTCGTGTGATTCAGGCTTATGCCCAAGAAGATGAAGTCAAAAGTAAATTCAAAGTTTCAAATCGTTCGTTGTTTGCCGCGCACGAAAAGAGCGTGCGTGTTTCAACTTGGTATTTCGCGCTCGTTGAATTTTCTGGGGTGCTAGCAAGTGCCTTGATGATCGGCATCGGCGGTTGGTTCGCGCACCGCGGCACTGTCACTCTCGGCACCGTTGTTGCTTTCGTACTCTTGCTATCAAGTTTGTTCGACCCTGTGCAGCAACTTTCGCAGTTGTACAACACCGTGCAGTCAGCGGGCGCGGCGCTCAACAAACTGTTTGCAATTCTTGATGCCAAACCTGAAGTCGACGAGCATCATTCGCCGGTCGATCTACCGAGAACTGGCGAACTCAAGGTCAGCAATATCTCGTTCACTTATGCCGGGGCCGAAAATCAGGCACTCGACGATGTCTCGATCAAAGTTGGAGTTGGTGAAAAACTCGCTCTTGTCGGGCCGACTGGGGCCGGCAAGTCGACACTGGCCAAACTCATGGCGCGTCTTTATGATCCGCAAGTCGGAACGGTCGAATTCGGTGGTGTCAATTTGACGATGGCATCAATGTCTTCACTTCGAGAGCGCATCGCCGTTGTGCCTCAAGAGGGGTTTTTATTCAATGGCACAATCCGCGACAACTTGCGTATCGCCCGCGCCAATGCCACCGATGTCGAAATTGAAGCCGCAATTGACGCGATCGGCGCAACCGAACACTTCGCGCAATTCAGTGATGGCTTAGACACGCAGGTTCGCGAACGCGGCAGTCGACTTTCAGCAGGCGAGCGTCAGTTGGTAGCCCTTGCCCGCGCCGCACTTGTTGATCCAGCAGTGCTGGTGCTTGACGAAGCAACGTCAAATCTTGACCCGGGCACTGAAGCCGAAGTTGAGCACGCACTTGAGCGGTTGATGTTGGGTCGAACTGTTATTGTCGTCGCGCATCGTTTATCAACCGTTCAACGAGCCGATCACATCGCCGTTGTTGTCGATGCGAAAATTGCTGAGTTTGGTTCGCACGAAGAACTTCTCGCGCGCAACGGTCACTATGCCGAACTTGCCCGCGCCTGGGTGCAGTCGCATTCAGTTAACTAATATTCGCGTATGACAACTCAGGATGTCAATAAAGCACGAAGTGACTTTGCCGATCGAAATCCGCAGAGTCACAAATATTTTAAAGATGCGCGACAATATTTACCTGGTGGCCATACTCGAACTGTTTTAACGCACGCGCCTTTTCCGTTAGTTTTTGCGTCTGGCGAAGGTTCGACTCTGACAGATCTTGACGGCCACACATATATAGACATACTCGGCGATTACACCGCAGGCTTGCTTGGTCACAGCGAACATCGAGTAATTGACGCTGTGACTGCAGTCTTGAAAACCAATGTCAGTGTCGGTGGAATTCACCCTGCTGAATCTCGCTTAGCGAAACTCATGTGTGAGCGGTTTGTGCTTGATCGTGTGCGGTTCACGAACTCAGGCACAGAAGCAAATCTGATGGCGATTACCACAGCGATGCAAGCAACCGGTCGTAGGCGGATCATGGTTTTTCATGGTGGTTATCACGGCGGAATTCTTTATTTCGCAAGTGGGGCCGCCCCGTGGAACGCGCCTTATGACTTCGTTGTTGCTCCATACAACGACGAAGTTGAAACGATAAAACTAATTAATAAGAATGCTGAGTCGCTTGCAGCAGTAGTAATCGAGCCAATGCTCGGATCTGGTGGTTGTGTGCCAACATCTGCTGAGTTTGCAAAAAGTGTTTTCAACGCAGCCAAAAAAGTCGGTGCTGTTGTGATCGCTGACGAAGTAATGACTTCGCGACACGGTGCTCATGGGATGTTTGATTTGCTCGGCGTTCAAGCCGATATCACAACTTTCGGCAAATATATTGGCGGGGGTTTCTCGTTCGGTGCGTTTGGCGGGCGAGCAGATTTATTGGATCAATTCGACACGAGCCCAGAGTCCAATCGTGACAAAATTATTTCGCACGCTGGCACATTCAACAACAACATCTCGTCGATGTCCGCCGGTTGCGTTGTGCTTGGCGAAGTTTTCACATCAGATGTCGCGGTTGCGCACACCGAACGAGGTGACGAGTTTCGTAAATCAGTTGCAGCAGTGTTAGCTAAACATGACGCTCCGCTTTCAGTTAGTGGATATGGATCAATGATGTCTTTGCATGCACTTGCGCACGCGCCTCAAACACCGCTAGATGTAGCAAAGCGAGATGAAAAATTACAAGAATTAGTATTTTTCGGGCTACTTGAACGCGGTGTTTACACTGCCGCGCGCGGAATGATGAATCTCAGTTTGTCTTTAACTGATGATCAACTCGCCAAAGTGCTTGACGCACTTGATGACACAGCAAGGTCGCTGGCTCGTAATTAGCCAATAAAATAAGCCCAAATTGATTGTTGACTTAAATAGTCGTATTTCAATATCTAGTCGCTATCCTAAAGTTGATCAAAATGGTCATATATACAAATTATTGAAATTTAAGTCTCAAATTCATACAAAATCACAAACATAAAGGAAAAAATGCAAGTCAGATCAGCCCAGATAAGTCGAAAGTTTCGATGGTTACTTGTACCTCTAGTTGCGCTCATTCAGCCAATGGCGGCGTACGCGACACCGAGTGCCACTACCACACCGCGAGCAACGATTGTTGAGTCAGCTTGGCTTGAAGCCAATCTCAATAATCCGAAGGTTCGAATTATTGAAGTGAGCACTGACCCAGGTGTATACGAAAAAGGTCATATTCCAAATGCAGTCAAGTTTGTTTGGCACACAGATTTCGTTGACCCTGTGAATCGTGACATCGTCAGCAAGGCGCAATTCGAAAAACTCGTGCGCAGTGCCGGAATCAACAAAGACACTCAAGTCGTTCTCTATGGTGACAAAAACAATTGGTTCGCCGCATGGGGTGTGTGGATTTTCAAAACCTACGGGCACAAAAGCATAAGCATCCTAAACGGAGGCCGCGATAAGTGGGTGAAAGACGGGCGAGCGCTAAACGCAGCGGTGCCAGTTGTTAGCGCTGGCAACTTTGTTGCAACTGCAGCGAACACTGGCTTGCGTGCACTGCTCGCTGATGTTGTAAAGATTGCGAAAAAAGAAGACAAGACCACAAAACTTGTCGACATTCGTTCTGCTGATGAGTTCAGTGGAAAGATTTTCGCGCCAGCTGGTTTTCAAGAACTGGCAATTCGCTCAGGACATATTCCTGGTGCACAAAATGTGCCCTGGGGTACCGCAGTTTCACCAGACGGAACATTTCGTCCTGCTGCAGATCTCAAAGTGATCTACGACAAAGTTGGGGTTGACGGCAAGAAGAAAGTAATCGTCTATTGCCGAATCGGTGAGCGTGCTGCGCACACATGGTTTGTTCTCAGCGAAATTCTTGGATACGAAGTAAGACTGTATGACGGCTCGTGGACCGAGTACGGAAACTCAGTCGGTGTTCCGATTAGTAATCCATCCGGAACAATTTGGGGCAAGAGCTGATCAAATGTTGTCAAAAAGAACTTCTGTTGCAGTTTCGATTCTTATTGCAATTGTTGCTGGAGCATTAATTCTTTCGACAACCGGAGTTAGTGATTCGAGTCGCCCAATCTCCCTATTAATTGGTGCCTCTCTTGGCTTCGCGTTTGAGCGCGGAAGATTTTGTTTCTTCTGCCTCTTTCGCGATGCGACCGAATCACGACACACCCGTCCACTGTTATCAGTCGTGACTGCAATTGCGGTCGGTGCGATTGGTTATGCGGTGATGTTTGGTCTTTATCTTCCAAATTCAAAAGGTGAGGGCCTTCCGCCTGGTGCACACATTGCGCCGGTCAGTTTTCCGCTCATTGTTGGTGCCGCTGCATTCGGGCTCGGCATGGTTTTGTCGGGCGCTTGCGTTAGCGGTCATTTGTACCGAATTGGTCAAGGATATTTGCGTGCGATACCAGCGCTTGTCGGCTGTTTAGTCGGATTCGGGCTCGGGTTTTTCACTTGGAACAAACTCTTTCTAGAGCAGGTGAGTGAGAGCCCAGTTCTTTGGTTGCCACGTTGGCTCGGGTATTCAGGCTCTCTCGCACTCGTGCTTTTTGTTTTAGCAGTCGTGGCAATTTTTCTGTTGAAAGTTAATCGTCAACCGGTTGATGAGCCAGTTCAACAAGCAACTCCGTCGCAAAAAGTCGGCGACCAAATCATTGATACTCTGTTCATTCGGCGTTGGTCGCCAGTCGCCACAGGCACAATCGTGGGATTAATTGGTGTTGTTGCCTACATTCGAACAACACCACTCGGGGTCACATCTCAGTTGAGTTCGATCAGTCGCAGCGTGCTTGATTCGCGAGGGTTATTACCCGAGGTTCTGCACGGCATTGACATGATGCGTGGTTGCGTCGCAACTGTAAGTTCAACAGTTACCAACAACGGCTGGCTAGTAATCGGCTTTGTTGCTGCGTCGCTCGCTGCTGCAATCGGTGGCGGTCGATTTAAGGTGCAAATTCCAACGCTCGGCAATTCAGCAACTGCGTTGCTCGGTGGAGTGTTTCTTGGTTGGGGCTCACTTACTGCTTTGGGTTGCACTGTTGGCGTTCTGCTCTCAGGCACTCAAGCATTCTCAGTATCTGGTTTCGTATTTTTGATCGTCGTCTATGCGGTTGTCACGCTCGGCGTGAAACTTAAATTGCACCGATTATTTGGTGCGTAAAATTCTTTGAGCTAAATATCGGCCAAGATAGTTTCAAGTTTGAGTTTTGGTTCATCAACTTCTAGGCGTTGCAAGCGGTAGCGGTTTTCAAATAACGCAACGAGTGCACCGTCACCTCGTTTCAAAATTCGAACCCCACCAATTTGGCGCAAGCGGTCGGCACTTGCTTCATCAGTGACCCGAATCGCTTGATACGAAAGCGGGCTTATTTCGGTTGGCGAATTGAATTCGTGTTCTAGTCGATGAGATAGAACTTCAAATTGCAACGCACCGACTGCAGCTAATATTGGGTGAGAGTCACCAACATTTGGGTCTCGCAGAACTTGCACAACGCCTTCTTCATCGAGTTGCGCGAGCCCGCGACGAAACTGTTTGACGCGTGAACTTTCAATTGGTCGCGCTGTTGCATAAACCTCGGGTGCAAATCTTGGCACCGCAGGGTATTCAACTCGATCAGCAGAAAACAGCGTGTCGCCAATTTTTAGACCAGATGCATTGATTAAGCCGATGATGTCACCAGGAAACGCATCTTGAATAATCGTGCGGTCTGAGCCAAAAGCAGACGTCGCATATTTTGTGCTGAGAACTTTGTCTGTCCGAGAGCAAGTTACATCCATTCCCCGCTCAAATTTGCCAGTGCAAACTCGAGCAAACGCTAGTAAGTCGCGATGGCGTGGGTTCATGTTGGCCTGAATCTTAAAAACGAATGCAGAGAATTCGTCATCAAGTGGTTGGGCTTCTCCGGCCAAATTTTCTCTTGCAACTGCAGGTGGTGCAAGATCAATAACTGCGTCGAGCAGCATTCGCACGCCGAAGTTTGTCAGAGCAGAACCCACAAAAACTGGTGTCGTTACCCCAGCCAAAAAACTCTCAACGTCAACATTTGCACCAATCGCGTCAAGCAATGAGCAACCTTCGAGTGCGGCGTTCCATGCAGAACCTTCTTCGACTGCCGCTCGATCTGTTGGCACGATTTCTTCTGGCGCCTCTGAGCCACCACGAGCTGTACGCGTAAATCTTATGAATTCATTTGTGCGCCGATCAATTACTCCGCGAAAATCACCGGGTATCCCGACTGGCCACGTAGCCGGCGTTGGGCGTAAACCAATTTGCTGCTCAACTTCATCTAATAGTTCAAGAGGGTCTCGCCCGGGGCGATCGTATTTGTTAAAGAAGGTTAAAACTGGCAAATTGCGCGAACGGCAAACTTGAAAAAGTTTTAAAGTCTGCGCTTCGATTCCTTTTGCGATGTCAAGAACCATGATTACCGCGTCGACTGCAGCCAAAACACGATATGTATCTTCAGAGAAGTCTTTGTGACCTGGCGTGTCGAGCAAATTGAACACATGGTCGCGATACGGAAACTGCAGCACGGTCGACGAAATTGAAATACCGCGTTCGCGTTCAAGCGCCATCCAGTCAGATGTTGACGCTCGACCACCAGCGCGCGCCTTTACTGCTCCCGCTTCTTGCACGGCGCCGGCGTATAACAAAAACTTTTCAGTGAGTGTCGTTTTGCCAGCGTCAGGGTGAGAAATGATCGCAAATGTGCGTCGGCGCGCAGCCTGAAACAGCACATCTAAATCGGTATTCATTGAATCGCAGTTTACTTAGTTAATGGTTCAGTAGTCGGAAGTAAACCGAAAGTAACAAGTATTTGAGATGTCGTTCTAGACTCAGCAAGTGAGTGAAGTGCACTCGCTTGACTGAATAGTGTTACCCGCAAAATTAGAGGAGTTTCTCACGTGCGATTTGACGAGCAGTTAGAAAGTTTCAAACAGGACGGAACGTTGTCGGCTGAGCAGGCCGAGTCGCTGCGTAATGCAACACGGTTTCCGCTCAACTCTTCCGAAATTGTGGCGATACTCGGTGGCTTTTTCGCAATCCTCGGTGTGATTTGGCTTATCGGCCCACTGTTTGAAGATGTAAGTCGTCTGATCGTGGTTGCAATACTCTATTTAATTTCTGGATTATTAGTGCTCGCATTTCGTTTACTCGTCAAAAAATCACAATTCGCTAATGCTGCTGAAGTCGTTGAAACTCTCGCGATGCTATGTTTCGCCATCGCAACTGGCATCGCCGTAAGTTCGCTCAATGAAGAATCAGAAGTCGCGGTCTTCGTTGCATCAATCCCGGCTTTGGCTTATGGGGTCTGGCGATCAACATTAAGAAGATTCTCAAGCTCAGTAATCATCTCAGTCAGTGCTGTGGCATTCACGCTTTCAGGTTTGACAATGATTGATATTTCGCAAGATACTGCTGGTCTCTGTTTAATCGGTGTCGGCGTAATCTTGCTTTGGTGGGCGCAACAACCAAAAGTTGTCGGCAAATTTACATTACGATTTTTCGGTTCGATAGTCGCGTTAGCTGGACTAATGATTCCATCATCAGACCTCATCTCTAACGAATATATTTCTGCCACTGTCCAAGCGATATGTGCTGTCGCATTGTTTGCTTATGGTGTCAAAAAGGTTTTTCCTGAAGTAATTGTGATAACCGCAGTAGGGGTAGTCCTTTCGGAAGTTGAATTAGTCACCACAATTACAGATAATTCAGGTTTGCAAGGTTTGGGAACTTTGCTTACTGGTGGAGTGATCGTTTTGTTTTCGCTGCGCAAATTGCGCGCCGATAGCAACAAAAAGTTAGATAAATAATTTATTCAGCCTCGGCGGCTAGAGCCAGCCACGTTTCTTCTGCTGCCTTTACTTTGGCTTGGGCTTTAGCCAATTCAGCACCAACTTGAGCCAACTTGACGTGGTCGTTTTTGGTTGTCGCCATTTGTAAAGTCAACTTCTCGAGTTCTGCTGTGGCCTTAGTTAGTGCAGTTTCTGCCTGAGTAACTAATCGGCGAAGTGTGCTCGGACTTTTTGAAGATTTTGGTTTTTGGTTCAATTCAGAAGCAGCGACACTAGGTGTGCTGATTAACTTGCCGCGTTGGGCCCCAGTCATTTGTTCTGTTGGCGCCGAGTTTCGTTGCTTCAACCAACCAGCCACACCTCCGCGTACTACTGCAGCACCACCAACACCATCAAGCGCCAAAACATCAATCACAGTTCGATCTAAAAATATTCGGTCGTGGCTAACCACGACAACAATGCCAGGCCACTCATCTAAATAATCTTCAAGTGCGCGAAGCGTGTCGAGATCTAAATCATTCGTCGGCTCGTCAAGTAACAAAACATTTGGTTGTTCAATCAGTGTGAGCAATAGTTGTAGTCGTCGACGCTCGCCACCCGACAAAGTTGAAATCGGCGCATATTGCGTGTCGCCGTCAAACCAAAACTGTCGCATCAACTGATTGTCTTCAATCGATGGCTGACCTTTGTCTCCCGCAACTGCTTCGCGAACGCGTTGGTTGACATTCAGTTCGCGCCCGAGTTGGTCGTAATAGCCAATTTTGACTGTGCTGCCAATATCAATATGCCCGTGTGTTGGCTTGAGTCGACCAGAAATTAAATCGAGCAGTGTGCTTTTGCCTGCACCGTTTGGTCCGACAATTCCAAGACGATCGCCTGGTTCTAGTTCATGGTCAAACGGATTCAAAACAAGCGCGCTTGCATCAGCACCTGAATCGGTTTTTGCCGCAGTGCCAGGTTTTGCGCCCGGCCACGAGAAGCCAACGCCGTGTAGTTCTACGCCCTTTGATCCGAGTCTTTGATTGCCAAGGGATAAACCAATTTCGCCCGCTCGTGCGGCGGCTTCCGGTCGACGATTAACGAGTTCTGTTGCTGCAGCAATTCGCGCTTTTGGTTTTGTGGTTCGCGCAGGTGCACCGCGACGCAACCATGCAAGTTCTGTGCGAGCCAAATTTTTTCGTTTCTGTTCGGCAGTCGCAGCTTGTTCTTCGCGTTCAATGCGTGCCGCGAGATAAGCGGCGTAACCTGAGCCAGCATTTCGTTGAGCAGGCATGTGTAAATATGCGTGACCGCGATCAATTTCAAGAACTTTTGTTGTAACACGATCAAGCACGTGACGATCGTGAGTCACCAGAATTAATCCGCCACGATAACTTGCCAACCATTCTTCGAGATATGCAATCGCGTCGAGATCTAAATGGTTGGTTGGCTCATCAAGAATTAATGCATCCCACTCGCTAACAAGCAGTGCGGCGAGAGCAACTCGTTTTTGTTGTCCGCCAGAGAGTTCATTTGTTTGCGCGTCGATTAGCCCAGTCATGCCGAGTCGATCAAGCATTGCTTCGCCGCGCCAATCTTCACCTACCGCGTCGCGTACAGTGCCCTTCGGCAAATCTGGTTGCTGGGCGAGAATGCCAATTCGCGCACCACGACCGTAACGAACAACGCCTGAGTCAGGTGAGTAGTCGCCACTTAAAATTCGCAGCAACGTACTTTTGCCACAACCGTTTAAACCCACTACACCGATTCGATCGCCGTCGCTGAGTGTCAGAGAAATGTCGTCAAAAAGTGGCCGATTCGGCCGAGAGGCTTTTAGCCCTTGGGCGTCAATCAAAATCACAACCATTTAGGCTACGAGTCATACCGTGACTATGGTTGTGGCATATGCCTGATTTTCTGACGTCGTACGCATTGACTCAACCAGACAAGTTGGCTGTGATCGACGACCGACACAATGGCAAAATTCGCACGCTGACATGGAAGCAACTTAATGAAGAAGCGAATCGTCTAGTCAATGTGCTGACCGATATTGGCGTCACTGAGCCGGGTGAGAAAGTTGTGTGGTGTGGGCAAAACTCGATTGGTGTCGTAGTGATGACGAATGCCGCTCGAAAACTTGGCATTACTTCAGTGCCGCTGAACTATCGATTGAGTGATGACGAGTCGGCATATGTGACCGATCATTGTGACGCCACGGTTGTTTACGTCGACGCCGAAAATGCGGAAACTTTTGAGCGCATTCGCGAGCGGATACCGAAAGTCAAAAAAATTCTTGTCTACGATGGCGCCGCGCCAAAGTCGATGCTTTCGTGCGACGAACTCATGGCAGCAGCGTCGCCCGAAGAGTCAAGTGTTGTCGCCGGTCGTGCGCCTGGTGCAACAATGATTTACACATCAGGCACTACAGGCAAACCAAAAGGTGCGCTTCGAACTTCGCGCACGAGCCCAGAGCAAGGTTTGGCACTTGCTCAGTTGCTCGGCGCTTCACCAAACGATATTTATCTGACAACCGGCCCGCTTTATCACAGTGGCCCCGGTGGTTTTATGGTCACGGCATTGGCGTTTGGTCAGACGATTATTAC
>JBILAG010000094.1:0-6849 GCA_044354345.1 Ilumatobacteraceae bacterium | reverse complement strand
ACAACTAATACCTGTGCTCTCGGCGCTATAGGCCCAGGCGGCGGCAAAGTGTTCTACGTTCAAGCATCCGGAGGCACATTTACTTCAACAGGGTCAGCGTGCAACACAACTTGTAAATATTTAGAGATGGCACCGAGAACTTGGAACAGCGGAGCCAGCGATCCATTAATAGCTTGGTGCAACATTACCAATGTGCCGGCGAGCGCCACTTTGAACGGAATTGGTGTGGGCTATGCGAACAGAGTTGCGATCGAGGCTGTATGTGCTTCGGGTGCAAACAATTCAGCGGGAGCCTATTCAGGTGGGGGAATGACCGACTGGTATTTGCCTGCATGGCAAGAACTAACGACGATGATTGGGTATAACAGGACTGCAGGAAACATACCTGCCGGGAGCCCTTACGAATTCACTTCCGATATCCATTACTTTTCCTCAAACACCGGTGCGGCTAGCGGTAGCGCGACATGTACCGTAGCCAACACGGGCAGCAACACCGGCTGCTCCAAGCTCACTGCGTATTACGTTCGCCCCGTGCGGGCGTTTGGTTAGTCGCGGCAGGGTAGTCGCGCTACTTTTTAGCCTCAATCGCTAAGAGTTCTAGCAACTCGTCTTCGATTGAACTTTTGTTCGGGTCAGATGCCATAGCACTCGAGTCTTTTATCGCGCTCTCGTGGGCATAGGCCATAAATAGATTTGCCTTTTGTTTAATTAACCGCACGAGATGTTCTTCGATCGTGCCTGACGCGAGAATTCGGTGCACGTTTACGGTTCGGCTTTGCCCCATGCGATGAACTCGGGCAATTGCTTGCCACTCGGTCGAAGGCTTAAATTGAGCCTCCATCAGAATCACAACTGAGGCTGCTTGCAAATTGATGCCGACGCCACCCGCATCTATTTGTGATGCAAGAACCGCAAAACCTGGTGTATTCGTGAAGGTGTCGATTATCGCTTGGCGCTCAGCCGAAGATACATCGCCCGTGATTTGTGGGCAGTTGCCATAGATCGAGCTGACATCAAACACGACTTGTCGAAAGAAAGAAAACACCACGATTTTGCGATTCGCTTGACGGTGTTCATCGATCAGATCTGCAAGGCGCTCATATTTGGCCTGCGTAATTGTTGCACTTTTTCGTTTCAGCATAATGTTGATCGGCGCATTGTTATAAGTTGATCGATCTTCATCACTAAGCGTCACCCATTCATCTGTTTCGATTCGCTCAGGAAGTTCGGTTAATACATCGGCTTGTGTTCGGCGCAAATAGACATGGGCGAGCTGTTTCGCAACACCCGACTTGTCGAATGTTCGATTTTTGAGCATCATCGGTCGAATAGCTCGAACCGCCCCAGGGTGTGCGATCTCAAGCAGGTTTTGTAGTTCTTCAACTTTGTTTTCTAGTGCAGTGCCCGTCATCAATGAAACATATTTCGCCTGGCGCCCGATTTGCCCAATCGCAATAGTTCGCTGAGCCTCTGGGTTTTTTGCATAGTGCGCTTCGTCGACCGCGAGAAAATCAACGTTCTTAATTAGATGAATCAGTTTCGGCAGAGTCGAGTAAGAGGTGATCGCGATGCCACCAGATTTGGCCCAACGTTTGATTGCCTGTTCGCGGTCAGCGCCATGGGCGAGATATGACTTGAGCTCGGTGTGTTTTTCTACTTCGCGTTGCCAGTTGACGAGCACACTATTTGGTGCAACAACAAAAAAGTGCCGAGAGCCGTTGGCGTGAAGATGGCACATCGCGGCGAGAACTTGCACGGTTTTACCTAATCCCATATCGTCGCCAAGAAGTGTGCGTTTTTGAACAATCAGATATCGCGCACCGAAATCTTGATAACGCCGCAGTGACGCTCGAAGCGGCCCTTGGTCGAGCAAGAACATCTCGACATTGTTCGCGATGTCATTGGGGATATCGCCATGTCGCCCCCGACTACTTGCGCCACGGTCAGCCGTCGGCTTGTCGTCGGTGAGTTGCTCGAAGGTAGAAAAGAATGATGATGTGTTCTGGGCAAAGCGCGTCAGCACATCGGCTGTGTCAGGCGTTTGGTTTCGAATGGCACTCAAAATCTCTGGCGTTAGTCGACTGTTGATTAGTCGGTGAGCAATCTCTAAGCCACTTTTGGCTTGAAGTATTTCGGCGTTGACGGTTAGACGCTTTTCGCGCGACAACATTTTGAACAAAAACTTAGATGTTGAATCGAGCCGGTGAACATATGGTTTTGTTTTGTTTAAGATGCTGCGCAGCTCGTTAGTTGCAACGTTCAACGAATTGCGGGCATGGTTGTGTGCGTCGATTGCGACAAGCAACGCAATCTCGTCTGGGGTTTGCGAACCCAGTTGCTCACCCCGCTTAAGTTGTATCTTCGTCTTCGCGGTATAGGCACGATTTTGTGTGGCGCGCTGCAGATTTGCAGAATCTTCGTAAACGGTGTTGGCGGCTTGCAACATCTGCAGAACCGTTTTGCGGTTGCTAAATAATGCGCCGATACTTGCCACAGCTCAATTCTGCTGTGAGGGTGCTACACAGTTTTTGGTTTATTTGAAATCGCATCAGTGAAGGTCATCGCGAATGCCTTGTTGATTTCTTCACTTGTCAACCCGAAGACTGGTGTGAGCGATGCTTCTATCCACGTCATGGTGATGAAGTAAATAATTCGGGTACGTGCAGTTGCGTGGTCGAAACCAAGTTGCTCAGCAAGGGCGATGGCTGATTCAAATGCTTCCTTTGATTTTGCAACAAACCGATCGGCCGGCACACCTGTGGCAACAAGATATTGCACGAGCCAGAGGCGCTTTATAGCAATAGGCAGGGTTGCTAAACGAGTCTGCTCAAGCTCAGCCATCGAAATTTTATTAGGGGATTCTTTTTGTTTGCGAATTAATTTATTGATTGTGTCAAATGATTTATCTCTAGCAATGTCGGCAAGAGTATCGGTCACCTCGGCATACAGATTCATGATGGTGACAAAGTACCGGTTGATATATGTGTAATTGACGCCGGCTTCTTCTGCGATCTCCTGCGTAGTGATATCGGTGATCGGCTGAGTATCGAGAAGCTTGATTACGGCTTTGATGATCGCCAGTTTTGCGTCTGCCTTAGAAGTGCGGATTTTAGGAGTCAACCGTGACGATTGTTTCGAAGCAGGTTTCTTCTGCGGTTTGGGCACTATGAAATATTAGTTATCTGACTAATCCTCTGCCAAAGTGACACAACCCCATGCCCAGCCCAGCTATGCCATGCCCCGCCAGGCCCAGCCCATCCCAGCCGAGTCGTCGAACGCGATTTACCGTCTGCGCTTCTGTATTACTAGAAAACTATTAAAGGTGTAATAAGAATTTTTATATTGCAACTTTAAAATCCAAGAAGCGGCCCTAATCGCCCCTCCAATTCCTGCCACACCTCCAAGAAGACTGATGCCAGCGCCCAGTCGCCATGGAAAATCAGCGCACCTGCCATAGTTGCCTGCGGCCACTCTCTGTTTTGTGAAACTAAGCACATCCGACAAAGGGGTTAGCACATGCTGAGTAATGTGCGAACTTCTAAGTAGATCGCCACGCAGTCGAGTGGGTCGAGATGTGTTGCATGGGCTGGTCGGCGGGGTCGGCACCGTCGGCACGATTGGTGCGGCATAAGAATCTCTGGTTGGGTCAATACCAGTTGTGTGCGGCAGATTTGCGACTTGGTACAGGCAACTTCAAAACACTTGAGGCGAGCAATAAGCTCGGCCGGTGGTGTTTGTGACAGATGCGACCTGATTGAACAGATAGTTATTAGTTGATGGTGCAATACTTTTACCAATGAAAAACGTGAACCGTAAAATACTTGGGCTAGTGGCAGTGGTAGTACTTGTGGCGGTAGGCGCCGTTGCAGGGCCGTGGATTTATATCAACCTCATAAAGCAAGACGCGCCCGAGGCCCTGACTTTAGAGCCGGCAGTTTCGACAACAGTCGCGACAACAGCACCGTCAACACTTTCGTCAACAGTGTCGACAACACTTGAACCCGCAGTCTCAACAACAGTTGCGCCGGGCGTTGACGAAGCGAGTCTTGACGGTGAGTGGGCAGTAGTCAACGAGTCAGTAGTCGGCTACCGAGTGCAAGAAGTGATTGTCGGTCAGAGCACCGAAGGTGTTGGTCGCACCTCAGAGGTTGATGGTTCGCTCACGATTGTTGGCGACGAAGTTACGGGTGCCAAATTCACGGTTGATATGACGACGCTAAAAAGCGACAGTAGTAGGCGCGATAGGCAAGTCGATACTCGAATTCTCGACACCATTACATTTCCGACGGCAACTTTTGTGTTGAAGCAACCGATTAAGTTGACCCCTGAGGCAATAAATGGCGGTGTGCTATCGGTAAAAACAAAAGGCACGCTCACGTTGCGAGGCGTGACGCGCGATATTGATTTCAAATTAAATGCGCGGTTAGTCGAGAATGTTATTGAGGTGAATGGATCAATTCTGCTTGTGTTCGCAGATTGGTCGATACCTGATCCAAGTATTTCGGCGATCGTGGTTGAAGATCGCGGACAGTTAGAGTTTTTAATTCGCTTTTCGCGCTAGCCGCAACTGCTAGCCAGAAGTAACAGTTACGTAGACACCGCCGTTTGTTTCGGTGGCGTCGTATCGAAGAAGTGCTCGCACCGCAGGGCCGCCAAGAACAGCGCCAGTTGTCGGCTCAAATTTTGAACCATGCAGTTCACACTCGAGCACATTGCCAACGCGGGCCACAGGGAAACCCGCATGTGTGCAAGCCACAGCAAGGGCGGTGATGCCAACATCAGTACGGGTAACAACAACACCAGTGGTGCCACCAATTGGAGTCGGCACGTTGACAACTTTCGTGCTGCCGAGAACAAGCTCAGAACTTTCGAGCACACGTGCGGTGAAAGTTACTTGCTTAACTTCAACTGGTTGTTTTGCGCCAACTGCGGTGTCACGCCAAACGAGTTTTCCTTTTACGTTTCGACAGACATATGTAACGCCGTCGACAGTGCGCTCGCGTCCCTTAGCTTTACATGGTGCGCCAGCAGATATGGCAGGCGCGGCTCCCGAAGCTTGCCCGCCAGTCAGCAGCCAAGTAAAAGAAGCAATGCTTCCAGAAATAAATGCGCGTCGAGAAGACTTACTCATCACGCAAATTTAGCAAATAGTCAATAGCAAATAGTTAACAGGTGATGAACTTGTGTTAAAAAGAAGTAGACGGCAGATCAGTTTCGCCATCAGCAATTGCCTGCACGATTCTTTGTGCAACTGTGATTGGCTCGAGCCCACGTTGAAACTTCGGCGCAGTGCCCGCAATCGCCCGCGAAGCCAAACCAGTTTCGGTGTGCGGCGGTCGAGCATCAATGACACGCACCCCGGCTTTGCGTGCTTCACGTGCGAGTGCTTCATCGAACGAGCGAACCGCTGCTTTTGAAGCACCATAAACCGACATCCCCGGAAAGTTCTGCTCAGCGATGACTCCTGAAATGCCAACAACTACTGAACCTTGTGAGATTTTGCGCAGCGCTGCCTGCATCAAAAAGATATGCCCAAATGTGTTTGTGAGAAATACTTCTTCGATGGTGTCGATAGATGTAGTGCTGATTTCTCCAAAGGCAACGATGCCCATCGCGTTGATCACAATGTTCAGTGCACCATGCTTAGCAACAACTTCGTCAATTACTGCAGTTGCTGATTCTGGCGAGCGCAGATCAGCCACTATGTGGTTTGGGTCTGTATTTGGTGTGCGCGAAACAGTTGCGACAATGCAACCCCGACTTCGCAGTTCGGTGGCTAGAGCGCTACCGAGCCCGCCCGTACCACCCGCAACAAGTACGACTTTTTGTGCGAAATCAAATGTGCTGTTGGTGCTGTTCATTTATTTAGTCAAGGCTATGGGACGATCGGCGATATGTATCTATCGAGTTTTCATAACTCGAACGTATCTGAGAATAACAATGATCCCGACCGCCGCGATTGCAGCGACAATTAAGATTAACGGGTTGTTAGAAGATGATTCGCCTGACGAAGATTCAGAGTCGAGCTCGCTTGTCGGCGCGTTCTCTGGTATCGCGATCGGCAAAGTTGAGTCAACAGTCGAGTCAACAGTTTGCGCCTCGCCCGCATACCAAGCCATCACGCCACCAACACCGAGTTCGCGGTTGGCAATATTTTCGACCGGCGAGCCGAACATCTCTTTTTCTCCAACTGACACAGTGAAGCGTGCTGGCGAATCGCCCATAACGGTAATCGAGTAAGTTCCGCCGAGAGCAGTACCACGAAACTCGGTCAAGCGAACATAGTTTGTGCCGGTGTACGGCTCGGCAAATGAAACCTTTTCAGTTGTCGCGAGTTTTACTTTCGCGCCACTTGGGTCTTCCATATTTAAAAATGGCAGTGACGCATTGTCGAGCATATTTTCTGGCGCAAGATCAGGGATCAAAATTGAAATATAAAGCGGATCACCAGCGTTGAAGTTGACGCGAAATCCGCGAGTCTCGTCACGATCGTCAAGCGAGCCGTAGAGCGCAAACGAAATTGTTCCGTCGAGAAGTAGTGGCCCGTCAGATGGTGTGCGCTGGTCTGAAGTAAGGATGATCGGATCATGCGCTTTGGCGATTGATGCGGGGAGCAATCCAAATAAAACAGCTGCGGTAAGTAGAAATTTTTTCACGTAGTTTCTATCTCACTTTCATTTCGCAGATCGCAGCGCAGCGATAAGACTTTCGGGTGAACCATTGCATGCTTCTATTTGTGCATCGTTGAGAACAACTTTGATTCCCGTTGCAGTGCGACCAAGAACGACGGGGTAGTTGCCGTTTGCAGCAGCGCGTACATCTTGTGGTGCATCGTCGCGGTGATACGTC
>JBILAG010000092.1:0-6890 GCA_044354345.1 Ilumatobacteraceae bacterium | reverse complement strand
CCACGACTGGTAACTCTCATCGTCTGACCTGCGGCGATTCCTGCCGGAATTTCAACGCTGTGTGTTTGCTCTCGGGTTACACGACCCTCGCCGCGGCAAGTTGCACAGGGCGTCTCGATTCTTTGCCCGGCACCACGACACTTGCCGCATGGGCTAGCCGTGACCATTTGACCGAGAATGCTTTGGCGTGTTCGACGAATCTGACCACTTCCACCGCAATCAGAACATGTTGTCACCGAGGTTCCTGCGGCCGCACCAGTGGCACTGCAATCATCGCAACGAACCGCCGTACGAATAGTCACGGCAGAAGTACAACCAAATACGGCTTGTGCGAACTCGATCTTTAATTGAGTTTCTAAATCTGGCCCACGTTGCGGACCAGCCGATTGACGTTGACCTCCTCCACCACCAAACGGTGAGTCTCCGCCGAAAAATGCATCGAAGATACTGCCGAATCCACCGCCACCAAATGGGTCACCGCCTGCACCGTTGCCTCGACCTCCTCCCGAAATTCCTGCTTCACCAAATTGGTCATAGCGCGCGCGAGTATTTTGATCAGACAAAACTTCGTAAGCCCGACTCAATTCTTTGAATTGCTCTTCAGCCTCAGGATTATTTGGGTTCGCATCTGGATGCAACTCGCGCGCACGCTTGCGATACGCACGTTTCAACTCTTCTTGACTCGCAGATTGCGATACGCCCAACAACTTATAAAAATCTGCAGCCATAAATACTTTAACTTTCAGTTAATCGACGACCGAGACGATCGCTAACAAGTTCAACAGTTGCCAAGGCCTGCGGATAATTCATACGCGTTGGTCCAAGCACACCAACCGTGCCAATGTTTTCTCCATCGGCCATAACGGGCGCCAAAACCACAGAACATGCCGAGAGTGGCTCGACACCATGCTCCGCACCAATTGCGACCGACAATCCTCGACTTAACATGTCGCGCACCAATGTAACGACGACATATTGCTGTTCAAGCGTGTGTAGAACATTACGCACGATCTCAACTGCATCAAACGCTTCAGCCATCTGTGACGCGCCACCAACAAAGAACGTCTCGTCATTGCGGGTTCGGTCTAGAGATGCAAGAACTTTTTCGCACAATTCAGAAATACCATCAGCCGACTTGTGATTGGTGGTACGCATCAGTTGAATATCGCGCAATGGCGCATTAAGCATCAGTTTTTGCAATTTAAAGGCAGCATCAACGATGGTCTCATCTGAAACATCATGACTGATTTCAAGTTGCTCATTTTCAACAGAGCCATTTGATAATACAACGACAACGGTTAGGTGATGACTTGAGAGTCGCACGAGTTGCACCGACCGAATAACTGCAACCTCAACGCTCGGCCCAATAACCACAGACGCATAATTAGTTAGTTGGGTTAGCAACATTGAAGTTCGTTGTAAAGTTTCTTCGAGGCGAAAGTGAGCGTTCTCAAAGAAGCTGCCGACCTTAGCTTGCTCGATAGAACCTAGAGTGCCATTGGGTACAAGGTTGTCGACGAAAAAACGATAACCCTTGTCAGTTGGTATCCGCCCTGCAGAAGTATGAGGATGAGTAAGGAAACCCTCACGTTCAAGCACCGCCATGTCGTTACGCACAGTGGCCGACGAGACTGCGAACTCTTGCGAATTAGCAATGTGTGAAGAGCCGACCGGCATTGCGGTGGCGATGTACTCCTCAACGATTGCTCGGAGGATGGCGGTTTTACGATCATCAAGCATTTGTTACCTTTTAGCCTACTTAGATTACCGAGCGGTTGTTTTCTCCGCTAATTTTGTACCGACTTAAAGCCTCGTCGCGCTCTTGCGAATGATCTACCATCGGCGCCACATAGTTGCCGAAGAGCCCACTTTGCGCGAGCCAAGGCGAATGAATAAATTTCTTCGACACGTCACGCAACTCTGGAATCCACTCTTTAACAAAATTGCCATCTGGGTCAAACCTCTCGCCTTGTAGCACAGGATTAAAAACACGAAAGTATGGCGCAGCATCAGTTCCAGTGCCAGCCGTCCACTGCCATCCGTGATTGTTTGATGCAATGTCACCGTCTACTAGATGCTTCATAAAAAATTTCGCGCCCCATTGCCACGGTAGATGCAAATCTTTAACCAAAAAACTTGCCGCAACCATCCGCAATCGATTGTGCATCCAACCTGTTGCCAACATCTGTCGCATTCCCGCATCAACAATTGGATAACCAGTATTTCCTGCACACCATTGCGCAAACTTCTTTTTAGCCTGCGCGTCAGTATCAACTTGAATACTGTCCATTTTCGGTTGAAGATTCTTCCATGTCGTGTGAGGTTGATGAAATAACACATCACCGTAAAATTCACGCCAACAAAGTTCGCTGCGGAAGATGTCGTGATCGGCATTTGAGTCAAGTTCTGCCAACAATTGCCTTGGATGAATCGCACCGAACCTTAAGTACACCGACAACTTGCTACATCCATCAAGGTCTGGATTATTGCGTTCACTTTTATATTTATTCAGACCAGTTTTCGAAAAATGTTCCCAACGCTTCCACGCCGCTTTTGCTCCAACATCGGCAATCCGCGCCGTCAAAACTGGGTCAGCCGGTATTTCTTGCGTCGCAACATCTGGCGCGCCATGCCAAGTTATGCGCGCCTTGCCGGTCGGCGCTGGCCACCCATGCGCCAGCCAAATCTTTGAAAATGGGGTGAACACGGCATACGGCGTGTGGTCTGCCTTGCGAACTGTGCCTGGGTCAACTGCATATGGCGAACCAACATGATTCAATTTCGTACCGATGTTTTTGAGTGCTTGAGCAACCAAGGCATCACGCTTTTGGCCATATGGCGCAAAATCTTTTGCTGCGAAGATTTCTGTTGCACCAACTTCATTGGCAACTTGCGCAACTACGTCAACTGGGTCACCGATGCGAATAACTAGCGACCCAGACATTTGATCATTTAACTCACGCAGCGAACGAAATAAAAATGCCAGACGCGGCGCACCAGAGCGTGTTAAGAACATCGGATCTAAAACAAACAACGGCACAACTTTGCCTGACTGACTAGCTTTGCCGGCGGCAACTAAAGCCGGGTTATCTTCAAGTCGCAAATCACGACGAAACCACATCACAGTCGGGTTCACAAATACCTCAGATCTCTCTAGCGCCACATGACTACTGCAACAGCAGCGCTAATTAATGTAATTACACCGCCATAAGCAACAGACCACTCTGGTGAAACATTGTCCGCGATCAAACCCGTTATTGGTCCGCCAATCGGAGTGCTGCCCAAAAATGCAACAGCCGTGAGTGCCAATAGTCTGCCGCGCATATCAGGCGGTGATTCTTGCTGACTGATTGCATTGCCAGAAGCGATCATCGCCGCTCCACCCAATCCAAGTGGCAAACTCCACAAAAATGCAACGAGTAAATTTGGCGCAAATGCCAAACCTATTGCAGATAAACCAAGTAACGCAATATTGCTGACGAACCAGCGCATTGTCACAACTTTAAGTCGCGCAGTAAGTAGCGCACCAGCGAGATTGCCGATACCTGTAACTGCCATAATCCAACCGAATGCTCGAGCATCTCCCCATCTAAGGTCAGCGAGTTTCGGCAACGCCACACCATAATTAAAGGCGAAAGTGCTCACCATCACATAGACAGAGAACATCGTTGCCAAGCGCCGATTACCAGCGACAAATTTAAACACATCACGAACTGGTGAACCACCAGCGGGCCGGCGAATTGGCGGATACATCTCACTTTTTCGCAAACCAGTAATACCATAAATCATCGCTGTATACGAAACACCGTTAAGAATAAATAGCCAGCCAGTGCCAAGTGGGCCGACGAGTGCAGTTGCGATTGCCGCGCCAAAAATTCTTGAACCCGTCATAACTGCAGTGTTTAAAGACATTGCATTCGGCAAATCAACTGGCGGCACTAATTCTGTCACGAGCCCTCTTCGCGCAGGATTGTCGAATGCGCCAATTATCCCAAGCAAAAGCGACAACGCATAGATAATTGGAACATTTATAAAACCGGTTAAGTCGAGCACGCCAATCAAAAGCGCCTGCACTGCAAGTCCAGATTGGGCAATCAAAGCAATTCTTCGCCGATTATGTCGGTCTGCCAAAGCCCCGCACCAAGTACCAAAAATTAACATCGGTAAAAACTGAAATGCGACGTTGTAACCAAGATCTGCTGCGTTGCCCGTAATCCGATAAAGCAAAAGAGATGACGCCGTTAGTTGCAGCCAACTACCAATATTCGAGACCAGCAGTCCAGCGAAAAAAAGTCGCGCATTAAAATATTTAAGCGAGCGAAAAATACCGCTCCGGTTATCAGACATAATTTTTTCTGAATCAGTCGTCGAGTTTTAACGCCGAGATAAACACATCACCAGGTATTTCAACACGACCAATTGACTTCATCTTCTTTTTGCCTTCTTTTTGTTTTTCAAGAAGTTTGCGCTTACGCGAAATATCGCCACCATAACATTTTGCTAAAACATCTTTACGTTTAGCTTTAACAGTTTCGCGAGCGATGAACTTGCCGCCGATGGCAGCCTGAATAGGCACATCAAACATCTGTCGCGGAATCAGCTCTCTGAGTTTCTCGCACATCCGCTTACCATAGTCATAAGCCTTGTCGCGATGCACAATTGTGCTGAAGGCATCGGCGGCAATTGCATTTAGAAAGAGATCAACTTTTACTAAATCTGACTCGCGGTAGCCATCGAGTTCATAGTCGAGACTTGCATAGCCCTGAGACCGACTTTTCATTTGATCAAAGAAGTCAACAACTACCTCAGCAAGCGGAATCAAATAATGCAACTCGACTCTCTCTGGCGAAAGATACTCAAGTTTGCCGAGTTCGCCACGGCGAGTTTGGCAAAGGTCCATCAGAGTTCCTGTGTAGTCCTTCGGAGTAATAATGTTCACTTTAAAATAAGGTTCTTGAATCGACTTGATATATACCGTCGGCGGCAACTCTGCAGGGTTATCAACAATTTCTAGCGTGCCATCTGTTTTTGTAACTTGATATTGCACCGACGGCGCAGTTGCAATCAGCGCCAAGTTAAATTCACGCTCAAGTCGTTCTTTAACAATCTCCATATGCAATAAACCGAGAAAGCCACACCTAAAACCAAAACCAAGAGCGCCTGAAGACTCTGGCAGATAACTAATTGAAGCATCATTGAGTTTTAACTTCTGCAAACTCTCACGCAAAGTTTCAAAGTCATCAGCATCAATTGGAAACAACCCACAAAAAACCATCGGCTTCGGATCGCTATAACCAGCTAGAGGCTCACTTGCTTGTCGTGCTTCGTGGGTTACAGTTTCGCCACTTCGTGCTTCACCGACATCTTTGATACCTGCGATTAAATATCCGACTTCACCCGGCCCAAGTTCATCAACTGGTGAAGGCACTGGGCGGCGCACACCTACCTCAAGTGCTTCGTGTACTGCATTAGTTTGCATAAATCGCAGCTTGTCTGAACTTCGAATACGGCCATTCATCACGCGAATTGACGAGACAACACCTCGATATTGGTCGTACTGACTGTCAAAAATCAGCGCTTGCAACGCAGCCTCTGGGTCACCTTTAGGCGCAGGAATTCTTTCGACGATTGCATCCAATAGCTCTGGTACTCCATGTCCGGTCTTCGCTGAGATTCGCAAAATATCTTCAGCGCGAATGCCAAGAACTTTTTCAATCTCCATTGCATATCGATCAGGGTCTGCAGCCGGAAGATCGATTTTATTTAAGGCGGCAACAATCTCTAAATTATTTTCAAGCGCTAAATAACAGTTTGCTAAGGTCTGCGCTTCAATACCTTGAGCAGCGTCAACGACCAAGACAACGCCTTCACATGCAGCAAGCGAACGACTCACTTCATATCCAAAGTCAACGTGTCCCGGTGTGTCAATCAGATGCAGCGTGTTGCCCTTCCAACTGACGCGCACATTTTGGGCTTTGATCGTGATACCGCGCTCACGTTCAAGATCCATCGTGTCGAGATACTGAGCTCGCATCGCTCTCGCCTCAACTGCATTAGTCATCTCTAAAATTCGGTCAGAAAGTGTCGATTTGCCGTGATCAATATGGGCGATGATCGAGAAGTTTCTTATTAAAGCTAAATCCATTAGGCCATTTCTTTTAAGACTTTGATCTTCACGCCGAATTTAAATTCTACACGCCTCGTGTTTGGCAAGCCCTTACCCGCTGTTAGCCTTGCGACGTGGCAAATATCAAATCTCAGAAAAAGCGCATCATTACCAACGCCAAAGCTAACGAACGCAACAAGGCTGTTCGCAGTGAATTGCGTTCACGAGTCAAAGCCGCAAATGAGACCGCAGGCACACCTGAAAACGCCGAGGCACTGCGCCTGGCCGTTAAGCGTCTTGACACTGCAGCCCGAAAGCGCATCATTCATCCTAAGCAAGCTGCTCGCCGTAAGAGTCGCTTAATGCGCAAACTTAACGCAACCGCAGCCGCTGCGAAATAAGTTTTAGTTTCGCTTAGGCGAAAAAGCTCGGTTCGTCCGGCTTGACTTAGTTGAAGAAACCAAGCGAGACAATCGCGCGACAAGAATCTCCATCGTCAACTCTTCGCCAAGATCTTTACCTCCTCGCAAGTCAACATCAGCACGTGCCAATAATTGCACTGCCTGAGATATCCCAGAACTGCCAATGCGCCGATATTGCGTGAGATACTTTTTGCCTTGAAATTCGCTCTTGCCGCCAATTAAATTCAACACATCTGCTGGGCTGTGCAATTCTGGCCCATCTAGCCGCATCAATTTCAAATAATGTGTGTGCAGAATCGCCATCACCTGCAGTGGATGAAAATCTCCACTTCGTATCATTCGCGTCAACATCTCTAATGCCA
>JBILAG010000093.1:0-6890 GCA_044354345.1 Ilumatobacteraceae bacterium | reverse complement strand
AGGTGAATTTGCCTGGTTCAACGGTAAACGGGCTTACATTGCGAGCCAGCTGCTCATCATCCGCAGATGGCCCAGCACGAAAAATCACTTCGAGCAACGAATTACCTGGTTCGTCAGGACTGCAATAAATCAAAACAACCAAATGTGGATCTATCGTGACCGGCACAGGAGTCGGCGCTGCCATTGAAAAGAAAGCACCAGTTAAATCAATTCGGGTACTTGGACCAGGCGCTTGACGAAGCGCAAAGTTTTCTACGAAAAGGGCTGAAATTATTTGCATAAAATCTGGGAATATCTAAACAGTCACGCGGTGTGCAGACGGTTTTAAGCGCACAGTAGCAAGTCGTACTTTGGCGAGCTTTACCGAACTGAGAAATCTGATGAGCCACCAACCTGGATCAAGTTCATACCACCGGTGCGAGAGTCGCGCTGATGTTGGCGCAGCATGATGATTGTTATGCAACCCTTCTCCGGCAGTGAGCAATGCAAGCCATTGCAAATTACCTGCACCGTTGGCATATGGCTTTCGACCAAAGTGGTGAGCAATTGCATTTACCGCTGCAGAACCTGCAAGGTAAGCGTTTAAATGAACAACAGCGGCCAACAACCCAACCATTGGCCCAAACACGAAAACCAAAAGAGCAACTCCAAGTCCCAAACCAACTAGCGCACGATCGAAAAATATTTTGTCTAGACGAGTTTGTGGCAAGTCTTTTGCGTAGCGCTCAACTGTCTGCGGGTCATTTGCTGAGATTCGGTACAGAACGACATTACGCATCTGGACGTTCTTCCAACCGAGAAGTACCGGCGAGTGAGGATCGCCCTCTTGATCAGTGAACGCGTGGTGCTTGCGATGCACCGCGACCCATTGACGCGGACGAATGCCAGTTGACAACCAGATTGTGAATCTCGCACAAAAACCCGCAAGAGGATGAAGCGTTAAAGCCTTGTGGGCAAGCGCGCGGTGCATATAAACCGTGGTTCCAAGGTTGGCCAAAGTTGTCACTGAGAAACCCACAAGCACGGCTAATAATAAAATTTTGACAACATTGAGCATGCGTCTCACACTACTCTGACGATGTGATTATCTCGGGTCAGACCACTCTTTCAGAAACAAAATCAAAATCTCTTCTTCAACAATTTGGTGTCGTTTTCGCTGCCGAAATAGAAGTCACAACTGATGGCGATCCAATCGCAAATGCTGTCAAGGCAGCCGAACAAATTGGATTCCCAGTGGTGGTGAAATTGTGTGGAGACTCAATTGCGCACAAGACTGAGCGAGGGCTTGTTCGACTTGGTGTCAACTCTGCCGACGCCACTGCAATAGCCGCAAGCGAATTATTAGCCAAAGCAACTGTCGACGATGGTGATGTTTCGCTATTAATCGCCAAAATGGAGTCAGGCAAGCGAGAATTTATCGCCGGGGTTTTGCGCGATCCACAATTCGGATTATTTGTCATGCTTGGCCTTGGCGGTATCTATGCAGAAGTTATTGCAGATGTCGCATTCGCTCCTGTGCCACTTACTAAGCCTGACGCTCTTGCTTTGCAAGGACGGTTGCGTCAACAAAAGATATTTGAGGATTTTCGTGGTGAGTCGGCGGTTTCAAAAGATGAACTAGGAGATGCATTAGTTGCATTGTCAAAGGCAGCTGAAAGCGACCCAAGTTTTTCTTCGATTGACATCAACCCGATCTTGGTTAGAAGTGACGGCTCTATTGTTGCGGTCGATGCGCTTGTCGTTAAAGATGCGCCGACACCGCCCAGAGATGTTTCGTCAAATACAACGGGTCGATTTTTTGAATCGCTATTTAATCCAAGAGGAGTGGTCGTTGTCGGCGCTTCAACCCACCCTGGAAAGTTCGGCTTCGTCTCACTACATAATCTCATTTCATGTGGTTACAAGGGGCAGATCTTCGCAACACATCTTGAACTTGCCGAAGTACTCGGAGTGCAATCTGTGGCCACGATCGATGATCTACCCGAAAACGAAATAGATCTGGCTTTTGTGTGCACGCCCGCATCAACAAATATTTCAATCCTTGAAGCTTGTGCCCGAAAAAATATTCGCTCTGTTTACATCACATCCGCTGGTTATGGCGAAACTGGCGAGTCTGGTGTACAAGCCCAAAAGTTGCTAAAAGATAAGGCACGTGACCTTGATATTTTACTAATTGGCCCGAATGGGCAAGGGCTTGTAAGCACACCAGTGAATCTCTGTGCACAAATTGTTGGGCCGTATCCGCCTAAAGGTGCAATTTCGGTAGCTAGCCAAAGCGGCAATTTTGTTTCAAGTTTTATGAACTATGCGCGATTTACGAGTGTAGGTATTGCTCGGGCGATTTCTGCCGGCAATGCTGCATGCACAGGTGTACCTGAAGTTTTAGATTTTTTCGCCACTGACGAAGCAACATCAGTTGCACTTGTATACCTAGAAGGAATTCAAGACGGCGAAAAACTTGCATCAAGTATGAAATCAATTAGCGCAGTTAAGCCGTTGGTTGTTGTCAAGGGTGGATCAACATCAAGCGGTGCTCTTGCTGCGGCAAGCCACACCGGTGCGTTAGCAAGTAACGACCGCGTTTTCGATGGAGTGTGTTTCGCGAATGGTGTAACTCGGGTCGCCAGCGCTGAAGAAGCTTTTGATGTTGCTGCCACCTTTGCAACTCAGCCACTACCAAAGGGGCCAAATGTGGTTGTGCTAACGACTGTTGGCGGCTGGGGAGTCGTGACTTCTGACGTAATCTCGAACGACAATGTTTTGAAATTGATTACTTTGCCCCAAGATTTGAGCGATTCAATTTCGGCGCTATTGCCAGATCGCTGGAGCCACAATAATCCAGTCGATTGCGCTGGTGGAGAAACGCGCGACACGATTCCAGAAGTGATGCGATTAATCGCCACGCATCCGGCTGTCGACTCAATAATATTTCTCGGGCTTGGAATTCAATCCAACCAAGCGCGACTAATGACCGAAGGTCACTTCTATCCAGATTTTGGGTTAGAACGAATTGTCAGTTATCACCAACGCCAAGATGAAAGATTCGCCCAAGTTGCGGCTGAACTTTCTATTGAAACTGGTAAACCTATTCTCGTTGCAACAGAATTAGGTGTGGCCGATGTGAATAATCCTGGTGTGAAAGCGGTTCAAGAGTCGGAGAGACTTTGCTATGCGAACGGACAACGCGCAGCCAGAGCACTCGCACATTCGTATCAATATTCAAAATGGCGTGGAGTCGCTAAGTGAAGTTTCGCAAACAACGACAACGCTTTAACGACTATTGCGAGCGAACACAAATCAACAGACTCATCGGTGTGTTGCTATTCGCAACTTTAATTGGCTGCGTTCCTTTAGTTTCTGCGATAGAGGTTGCCCAAACTAAAGAAACTCGTTCTGCCACGTTAAAAATCTCAGATCAACTCGATAAACCGCCGGTCACTCCAATTTTTTCAGCGAGAAGAATCCCGCAAGCTCTTGTCGATTCGACACTTAAAGTTCGGGTGGCTGCGAAACTTCAACAACTCAGCACGACATTGCCTGCTGATTCTTGCCTGACAGTTCGCACAGATGATCGAGAAATCTATTCTTTACGCTCTGATCTTGCGTTGATTCCGGGTAGCAACATGAAACTTCTCACTGCAGCAGTTGCGCTGGACGTGATAAAGCCAGACACAGTTTTTTCTACGAAGCTTCTCGGTGTTGTTGAGGGTTCTGTTGTGCGAGGAGATCTATGGCTAGTTGGTTCTGGTGATCCATTACTAACTACGCGCGATTATCCGCCAACCGAAAAGTATCCGACTATGACACCAACTTATGTTGAAGGCCTCGTTGAATCATTAGTCTCATCGGGCGTAAAAAGCATTCAAGGCAGTGTCATCGGTGATGAGTCGCTTTATGATCGCGAGCGTTATTCGCCCAATTGGGGAGACGGAATCAGAGGCACTGAGGCTGGTCCGCTTGGTGCTCTGATGATTAATGATGCGAACACTTCTGATTCTCCTGTGAAACTTGCAAACCCAGCATTTGCTGCTGCAAAAGAGTTCACTCGTTTATTGAAAGAGAGTGGAATATTCGTTAAGGGATCTCCAGATATTGATACCGCACCACCAGACACTCCACAAATTGCAAAAATTGATTCTGTCCCACTTCGTGACATTGTTGCCGAGATGTTGACAAATAGTGACAACAACACTGCTGAATTATTGTTGAAAGAAATCGGACGAGTGTCGCAAGGTGCAGCGACACGCCTGGCTGGATTACAAGTTATAGCCAACAAAATTGTTGAATGGCAACTACCTTCGGCAGGGGTCGCGCTCGGCGATGGCTCAGGATTAGACCGCTCAACCCAATTAACGTGCAATTTGCTGACTTCGCTCTTGCAACGTGCTGGTGCAGATAGCGACCTAGTTAAAGGCATGTCAATAGCTGGATCAATTGGCACATTACGCGAAAATTTCATAACTGGACCAGCACTAAATGTGTTGCGAGGCAAAACTGGCACGCTCACAGGAGTCAAAGCGCTCTCTGGGGTTTTTCCATTCAGCGATGATCATGCAACAGTATTTACTTTGCTTTTAAATGGAACGGGTACTTCAACCACTGAGATATATATCCCAATTTGGAATTCACTAATTTCATCTTTGGCGACTGGTGGCGATTCAATAGACCTCGAGAAGGTTGCGCCACTTAAATAGGGCTAGCTCGAAGAATGATGTCGTAGAATGAACTAGTGCCCGCTGACGAATCACAAGAAAAAATTAAAGTTTCAGAGTTGTACGACCTCGTTATCAAATACGCGAAACAAGAGGCGATAGATCCACTCCGTGGTGCTGGCCGTTGGCTTGCGTTCGGCTTATTCGCCGCTGTATTAATAAGCATCGGCGTTGTAATCGGATCATTGGGCATTTTAAGGTTGGTGCAGACAACCCCATTGGGTGCATCAAATACTTGGTCGTGGCTCTGTTATCTAATAACTGTGATTATTTGTCTAGCAGTTGGATTTGTGGCGAATTCGCGAATCAAACGTGGAACGCTCGAGAAATAAATTATGACGCAACTAGAGCAACGTGTAACGCGTGACGAATTACACAAACAACTGATTTTGTTTCAGGATGATGTTCAATCAAAGGTTGCAGACAAGTCTGAGCAAATCAGACTAGTTAAAATTGGTGTCGCAATCGTGGCGTTGCTGACGGCATTCATGTTTGGCAAGCGCAGTGGCAAAAAGAATCGCAGCATCATTGAAATATTTAGCAACAAGTAATTGACAGAAAAATTTAACACATGTTTCAAAAGCTCATCTCGCGTTCGGCAAAGTTAAGTTTTTGGTTCAGCGTCTACCGATTTTTGCGACGACATATGAAACCATCTAGCCAACAGGTTGTTCGACGAAAGTTTCGACAGGGTGACTCAATTACGATCAAATCGCGTTCAGATCGTTGATGCAAATGTCGTTTAGATGTTTCGAAATCAGACCCGCAGATGTTTAATTACGGCGAGAAGGTTCTTCTGCTTGATGTAAAGAAGCGACGTTATTTATTTACATTGAAAGAAAATGGCGAGTTTCATACCCATGCCGGCTTTCTCGCGCACAGTCTGATTATTGATGCGCACGAAGGTGCAACCGTGCAATCAACCAAAGGAGCGTATTACATTGCGTTGCGCCCGACCCTTGAAGACTTTGTTGTACAAATGCCACGCGGCGCACAAGTTATTTACCCAAAAGATCTTGCCCCGATTTGCATGATGGCCGACATTACGCCGGGTGTAAGAGTTTTCGAATCTGGGCTCGGATCAGGAGCGTTGTCGATGACGATGCTTCGCTATGGGGCAGTTATCACTGGTTACGAGCTGCGAGAAGACTTTGCGAATCGTGCCCAGACAAATGTTCGTGAATTTCTCGGAGAATCGGCGCTCGAGCGTTACAACGTCTCAATTCGTGATGCCTATTTAGGAATCGAAGAAACAGATTTTGACCGAATGGTTTTAGATTTACCTGAACCTTGGCAGGTCATTGAACACGCCAATAAAGTATTGAGAAGAGGCGCACTAGTGGTTTCGTATTCGCCGAGTATCACGCAGGCTGTACGAACCCAAGAAGCAATGGGAGACGGATGGCTTGACCGCCGAACGCTAGAGGTACTGCACCGAACTTGGCATATCGAGGGTGCGTCAGTGCGTCCTGATCACAGAATGGTCGCGCACACCGGATTCTTGACAAGCGCCAGATACATCGGCGATTAAATTACAAACCGAAAAATTTACGGCTCGATGAAAATGCACTCTCCTGGGCATTCTTCAGCGGATTCAACAACTGCATCAAGCATCGCATCGGGGAAATTAGCAACGCCTGCAGCACCTTGTTCATTGCCTTTGGCTGTTGCAAAAACTTTTGCACCCTCACGAACATAAGCCAAACCATCGTCCAGCAAAGTGAAAACATCAGGAGCAATTTCTTCACAAAGACCATCGCCTGTGCAGAGATCCTGATCAATCCATACCTTCATTTGACGCTCCCTTGTTTTAAGACTTATACCGCAACGAGAATATGTTACACGGCAAATTCGTTGTCTTGGCGGTTTAGTTAATTCACAATATTTGCATCTTGCGGATTGACCTATACGGTAGGCACAGACATACAACGAGAGGCAAAATTCACGATGGCACGAGCAGGAGACCAGAGTCCTGAGTTAGCGCAAGAGCGTGCGCGACATCTCGAAGAGAAATTGCTTGAGGCTAAAAGTCAACTTGCTCACGCTGTAGCTCAAAATGAGAAACTCTCATATACGCTTCGAGAATCTCGTGAGCACATCTCGACATTACGAGATGAAGTTGAAAAACTGACGCAGCCACCTTCTGGTTATGGAGTTATCGTCGGCAAAAACGATGAC
>JBILAG010000091.1:0-6905 GCA_044354345.1 Ilumatobacteraceae bacterium | reverse complement strand
ACAATCCGAGAGCGACCCAAATTAAGTTAACAACAGTTGAAGACGCAATGGCGTGGTATCTAATTGGAAAGAGAGCAACAATTTCTGCCGCGGCGCGACCGGAAATTTCAAAATATTCAGGGAATGGTTTAAACACCACCCACAGATTTTCTCTTACGGCGTCTGGAACATATGTGTAGCCAGTGTCGGCGCCGATGCGATCGATCGCTTTCCAATCTCGCGCAAAAATCAGAAGGGTGTAAACAAAACCTGACGCAATAAACCACCAGTTTTTAACAACTGTTTGCTTCTTTGTCATTAGACCAAATCTTACTTTGGTGGCTAACTCGTCAATTGATAGACGATGATGCCGACAAACTCTTTGATTCGATATGTATTGTCGTCGAGGCTTGAAGTGAATGGGATAAAACTAAACAGTGAAAAACCAAAAACTTGATCTTCTGTACCAAACGAAGAAACATCTGAAAAGTACCGTTGAAATTCGCGAAGTGCTCGGCGTAGATGAAAGTTTGACGTGACCATCGCGATCGGCGTATCTGATTTGATTCCAGTTAAAGTTTTGGCTTGATTCGCGTGACCTTGCGTATTGAACGAAGTTGACTCGATAATTATTCGGCTTTCAGCTAGCCCAAGCGAAACAGCACGCTCGGCTGCTAAATCACCGTGCCTAGTTGGTGGGCGCTCACCCTCGGTCCCAGGTTCTTGACCAGAAAATACCACCATTGCTCGTGGGTATTTTTGCCATAAGACCGAAGCGGCGTTTACTCGGCGAATACTTTCTGTGCCCAAAAAGTCTTCAGGTGGTGTTGCACCAACTTCATAACCACCACCCAAAACGAAAATAAACTCAGGTGACCAATCTGAGTTAACTGTTTGCTCAGTATTCAATAGCGAATCAAAAATTGAAGTCGCAAAACTGGTTGAGAGAAAAACTAGCGATGCGATGCTGATGCGCGCAAGCAGTTTGACAACTCGATTGATCTTTGGAATCTTGGATTTCGCAAAAATCGCAACCATTAAGACGACTATTAGTAGCCAAAGTGGATCAATTAAAGCTCGCATTGCTTGGGTTAGAAGTAACTCTTGTTTGACGACAACCTAAATTTGAGTGTATGGATCAATATCTTTATTCCGTATTTGATTCCGTTGACCCGCGAGATCTCGTCGCCATAAAAAGTAGGTATTTCAATTTCGACAATTCTCTGTCGCGCACCGATCATTTGCAAGATGATTTGTGAATCAAAATCAAAATAGTCTGAGTTTTTTAAGAAGTTAACTTTGCGTAAAGCAGCAACGCTGTAGGCGCGGTATCCGCTGTGCCATTCGGTTAGCGAAACATTTGCCAGACGATTTTGTAATGTCGTCAAAATCTTGTTGCCGACAAACTTGTAGAGCGGCATCCCGCCTTGTCGTGCACCACCTTGGGTGATCATCCGAGAACCAAAGACAACATCCGCGTGGCCAGCGACGATTGGCGCAACCATTTGCGGAAGATACTCTGGGGCGTATTGACCATCGCCGTGGAGCAACACAACTATGTCAAGGTTTTTCTCAAGCGCCCACTGGTACCCAGTTTTTTGATTACCCCCATAACCAAGATTGATTTCGTGGCGCACGATCGTTAAAGGAAGTTGCGAGTTGCTTTGATATTGCAAACCAACATTGTGCGTGTCATCAGTGCTGGCATCGTCGCACACCAAGATCGAGTCAATTTGCTTTGCGAAATCTAGCGGTATGCGATCTAGCACCCGCGACAACGTGGCTTGTGCGTTATAGGCGACTACTAAAACACCTATTTTCATATAGATATAACTTTACTATGGCCAATAAAAATTAATGTCGTCGCGACATGCGCCTAAATCAAAAATTGTGCCCCAACTATCTGTAAAAATCTGTGTTGCACCCTGTGGCATCGACTCAATATTTGGTGTTCCGTCGTGATACAAAGTGTTGTACCAAACAAAATAACGATGACTACAACGTCTTTTTTGAGCTGCATCAAGTTGGTATTGATTAAAGACTGGTGGTCGCTTAGAAATCGAGAAAAGTTGTTGTGGTTGGTTACTGAGTATCAGACTTCTAGCAGGAAGAGTTTTCACAAATTCGTGGATGGGTAATTCTTGAAAGCCTTTGCCAGACCAGTGTCGTCCGTCGTTGCCAAACGCCAGAGCATCTTTTGTTACCGATGTTAAATGCAGGCCGAATAGCGCGATAAAACCGGCGCCAATTATTAGACGAAATTGTTTTTGGCTAGTGATTGAATGTTCAACTGCAATTGCAACGAGAATAATGATTGGTACATAAATCGGAATGATCATGCGGTTATCTAAGGGCCCTAACTCCCAGTGCACAAACCGATAAGCCGAAAAACATAAATACAAAATTGAAATGGTTGCCGACAAAATCAAGACATCTGCGTTTTGTTTATTTTGATTAGTGCGCTTGTTTACTTTAAATTTTGTGATTTTAAAATTTTTAGCAGCGATGATCAGTAAAAGACCCACGAAAATTATCAAAAATGATGTACCTGCGAACTTGGCTGAAGTCGGATAGTCAGACCATGACATATAAATTCCGCCTTCAAATGGTTTGCCAAGAACCCAAGTGCCCAAGGTTCCGGTAAGTGTTTTTAGCGGATCAATTAGAGATCCTCCGCCTGGAGCACGAGCACCTGTGAAAGTTCCATCGATTCGTCGATTACGAATTAGCCACAACCAACAGGGGAGAAATGAAATAGCGAAACCCACTGAATTTATAATTGCTGATCTAATTAATCCAAGTTGCTTACGGTTTATAACTAGTGACGAAATAGTAAGTGCGACTGCAAAAACCGGACCGACATAACGAATAAAAAATAACGCCGCCATGAGTAGAGGCATCAGGGCTGCTTTCGTATATGACATCTTCTGTAAAGAGATAAACATTGCAATTAGGAGCACTGCAAGAAATGGTGGTTCTGACCAAGCCATTGAGTATTGCCATAACAATGCCGGACTGAATGCGACAAACGCTGTAGTCGCAATAATTAGCGCACGATTATTAATCGCGCGCTGTAACAGTGCGAAAGTTACGGCCACGACAATGAATGCACAAGTTGCATTAAGAAGTAATAAAAATAGATTTGTGCTGAGTCCAACTGAAATACCAGCTGCAATCAAAACTGAAAGCCCCGGCGGACGAACTGTCATCGGTAATCCAGTTACATCGAGTAACCCACGACCGTTTGCGATGTTGGTGCCGACCGCAACGTAATCAGTTGAGTCCCAACTCCAACCGACTCCAGATCTATTTGATGTGAGCGCGAGAGCGGCACTGCAACTAGATAGCCCGACTGCCCAAATATTTGATCTGACTTTGCTGTAAATATTGATCATCACCGAAGCAAACACGATTGAACTCTAGGCGGTCGAGCCTATTTAGAACCTAGAATTACGGGAATGGTTCAGAAATGAAATTCGCTCAAGATGTTGTTGTTGTTGGTGGTTGTGGCCACGTCGGGCTTCCACTTGCGATTATCTTGGCCTCTAAAACTTTAAAAGTTGTTGCTTTTGATACGAATGTTCAGGTTGTTGCAAGAGTAAACAGTGGCGAGATGCCATTTGATGAGCCTGGCGCATTAGAAGTGCTGACGAATGTTTTAACAACAAAAACATTTTCTGCGTCGAGTGACAGAAATGTTGTTTCAAATGCAGAGCATGTAGTCGTTGTGATCGGAACACCTGTTGATGAGCACTTGAACCCAGATCCTGAGGCGGTACCAAATGCCGTGATTTCGTTACTCGATGTTCTCAAAGATGGCCAACATCTGGTGTTGCGTAGCACGGTTTACCCAGGAGTTACGAAACTTGTCGAAAAAGTGATCGCTAATAGTGGCAAGAAAATAGATGTGAGTTTTTGCCCAGAGAGAATTGCTGAAGGCAAAGCAGTCGAAGAATTGATTGCGCTACCTCAGATAATTTCTGCAAGAACTCCAGAGGCAGTTGAACGCGCTAAAAACCTATTTAGTTGTCTCACTCAAAACGTGATTGTTGTAAGCCCCGAAGAAGCAGAGCTCGCAAAGTTGTTTACAAATACTTGGCGTTACATTAAATTCGCAGCGGCTAATCAGCTGTATACAATCGCCAATGATTTCGGCGTTGACTTTGAACGTGTCCGTCATGCAATCACCCATGATTATCCTCGAGCGGCAGATATGCCAGGCGCAGGCTTTGCTGCCGGTCCTTGTCTATTTAAAGACACGATGCAACTCGCGGCGTTCAACAACAACAATTTTACTCTCGGCCATTCAAGCATGATGATCAATGAAGGTCTGCCGTTGTATCTTGTTTCGCGAATTGAAAAAAACTATGACTTGTCAAAAATGACCATTGGAATATTGGGCATGGCATTCAAAGCCGAGAGCGACGATATTCGCTCAAGTTTGTCATACAAATTAAAACGAATTTTGCGATTCAAGGCAGAATCGGTTCTGTGCGCCGACTCTCTTGTGCATGATGATGCTTCACTCGTTTCTGAAGACGAACTTCTTAAGCAAGTTGATTTAGTTGTGATTGGTGCGCCTCACCATCGGTACGCGTCTTTAAAAATTTCTCAGCCAGTGATCGATATCTGGAACATTCGTAAGCAAGGCGTGTTGATCTGAAGCCTCGGGTATCTATTGTCATTCCCGTCTATAACGAGGGTGAAAACGTTGAGCCCGTATTGCGTCGCCTATTTGAAGTCGTTGATATCGAAGCCGAAGTTTTGGTCGTTTACGACGAAGCGAATGACACGACGATTCCAGCGCTGACAAAACTGCAACTTGAGTTTCAAAACTTACGCTCAGTCCAAAATACATATGGTCGAGGGCCAGCAAATGCAATCAAATTTGGCATTGACCAGGCAACTGCCCAAGTAGTCGTTGTAACGATGGCCGACGGATGCGATGATGCTTCACAAATCGCAGTGCTCACTCGGTTAGTTGAACGGGGCGTCGTTGTTGCCTGCGCAAGCCGTTATGCAAAAACCGGTCAGCAAGTTGGTGGCCCGCTGATCAAAGGTTTGATGTCAAAAGTTGCTGGATTAAGTCTCTACTACGGTGCCAGAGTTGGCACTCGGGATGCAACGAATTCGTTTAAGGCCTACTCAACAAAATTCGTTCGTGAGGTCGGAATTGAAAGTGATAAAGGTTTTGAGATCGGAATTGAACTTGTTGCTAAGGCGCGGCGATTTCGACAACCTGTTGCTGAGATTCCGACGATTTGGTTAGACAGATCTTTTGGTGTGTCAAATTTCAAGATTGCAACTTGGCTACCGCTTTATTTGAAATGGTACTGTTATGCGTTCGGTACAAAGAAAGTGTTGTCTAAATAAAATGTCAAAAGTTCTGCTTACTGGCGCGTCTGGTTTTATTGGTGGCTATGTAGTCGAAGAGTTGCTAAGTCGTGGCCACAATGTGGTCGGTTTAGATAACTATTCAAAATACGGGCGAGTCATAAGAAGTTATGACAGTCACCCAAACTATAAATTGGTTGAGGGCGATGCCTGCGATGTAGATCTAATGACGAATTTGTTAATGGATTGCGACCATTTGATCGCGGGCGCGGCATTGATCGGTGGCATCAGTTACTTTCATGCATATGCATATGACTTGTTGGCAACTAATGAGCGAATAATGGCATCAACTTGCGATGCTGCGATTAAAGCGCATCGTCAGGGGAAACTGCAGAAAGTTACTTATTTAAGTTCTTCAATGGTGTTTGAGAGCTCGCAACATTGGCCAAGTGTTGAGGGCGACCAACGCAAGATTCCACCACCGTTGTCTTCATATGGTTTTCAAAAACTTGCCGTTGAGTATTTTGCGCAAGCTGCGTTTGATCAATACAAACTTCCGTTTACGATCATTCGTCCGTTTAATTGTGTAGGTGTGGGCGAGGGTCGAGCTCTCGGCGAAGTCGAAGTACTTTCGGGCAATGTTTCGCTGGCAATGAGCCATGTTGTACCCGATCTCGTGCAGAAAATTCTCAAAGGCCAAGATCCACTACATATTCTTGGGACAGGTGAGCAGATTCGTCACTACACGTATGGTGGCGATTTGGCTAAAGGGATAGTTACATGTATGGAAAGCCCGAAAGCGCTCAATGAAGATTTCAATATCTCAACTGCAGAATCAACTTCTGTATTACAACTTGCTGAAATGATTTGGAACAAGATTCACAAATCATCGAAGCCGTTTAATTATGTAAGCGACGAAGCATATGAGTATGACGTTCAGCGCCGCGTGCCATCAGTGGAAAAAACGAAATCTTTTTTAAACTTTGAGTGCACAACTTCTTTAGACACAATGCTTGATGAAGTTATTCCATGGATTCAGATGGCGATCAACGAAGGCAAAATTTAGTCTAGATTTTTTGCGAGCAAACTAACAGTAAGTCCAGGTTTTGAGTCTTGTTGACCGACTTCGTGGAAGCCGATGCGATTGTGAAATCTAATAGATCCCAAATTTGGTGGGTTCAAATTAACTTCACAAGTCAAGAGTGGAGCACAGCGATCCTTGATCATTCTCTGTTCGACCGCTGCATAAAGTTTTGCTCCGAGTGAGTTGTTGCGCATTTTCTCACTGACAACAATGCGGTCTAAGTAGACAAACTCAGAATAGTTTTGCGAAAACCATTGATAGTTAACGCTCGTATACGGTGCACCAGGCGCGAAAGTTATACAAAATGCGTGCAATGAATCGGCGCCAATTGCAAAGGAGTAAAGCGAATGTTCAAACAGAAATTCAAGTTGAGTGCGGTCAATTTCTCCGACAGCCGGTGCATTGAGATTATTTAACTCAAGCGCGGCATCAATATCGGATTCTAGAAATAATCGAGGTTCAAGTTCATTCGCCGTCATAAGTATCTAATATCATTACGCTATGAGCA
>JBILAG010000018.1:0-26854 GCA_044354345.1 Ilumatobacteraceae bacterium | reverse complement strand
TCGTAACTTCACGATGGCCAGACCCGCGAACATCGCAAGTTGATCTCGGCTTTCCACACAGTCGGTAATCAAAATGGATATCGGCATTGTTCTGCAGACTACGCCGCCTGCAAGTCAGGTGATTGATCTCGCAGTACAAGCCGATGTCCAAGGTTTCTCGCACGTCTGGACATTCGATAGTCACATTTTGTGGGAAGAACCTTTCGTTATATATAGCCAGATTTTGGCAAAGACAAAAAATGTCATTGTCGGGCCAATGGTTACGAACCCTGCAACTCGCGACTGGACAGTAACCGCAAGTTTGTTTGCAACATTAAACGAAAT
Source organism: Ilumatobacteraceae bacterium (assembly GCA_044354345.1). Taxonomy (GTDB): domain Bacteria; phylum Actinomycetota; class Acidimicrobiia; order Acidimicrobiales; family Ilumatobacteraceae; genus BACL27. The sequence goes on along the minus strand of JBILAG010000018.1, from coordinate 26,530 downwards.
GTATGGCAATCGAACGGTGTGCGGTATCGGTCGTGGCGACTCTGCAGTTCGTGTCACAAACGGTAAACCAACGACGCTTGCAACACTTCGAGAAAGTATTGATGTGATACGCGAGCTCTCAAACGGCCGCGAAATTGATTACAACGGTTCGAAAATAAAATTTGAGTGGGCATCAAAAAGCAGGTGCGAGGTTTGGGTAGCTGCGTACGGACCCAAAGCGTTGCAATTAACTGGCGAAGTTGGCGATGGTTTTATTTTGCAACTCGCAGACATTGATATCGCGGCGTGGACAATTGAGGCCGTTCGTAAAGCTGCTCGCGACGCAGGTCGTGATCCGAAAAGCGTAAAAATCTGCGTTGCTGCACCGGCATATGTTGGTAGCAATTTGTCGCATATGCGCGAACAGTGCCGATGGTTCGGTGGAATGGTCGGCAATCACGTTGCAGATATTGTGGCTCGCTATGGCGATTCAAGTTCTGTGCCGGCAGCACTCACCGACTACATAAAAGGTCGTGAAGGCTACGACTATAAACAGCACGGTCAAGCCGGAAACACGCATACAACTTTTGTGCCCGACGCAATTGTTGATCGGTTTTGTATTCTTGGCGAGGTCGATGAGCATCTCAAGCGACTTAAGGAACTGCGCGATTTGGGTGTCGATCAGTTTTCGGTTTATTTGCAACATGATGGCAAACAAGAAACGCTAGATGCTTACGGCAAACATATTTTGCCAGAATTCGCAGTTCGAACGCAGGCCAAAAAGTAATGAAGTTTGTGCGTCGCATCGCGTATCGCACATCTATGTTTTTATTGACGCTGGTTTTACTCGTTGGTATTTGGGAACTTTACAAAGCAACTGGCCCACAAGATGGCGGCATACTATTTGGCGCTCGAGTGTTGCCCCGTGCAAATGACACGGCAATGCCGCACGTTTCGACGATGTTTAGTCGCTACGGTCGGCCAGAGGTGCGGGGTTCAGATAAAGAAATCTGGCAAGTGGTTCTCTCGGGTGCATGGTTTTCGCTGCGATTATCGCTGGTTGGTTTTTTTCTAGGCACAACAATTGGCGTCGGTCTGGCAGTACTAATGGCTCGATTCACTACTGTTCGACGTGGGCTATTGCCATATCTTGTAATGTCACAAACTGTTCCACTGATCGCACTTGCGCCATTGGTTGTGAGTTGGGGAGGAAAACTCGAGATCGGTTCTTTTGTCTGGCCGCGTTGGTTGTCGGCTTCAATTCTCGGTACGTTTCTTGCATTCTTTCCGGTTGCAGTTGGCACACTGCGTGGATTAACAAGTTCGCCTGCAGCTGCTGTTGAACTAATGAGCAGTTATGCAGCCTCATGGAGACAGACCCTTTTCAGGTTGCGCTTTCCTGCAGCGGTGCCGTTCATGGTTCCCGCTCTAAAACTCGGTGCATCTGGTGCAGTAGTTGGTGTCGTTGTTGCCGAAATTAGTACCGGCCTTAAGGGTGGAATCGGACGATTGATTATTGAATATGCGCGAGAAGCAACTGGCGACCCGGCAAAAGTTTTTACGGCAGTATTCGGAGCAGCAGCACTCGGGCTAACGATGTCTGGATTAGTCGCATTTTTTGATTTGTTTTTAATGCGTAACCGACCAAGGGAGACGAGTACATGAGTGCTGACGCAAACATCAGTGCAGTTGAAGTTATTGGTGCCAGCAAGAAATTTAATGAGGGCACAGCTAATCAAGTAGACGCACTACTTGATGTAAATTTGACGATTGCGCCAGGTGAGTTTGTTTCGCTTATCGGCCCATCTGGTTGTGGTAAATCAACATTGTTGCGTTTGATCGCCAACTTACTTGAACCGACGCAAGGTGAGATAAGTGTTAATGGCAAAACTTCTGCACAGGCTCGACTCGATCAAGATTATGGGATGGCTTTTCAACAGGCTGGGTTATTTGACTGGCGAACTGTTAGTAAAAACATAGAGCTGCCACTTGAGTTAAAAGGATGGGATAAAAAGAAGCGAGCCGTGCGCGCCGCAGAAATGTTAGAACTTGTGAAACTGCAAGATTTTGGCAGTATGTTTCCTTGGCAACTTTCAGGAGGCATGCAACAGCGCGTTGCCATTGCTCGTGCGCTTGCCGCTCATCCGCCGCTATTGCTGATGGATGAGCCTTTTGGCGCGCTTGATGAAATGACCCGCGAGTATATGCAGGGCGAATTGCTGAGAATTTGTGAAGAGACTTCGACGACCGTTGTATTTGTTACGCACTCAATTCCTGAGGCTGTGTATCTTTCAAACAGAGTCGTTGTAATGTCACCCCGACCTGGTCGAATACTTGAAATAATCCCCGTAAATCTGGGTTCAAAGCGAAGCGAGTTGACCCGAGCGGCTGATGGTTTTTTCAGGAGTATTACTTCTGTACGTGAAGCTCTTCGCGGCACACATGCAGACCATGTCGCAAGCACCGCAATTCGTGGCGTAGAAGATCGCTAAGAAAACATCCAAAAATGAAAACTCTTGAACGTGTTAAAAAAATTTCGACACCATTTGTATTTGGCGTTGTATTTTTGGGGCTTTGGGAGGGTGCCGTTAATGGTTTTGATTTGAAACCATATTTTTTGGCGGCCCCATCAAAAATCATGGAGCAATTTTTAAATAATACGACTCGAATTTGGGAGGCTACTGCGGTCTCTGGCAGCAATGCGTTAATTGGTCTATGTATCGGCACAATTTTTGGTATTGCGATGAGTTTTATTCTCAGCAGATTTCGTTTTCTGAATGAACTTGTTACACCTTTAGCGATTTCGCTTAACGCAATACCGATTTTCGTCCTCGTAGCTGTATTGAACAACATGTATTCAATAACAAGTGAGGTACCACGTAGGTTTATGGTCACCTTGGTTGTTTATTTCATCGTCCTTGTGAATGTGGCTAGAGGCTTAACGCAAGTAAGTTCAATCCAAGTTGAGTTGATGCGCAGTTACGCTGCCAGCGAATTTGCAATTTTGCGCAAGGTTCGAGTGCCCAATGCGATCCCATACTTGTTTACGGCACTAAAAGTGGCTGCGCCTGCTTCAGTAATTACCGCATTTGTAAGTGAATACTTTGGTGGTCTACAAAACGGTCTAGGCAGTCGGATTACTAGCAATATTGCGAATTCTAAGAACGCCGCAGCATGGGCATACGTTTTGGGCGCGTGCCTACTTGGGCTAGCGTTCTACACAGTCTCCATTATTTTGGAGGGTTTGACTCGAAAGGGTCAAAGTAAATAACAACAATTGCGGGGTAAAACCCGGGGGAGAAATAAATGAAAAAACGATCATTAAAGATGGCCTTAGCCGGCGTCGCCGTGATGTCGTTGATTGCTGGCGCCTGTGGCGGTAGCGATGACGCAGCAACCGAAGAAGCAGTAACCGAAGAGACAGCAGCAGCTGCTGCAGAGTGTGTGACTCCAACACCAGTGAAGTTGCAACTTCAGTGGTTTACTCAGGCACAGTTCGCTGGTTATTATGCAGCACAAGATCAGGGTTTTTACACCGAGCAATGTCTTGATGTAACAATTTTGGAAGGCGCTGTAGACATTTCACCACAAACAGTTCTCGCCAACGGCGAAGCTGATTTCGCAATTTCATGGGTTTCAAAAGCCTTAGCAAGTCGTGAAGGTGGAGCAGACATTGTCAACATCGCACAAGTCTTCCAACGTTCAGGCACATTGCAGGTTTCGTTCAAAGACAAGAACATTGTTACTTCAGCAGACTTCAAAGGCAAGAACATCGGCAACTGGGGATACGGCAACGAATTTGAAATTTTTGCTGCACTCACCAAGGCCGGTCTTGATCCTGCAAAAGATGTAACACTTGTTCAGCAACAATTTGACATGGCTGGATTGCTGTCTGGTGACATTGATGCAGCAGAAGCAATGACTTACAACGAGTACGCACAAGTTCTCGAAGCAGTCAACCCAAAGACCAATGCGCTCTACACAGCCGAAGACTTCAACGTCGTTTCATACGAGGCTGAAGGCGTTGGAATGTTGCAAGACGCAATTTGGGCAGACGGTAAGCGTCTCTCAGATGCTGCATACGTTGACACAGCGACAAAGTTTGTTGCTGCTTCACTTCAAGGTTGGGCATTCTGCCGCGACAACACATCGGCTTGCCGTGACATCGTCGTTTCAAAAGGATCAAAGCTTGGTGCAAGTCATCAGTTGTGGCAGATGAACGAAGTTAATAAGTTGATCTGGCCAGCCGCAGGCGGCGCCGGAATGATCGACGCAGCAGCATGGGATCGCACAGTGACTCTTTCGCAATCAGCAAAGAATCTCGAAGGTGGAACCGTGTTGACCAAGGCTCCAGATGCAGGTTCATACACCAATGACATCGTCACTGCAGCTCTTGCATTGCTTAACGCTAAAGGTGTTGACACAACAGGTTCGGCATACATGCCAGAGACTGTTGTACTCACCGAAGGTGGAAACTGAGTTAGCGAGTTAATTAATTAATTAATTTAAAACTGGCGGGTCGCTTCGGCGGCCCGCCTTTTTTATTTCTGTTTTTTGCTGAGATTTAGTTTCTACGGTAAAATATTTACATCGAGATAATTAAAAATCTAGATATATGGACAGTGACGACAATTGTTAGTACAGCAGTAACCGCGCGCTTTGAGCGTTGCCGCAGTGATTACAAAAAGCGAAGTAATCGGGTCGGTGTATCCATCAGAACCACGAGCCATGGCTTCATTGTGAGCAGAGATTATCTTCTCGTAGCCACGCGCATCTGGTGAAAGTCGCGACTCATTGGGTTCATTGAGCATGCGACCAGCAAGTTTGGTGATTCTGTTTTCGTTAGGCATGTTATAAATAGTGCATTTAAACGTTATGAAAGATTTTTGCGAGTTGCTCGACACCGTCTGCGATTGATGGTGCAGGGCGAGCGAAAAATCGATCAGCATTAACGCAGGTAGTTTGCCATTTTGGATCAAATTCGTGTGCCAGCGCAGATGCTTCTTTTGCCGCGCGAACTTCATCAAACCCGCAAGGCGCGAATACGACAATGTCTGGTTTTGCTTCACGAACTGCCTGCCAAGTTGTGGCTACAGATGGCACACCTGGTTTGCCCAGAACTTCGATGCCACCGGCTGCTTCAACCATTTCGGGTATCCAGTGCCCGCTAGCAAATGGAGGGTCAAGCCACTCGGCGATAAAAACTCGTGGACGAGTCTTGCCGGCAACCGACTTGCGAACATTGTCGACACGATTGAGCATTCGCTCAGCAACTTGCTGACCGCGTGACGTGACACCAAGAGCCGTAGCGAGCGTGATTACCGACTCAGCAACTTCGCTGATGGTGTGTGGATCAAGTGAAATCACTCGGGCACCAACATCGCAAACATCTTCGCTTGACACCGCACAGACACGACAAAGATCTTGCGTAACAATCACATCTGGGGCTAACTCGCGCAACAAACTTTCGTCAATTGCATAAAGTTGTTCACCATTATTTACAGCCGCACGCACTTGAGCATCAATTGCAGGCCCCGACAAAGCAAGCGAATCAACTCGACTCAGCGAAACTATTGGCAGATTCACTGCAGACGATGGCCAGTTGCACTCGCATGAACGACCAACCAGTTGATCAATTAGTCCTAGGTCGCCAATGATTTCGGTAGCACTTGGTAACAACGAGACAATACGCAAAGAGATTCGGCTTTCTTTACAGTCTTTTGGTTCTAGCTAGTTTTTGCAGTGTTTGTCGGCGAGATCAAGAACCTCGTCAATAATCGCAAGACCAGTCTTGATGTCTTCAACCGGTGTATTGCACGGTGGCACGACATGCATGCGATTGAAGTGTGTGAACGGCCAAAGATTACGCTCTTTGCACGCCGCAGCGAGATCCATCATTGGCTTGGCGTCTGCACCTGCTGCGTTAAACGGCACCAGTGGCTCACGAGTCTCGCGATTTTTGACGAGTTCAATTGCCCAGAACACGCCAAGTCCACGCACGTCGCCCACGCTTGGATGTTTTGCCTTAATTTTTTCAAGCGCAGGTCCGATGATGTCGTTACCCAACATTCGCGCATGCTCAACAATTTTTTCTTCTTTGAAAATATTAATTGATGCAACCGCAGCAGCACATGAAAGTGGATGTCCGCTGTAGGTGAGACCGCCTGGGAAGACTCGGTCTTTAAACGTGTCTGCAATTTTTTGGCTAATGACGACACCACCGAGCGGAAGATAGCCAGAGTTGACACCTTTTGCGAAGCAAATCAAATCTGGTGTTACATTCCATTTATTTACCGCGAACCATTCGCCGCAACGACCGAAACCTGCCATTACTTCATCACACATCATCACGATGCCGTGCTTTGTGCACAGATCTCGAACGCCTTGCAAATATCCATCAGGCGGAACCAAGATACCGTTTGTTCCAACGACAGTTTCAAGTGCGATCATTGCAACTGTTTGCGGACCTTCTACCATCAACACATTCTCAAGATGTTCAAGCGCACGTTCGCACTCTTGTTTATCACTCGTTGAGTAAAACGCTGAGCGATATGGGTAAGGTCCCCAGAACTTGACAGCACCCGATGCTCCAGTTTCGTTTGCCCATCTGCGTGGATCACCAGTTAACGCAATTGCACCCGCTGTTGAGCCGTGGTACGAGCGGTAAGCAGTAAGAACTTTGTGACGACCAGTGTGAAGTTTTGCCATGCGTGTCGCGTACTCTGCAGCCTCAGCACCACCGTTTGTGAAAAAAACCATGTTCAAATCGCCTGGGGCAACTTCGGCGATCAATCGAGCGGCTTCGCTACGTGAAGCATTTGCAAATGGCGGGGCAACTGTGCAAAGTTTTCCGGCTTGTTCTTGAATTGCTGCAACCAATTTTGGATGTTGGTGGCCGATATTTAAATTAACTAATTGACTTGAGAAGTCGAGATATTTTTTGCCGGTTGAATCCCAGAAATATGAACCCTCGCCACCTGTGATTTCGGTTGGGTTGAGAGTTCCTTGTGCTGACCACGAATGAAACACGTGAGCACGATCATCTAAATAGGCCTGAGTCTTGGTTGCTTCAATTGTCATCTCCTCAGCCTAATTCGCGAAGTTATACAAAAAGTTAATCGGTATTCAAAAAAGCCACACTCCCGAAACATTTCAAGGACTCTTTTGAAACATTTGACTTCTAGATTGTCGCCGGTCACAGCGTCGTGCACTAGTTAGCAAATTCTTGGCTAACTAGCCCATCAGTAGAAACCAGATCTAAAACAGATCGAAATAACGAAAAGAGGATTAATGAATTCGGAAGTAACAGTTCTAGGAGCACAAATTTCGCTGCTTTGGATAGTGATTGGTTCGGCGCTAGTCGTGCTCATGCAAGCAGGTTTCGCATTGGTTGAAACCGGCCTGTGTAGGGCAAAACATGCCGCCCATGTTGCCAGCTCAAACTTCGCAGTATTTGGTTTAGGTTTCGTAGGTTTTTTCCTGATTGGTTTCCCGCTCGCATTCGGCGGCTTTAGTTACTCGGCTTTTGGCCTCGACGCGCCAGTGGGCGAAGCGCTCATCGGCTCGGGAAACTGGGTCTTTGCATGGGGTGGTGGCTGGGCACTCTCAGGTGGCAACATCACACCAGCCTTACTCGGATTCTTTTTATATATGGCTGCGTTTATGGATACGACGGCGACGATTCCAACTGGCTCAATGGCTGAGCGTTGGAAGTGGGGAAGTTTTGTTATCTGGGGATTATTCTGTGGCGGAATTTATTATCCACTTATCGCTGCTTGGACATGGGGCGGTGGGTGGTTAGCGAAAACTTGGGCGACGATGTCGCTTGGTGCTGGCTATGTCGACTTTGCAGGTTCTGGAGTTGTGCATATGGTTGGTGGAGTTGCGGCACTCACAGGCGCAATGGTTCTTGGCCCGCGAATCGGAAAGTACGACAAAAAAGGAAACGCGATCACGATTGCGGGTCACGACATTCCGATGGCGATGCTTGGAACTTTTATTTTGTTATTCGGTTGGTTCGGTTTCAATGCCGCGTCAACTTTTTCGGCAACAGATGTGCAGTTCGCAACAGTTGCAGCTAACACTGCAATCGCCGGCGCATTCGGCGCAGTTACGTCGATGTTTTGGATCACGCGTCGCACCGGCAAGCCTGATCCTGCAATGATGATCAATGGAATGCTCGCTGGTCTTGTGGCGATCACTGCAGCGTGTGCGTTTGTTGCACCGTGGGCTGCGGCAGTTATTGGTGTCATCGCCGCGGTGTTGGTCATCGAATCATCGTTTTTCGTTGAGAGAAAACTTCGCATTGATGACCCAGTTGGTGCAATCAGTGTGCATGGAGTCGGCGGATTGTTCGGAGTTCTCGCTGTTGGAATTTTTGCGAACGGATCTTATGGTGCCGCGTGGAACGGCTCTGAGTCAACTGGTGTTGCAGGAATAATCAAAGGTGATTGGGGACAACTCGGTGCTCAGGCACTTGGTGGACTAACTATTTTTGTAGTCAACTTTGCACTTTCATTTGGTTTCTTTAAGATCCAGAACCGTTTGACGAAAGGTGGCATTCGGTCAACTTCAGCAGATGAACTTGCTGGTCTTGATGTTGAGATGGGTGTCAGTGCATACCCAGAATTTGAACTAATTAAATCTAAAAACTAAACAGCAATTTTTAAGTGTTTAGTTCTCGCCATTACGAGGCAAGATATCGGTTATCACCTTTTCTGTTAGCCTCGTATTTCAATGGCGGGAACTAAACATCTTGCAATTCTTGTAAGCGCCAACGGCTACGGCCATATCCGTCGCCAAATCTTGATTGCCACAGAACTGTTGAAACATAACTCAAATCTTCAAGTTAGTTTTGCCGTGACAGACGCGCAGTATCGAAGATTTAAAGTTGAAGTAGAAAACCTTGGTGCTCGCGCAGAATCGGTCGTGGGAATTACAGAAGATAGTGTTCGCTGGCGTCACGATGCAGAAAGTTATACCGATGCAAATCTAAATGGCTGGGAGTCGGAGTTAAAGAGCAGCTCGTCACTTTTGAATGCCGATTTTGTGATGAGTGACAATCTGGTAGGTGTGCTTGAAGTCAGACCCGATACCGTTTTGAGCGGATCATTCCTTTGGCATGAAGTGATCTCCGCACATGCAATTAGCAACACAGCATGTCGCAAGTTTGTTGAAAGAGAAATCAATCTGTTGCAAACTCACACTCCAAGAATGATTTGTAATGCAGATTTAGCAACTCCAGCTGTTCTTTCGCTGACAAATCCAGTTCTGATGCCATGGATGGTTGAAGAATTCTCCGAGTCGCAGTTGGCGACTCAGGTGTTGCACGGCAGTAGCCAGCGATCGGCGATTTTGGTGCACGGCGGTGGGACTCGAACTTTAGATAGCCGCGTTCGAGTAATTGCTGAACTGCTACGCACAAATGGACATATCGTTTATACAGATCTTGAAGACGACCCAATGTGTTTCGATTATCAAGATTCGACTTGGCAAAAACTTGGCGTCGTAATTTGTCGGCCAGGAGTTGGTACCGCCACTGAATGTGTGAAATGGCGCATCCCTATTGTTTTAATACATGATCAGACCAATGTCGAAGCAGAATTTGTTGCCACAAGGCTAAAAGAGTTAAAGGTTGCGCATGAATGTGAATTCACCAGCAGTTATTCAGAAATTCCTTTGTTGGTAGCAGATTTATTATCGCCTGAGAAAAGAATCTCATTTTTAGAGCCCTTTGCTTTACTTAAAACAAATGGAATTCAAGACTCTGCAAACTTTCTCACAAACCTCTGGAGCTTGGACAAAAATTCACAATGAGAGTCCTTGGCCTAATCCCTGCTCGAGGTGGTTCGAAATCTATTCCTCGCAAAAACCTGGTTGATTTAGGTGGTCTTCCGCTTATCCAGTGGACGATTCAGTCGGCACTTGGTACAAATCTGAAGAGAGTGATTGTCTCAACGGATGATGATGAGATTGCCGAAATCAGCCAAAGTCTTGGTGCCGAAGTTCCGTTTAAGCGGCCTGCTGAACTATCGTCAGATCAAACACTCTCAATTGATGTCGTACTTCACGCGTTGGATGCACTTGAAGACGAATTTGACGCTGTGATGATGCTTCAACCGACCTCGCCTTTTAGGACCGCACTTGATATTGAAAACGCTATAAAAATTATTGACGGTGCGTCAAGTGTGATCAGTGTTGTTCCAGTAGAAGGAACACATCCGGCGCGAATGAAATTTATAGAAGATGGGGTGCTCATTGATCCGCCATTTTCTGAGACAATTGAAAACATGCCTCGACAAGAACTTCGCCCAATGTTTATTCGTAATGGAGCGATCTATTTAACCCGCATTTCGGATTTGCGAAACCGAACATTTAAGGGCACTTTGTCGCGGGCCTTAATAATGCCGAAAGAGAGGTCAATCAATATTGACAATAGTTTTGATTTGGCTCTTGCTCGTGTTGCTCTGACAAATGGTATGTTATGAAACCTAATGCATTAATTATTGAGGCGGATTTCTATCCTCCGGACTTATTGCGTCAACTTGAGGCAAAAGTCTCAGTAACTAAATCAAGTGCAGTTACTCAAAAGCAATTACGCAGTGACTTGCTTCTGCATAATACCGAGATTCTCTTCTGCGGGCTTGGTATCAGTATTGACGAGTCGTTACTAGGTCAAGTAACAAATATTAAATATGTAGTCTCGCCAGCAACAGGTACTAATCATCTTGACATTAGTTACTTAAATTCACGAAATATTAAATTGATTTATCTTGGTGACTTCAGCAGCAAAATTTCTGAAGTATTTTCAACTGCCGAATTAACTTGGAGTCTTTTGTTAGCGGTTGTAAGAAGAATTATTCCTGCACATGGCTCTGTAATTTCTGGCAGTTTTGATCGCGGACCTTTTTTGGGAATTGATTTAGCCGGGCGAACGCTCGGCATTATCGGTTATGGGCGACTTGGTCGCCGTGTGGCAGAGTATGGTCTTGCGTTTGGTATGCGGGTAGTGGTTTGCGATATTGATGATGCGAAAGTCGCGAACTTGGCAATCGGTATTAGCTCGTGCAGCATGGATCAATTGCTATTGATGGCGGATGTAGTCAGTATTCATGTTCCTCTTAATGAACAAACTCAAGGACTAATTTCTGACACACAAATCTCGAAGATGAAAAACGGTTCTGTACTTATCAATACTTCTAGGGGTGAAGTTCTGGACGAGTTGGCCATTGTCGAGGCGTTAAAAGCCGGAAATCTTTATGGAGTTGGGGTGGACGTTCTAGTTGGTGAAAACGCGGACAATTTTTCTTCGCATGATTCGCCATTGGTAAGAGCGATAGCTCAGAACTTGAATGTCGTCGTCAGCCCACACATTGGGGGATGGACTGAGCAAGCAGTTGCCACAACTCGAACACTTTTAGTGGAAGAGCTGCTTCGAAATCTATAAAAGTGCAGATCTTGCTGGCGCAATCTGATTAAATATTAGAAACTTGTTCTCCGTCAACCCAAGCAGCGACGCGGCCGGCGTAATAATCGCGATTTAGAAGTTCAGTTGGTGAGAGCGGACGAATCTCTTGGCCGAGGCCGATTTGCCATTCTGGCCATTCAGTATCGAGTTTTGCTTTACGTTCGTCTACGGACAGCAATGAAAAATCTCTAAGTTCTTGCACTTGTTTAGGCGTTGCCGAAACAGCACCATCTCGTGTTTCATGCGGTTCCAAAATAGTGAAGTGACGCTCAAGCACGTCGGCCCCCAGTGTGATCGCCAACTTGGATGCCCGCAAGTCTGTAGCTGCTGGCGCCGTGTGATCACTGAAGCCAACTTGATTTGAAAATTGCTTCAGCCAAGCCATTCGATTTAGATGCAATTGATCGAGTGGTGTTGGATAGATAGTTACACAGTGTAGAAACGAAGCCTGACCTCTTGCGAAAATTTTCGAAGCTGTTGAGATTTCTTCATCAAGTGTGGCACCCGTTGATATATAGACAGTTTTAAAGTTGACTGCTACTTCTTGTAGCAGCGCGACAGATTTGCAGTCGTAACTGGCGACCTTGACTGCGTCAAAACCAGCAGCAACAAACCGTTGTGTTGAGAAGCGGGTGAATGCCGTAATCATTGACTTGATTCCTGCCCGCTTGCATTCGTCAGCAAACCACTGCTCGTCGGCGTCTGACAGATCTAATTTTGCAAGACGTTCTCGCTCGGCTTCGTAAGGTCGCTTTATTGCTCTGACAGTTCCGTCTGTGTCGGTGATGCCATTCTCAAAACGTTCTCGTTGAGATAGTTCGGTTGAACGCAACGCCTGAATTTTTGCATAATCTGCACCAGACACTGCCGCTTCATGAACCATTCGTTTGAGTATTTCTCGCGAACCGTTATGGTTTTGGCAACATTCAGCGATAATTGTGCAGGCCATGTTGAAAGTTTAGCGAGTGATGATCAGATGCATTTATTAATTAGTGTGCCGAGATCTTGGATCGTTGTTTCGATCACGTCGCCCGCGCGCAGAAACCTCTGAGGTGTTCGGCCTGCGCCGACACCTGATGGCGTTCCGGTATAGATGACATCGCCCGTAAACAATTCACAGATAGACGATAGATAACTAATAATTTTGGGGATCTCAAAAATCATGTCGTCAGTTTGGGTGTGCTGCATAATTTCGCCAGAGACACGACAAGTCATCTCGAGGTTGCCGCGAGTCGTAAGTGATGCGGCGTCGGTTATCCACGGGCCAATCGGTGTGAACCCAGCGCGACTTTTGCCCAAACTAAATTGTGGTGGAGTGTTGGCGTACTGCAACGCACGATCAGAAACATCTTGACCAACACATAAACCAGCAACGTGACACCATGCTTCGCTGGCTGAAATATTTCGACCGCCCTTAGCTATGACGGCGACAAGCTCTGCCTCGAAGTCACATTTTTCGCCAACAAGTGTCACTGCACCATTCGGGCTGTTCAGCGAACTCTGGAACTTTGTAAACACCAAAGGTTGACTTGGTAACGGGTTATTCATTTCGGCAGCATGGGCTTTGTAGTTGATGCCTATCGCAAAAATTTGACGAGGTCTTGGCACGGGGCATTCAAGTTTGTTGGAGTCAAGTGTGATCGCACTTGACTCGTCAGCTTGACTTAAATTTGTTGCAACTTTGCAAACCTCAGCCCAGTTCTCGAAGCATGCCATCGGGTCGCTTGATAGTTTGCCACCAGATACTTTTTCGATGTCGATGTAACCCGTCAGCGAAGTGGTTATGAAAACTGCACGACCATCAACGCACCCTAAACGTGCTGAAGCCATTCTTAAACCCGGTTGCGTGCTTTTCGTCGCTGAAGTTCAGCTACGCGTTTTGTCTCGCGCTCTTTTTCTTGACGCTCTCGTCTTGCGCGACGTTTTTCTTGACTTTCGGCGGTGTCTGGTTTTGCTGCAATCAATACAGAAGCAGCAATGGTGTTTCCAGTTTTCGGCACCATGAATCTCTCGTCCTGCATGATCAACTGTTTGAAACCATTCAAACTTGCGGAGTATTGAATTGCCATTAAGCGAGTTGCATCTAGACCGAACTTCTCTATCGCTTCTGGCAAAGTTGAACGCAAATGCTCGATATTCGGGTCATCAGCGGCGCTGCCGAGTGCCTCGATGCAATGTTCGGTGCAAGGCTCGCTAAGCAAGATACCAACGTCGATGAATGACTTTCGCGAAACGAAGCCAGTTCGAATTTTGGCCCCGAGGCCTTCTTTCGTACTAAGTGCACCGGCTGGTAAGCCGGCGACTTTAGCAAATGGATCCCGCAATTTCTCGGGAAGATTACTCGCCAATTCGGCAAGCGAATCATCTGAGATTGTTGACAAGACGGCCGCATAGCGACGGTCAATAAGGATCTGTTCTTTTGATGTTGACACGCCCCGCACTCTAGCGGGGCATAACGAATACACGCACCATTAAATGGTGGTGAACCTAACTAATGAGATGAAACGCACCAGCCAAAAAATTTGACGAGTACGAGAAGCGCTAACGCGCGTTACTCAGATAGCGCGGACGTTGTTGGCTTCGGTGCCCTTGCGACCTTGGCCGAGTTCAAACTCGACTTCTTGGCCTGCAACAAGGGTGCGACGCCCGGTGCCTTCAATGTTTGAGAAGTGAACGAAAATATCTGGTTCTCCATCAGAGCGCGAGATAAATCCGTAACCCTTTTCGTCATTGAAAAATTTCACGGTACCGGTTGGCATAGCTTGTACTTCTTTCTTGTTATTTGAATTACGCAGACATGATCGAAAGCGCTTTGTAAAGGGTAGCAACTTGAAACCATGTTTCCTAATAATCGGCGGGCTCTTATTTAATTAGACCGATACTCAATGACCTTAAAAGGTATGGGTTTACGAAGTTACCAGGGCTTGAAATTCGCGGATATTCATTTGGTGCGAAGAACCTGTGCTTACATTGGGCAAGGTTCCCGATGCGCCTGTGCTTGAACGCCATGCAACTCGCCAAATAATTGAGAGACTTGCCGAAAAAAGACCACTTGAATTGACAGCCGATGAATGCCGATACGAGTACATACATGATGACGGTAATGAATCTCCCATAATGCCGACCCATTTTTGGCCTGGACCCGTACAAGTTTTGTCGCCAATGCCCCGAAATCCATCGCCTGGATGAAAAACGAGTTTCGTAGGTGTGGCAGTGGTGGTTACAGAGATTGGCCCCTCTGGTGTTGGAACCCACGCAGTCACTGATTTTGGTTGCCATACGGTTGGCTCAACCCAAAACCAAGTGCCGATGTTGATTAATCCTTGACGGGCCGGCGGAGCGAATTCGCCGAATGGTGCGGGTATCAAATCGTAAACAACACTGGCTGCAGAGCGCGCAATTTGTTCGGTTGAAATTTCTGGAATCCAATAGTAAGTCGTTGCTTCACCTTCGCAGACGCGATCATAAAGTCGAAAACTTACTGAACCAACTTGTTTTGTTACTTCGTCACCTGCGCCTTGACCTTGGCCAGAGTCACGAGCTAGCGAAGGTGACCACTGGCAAGAATCAGAGTTGCTGGGCGCACCGTTTTGTTGAACGATCACCCCAGCGATGATTGTTTTGTCAACGACTGCTCCGTATTCGTCAACCACAGCATGTGGACTACTTGAGTCTGCTTTTGCAACAGTACTTGTAGCCGCAATAGCAACATAAGCAGTGCTCAACCCAAGTGCTGCGATGCAAACAAGAATCTTAAATTTCATTTTTGTTCTTGACAGATATTCGTGTTGTATTCGCGATGCAGAATTTGAAAGTTGATCCACTTCCAACGATTGTTATCTAATTGCAGTGTCCAACGAGTGTGTGAAGACGAGACATGGTCGTTGAAAATAAAGCCATCCATATAAAGAATTACAGTGTCGTAAAGGCATGCGTCGACTTGCGCAACTAAGGCATCGTCATCAACTGTGATTGACTCAATCGCAACTTCGCGCTCGCCGCGACCTGGGCGACTATTGATATTGTTTTTGGCGTAAAGACTTATTTGTTCCCTAAGCGCTTGGTGATATTTGGTGCCAACGATTGTAAATTCGTCAAAGCGGCACGACTTTGGTTGTTGGTAACAACTGCCTTGCCATTGCACGAGTTCTTTAAACTGCTGTCTGACAGATTGCTCGTAATCAAGTTTGCCATCTACGAGACTTGTGGTGTCAGTCGTATTTAAATCTGTTGTGCTGCTTGTTTTAGTTGTATTACTAGTACTAGTTGTACTAGTAGCACCAGCCGAATCGTCAAGACTCAGAGTTGGCGATGACGAGCAACTTGAAACGAGAAACAAACAACTTAAAATTAAAAAAGTTTTAAGTTGTTGTGATTTGATTAATTGAATATCAAGCATTAGCCCCCGCAGAGTGCCGATAAGGCAGTGTGCCTGTGATGTGTGCAGCATTGTCAAACTGTGCTGCTAATTACAACTATGTGACGCAATTTAATCCTCAATTCGCCACTAGTAAAAAGGCGAAAGCCAGTCGGTAGAATTGAAAAACCCTATTTTTAAGAACCTGCGAACAAAACAATGACCAAACAGCACCCTGAATTCGAGGATGAGCAGAGGTTTATTGACCACGCCTACGAATGCCTTGAGATAACAAAGACTGATGCGTGGAAGATCCGCGAAATGAATGAAGCATCGATGGGTGGCACGTATCAGGCTCGCTTTGAGCGCAACGCGTTTGATGAAGTTCTTGTTGGTCGTTTGACGCAACTCGATCTGGGTGATTCAGCGCTCGTATTCGGACGAATAGATCGTCTGACTGAGTCGCCTGATGCATTTGAAAGTTTTCACATCGGTCGAATTGCAGTAGCCGACTCGGCACGAGAACCTGTAGTTGTTGATTGGCGGGCGCCAGTTGCCGAACCGTTTTATCGCGCGACTGGCCGAGAACCAATGGGGCTTGCTC
This sequence comes from Ilumatobacteraceae bacterium, assembly GCA_044354345.1. Lineage (GTDB taxonomy): Bacteria > Actinomycetota > Acidimicrobiia > Acidimicrobiales > Ilumatobacteraceae > BACL27. Next base: position 10,123 of record JBILAG010000018.1, on the reverse strand, counting down.
GTCGGCGACACTTCGAAGTTCAGGGCCGAGAATTGCTTGGCATCGAAGATGAGCTTTTTGGTGCGGGCCATCTTGGTGTTGGTCATGATGAAGGTCTAGACGGTCAGCCTGCTTCTAGTACTCCGACGCTTCGTGGATACAGCACGCTGTTAAGCGTTTTATCTCGCGGCCGTACTGGCCAACTCGGCGACATCGTGGCGACAATTCAAGCCGAGCAAGACGAAATCATTCGTTCTCCACAACAAGGCGTGCTGGTAGTTGAAGGTGGGCCAGGTACGGGTAAAACAGTTGTTGCGTTGCATCGTGCGGCATATTTGCTTTACACATTTAGATTTCCGTTAGAGGATCAGGGCGTATTAGTTGTTGGTCCGAATCGAGTCTTCTTGCGATACATCGAGCGAGTTTTGCCGTCTCTTGGCGAAGCCGGAGTCGAGCAAGTGGTTTTAGCTGATCTCGTGCGCGGGCATAATTTCGGCGCGAAAGACAGCGAAGCTGTAGCGCGCATCAAAGGCGATCTACGTATGTCACAAATTATTGCGACGGCAATTAAAGATCGTCAACGACCATTACGCAAAGACGTAGAAATTGCGTTCGGCGCGGGTTATTTACGTCTGACCGCTAATCAATCCAAGGTGCTCGTCAGTGAAGGCCGTCGTCGTTTTCGCAGGCACAACGCAGCAAACCATTGGGTTGAGACAGAAATTGTCGCCACGATGATTGCATCCAGTAGAAATCCAGATGCCGATATTGAAACAATGCGAAGTGCGTTGCGAGATTTGCCAGAGTTTCGTGCTGTGATCAACTACATCTGGCCTGTTCTCACGCCAGCAGAGTTGTTACACGACTTGTATTCGTCAAAAGCATTGTTGCGACTTGCCGCCCAAAAAGTTTGCACAACAGAAGAATACGAATCTCTTCATCGTCAACGAGCAGAGTCTTTGGCAGAAGCCAAATTTAGTGACGCTGATGTTGCGGTGCTAGACGAAGCATTATCGCTACTCGGACCGAAGCCCCGCCGAAACGGTCGAATCAACGACGCAGACGAAGTTCGCACCTATGGCCACATTGTGATCGACGAAGTGCAAGATCTTTCACCGATGCAACTGCGAATGATTTCGCGTCGATCACTTAATGGCGCGATGACAATTGTTGGCGATATTGCACAGGCGACTTCGGCCCATGCCCCTGCCTCGTGGAAGGAAGTCTTGGCACATTTGCCGAAAAAGAATCCGTCACGGATTATCGGGCTAACGGTTGGGTATCGAATTCCGCGCCAAATTATGGAGCTCGCAACCCGGGTTTTGAAAGCTGCTGCGCCATTACAGACCTCACCAGTTTCGGTTCGTGAAGGTGATGAATCACCAAAGATAATCGCAACTACTGTCGACCAACTTTTTTGTGAACTCATTAAAGATACGCAACGTATGGTCGACGAACTGAGTGGTGGCAATGTTGCAATTGTTTGTCCTGATTCGATGTCTGAAACTATCTCGGCTGCACTAGACAAGGCGCAAATCGCTCATGGCCGCGCTGGGGTTTCGGGCATCGAAGCCGGGCTCACAGTTGTGCCAGTAAGCGTGGTCAAGGGTCTTGAACTTGATGGAGTGATCGTCGTTGAGCCAGCGAAAATTGTGGCTGCGCAGATGCACGGTTTGCGCGCACTGTATGTTGCGCTCACACGGTCGACAAAACAGCTGAGTGTTCTACACAGTGAGCCATTGCCAAAAGAAATGATTTGACCAAAATAAAAGGCGTTCTTCGATCAAATGCGAACGTTCGCAACATGTGGATCGCGCAAAACATCTCAGTCATCGGCGACTACTTAACCTATGTTGCGCTTGTTGGATTAGTGAAAGATGCGACAAACTCGACTTTTCTGGTTTCGCTTGTTTTCGCTGCGTATGTTTTGCCATCATTTTTTTTCTCGCCGATTGCAGGACCGATAGTAGATAAATTTGATCGGCGAAAAACGATAATCACGATTTCGTTGATGCAAGCAATTTGCGGAATCGGATTCATATTCGCAAACGAATCCAGAATTTGGTTGGCATTTTTAGCGCAATTAGTTATCTCTTCTTTGTCTGTCGCAATTCTTCCTGCGTTTGGCTCAGCGCTCCCAAACTTGGTTAAAAACGATGAAGAACTACGCCAAGCAAATGTGTTGTTCGGCTCAAGTTGGGGTGCGATGGTGTTTATCGGTTCTGCACTCGGAGGTTTAGTTTCTGCAACTTTCGGACGAACTGCAACATTCTCTGCAGACATTGCGACGTTTCTAGTTTGCGCCAGTTTGGTTGGGCTAATTAAGGCTCCGATGCAAGAGCGAAACTTAAACGAAAACCGTGAACGAATTCGCCCGGTTAAAGATATGCAAGAGGCAATTAGTTACGCCAAGAAGAATGAAGTCATCTTGGCGCTGATGGCTTCAAGATTGACATTTGCGGTCGGGGCTGGTGCGGTTAGCCAACTTGCAGTTCTTGCGATTGACGCTTTTGGTACAGGCGATGGTGGAAGCGGATTACTACTTGCAGCACGCGGTGTTGGGTCGGCAATCGGGCCGTTTATTTTGATGCGTTATGCACGAAAAAATATGTCTCGACTGTTGCTTCTCTGCGGCATGACAGGTCTCGCCTGGGGCTTGATGTATCTGGCGGCAAGCGTCAGTTCAAGTTTGTGGCTAGCAGTAATTTTTATCGGTCTGGCACATATCGGTGGTGGAGCACAGTGGACAATGGCAACTTATGGACTTCAGACTTCAACACCTGATTACATTCGTGGCCGAATATTGGCTAGCGATATGGGATTAGCAATGTTGATGACTGGGTCGAGCAGCATCGCCACTGGGTTGCTCGGCGAAATTTTTCCTATCCGAATAGCGATTGCAATTGTTGCAGTTATTTCTTGTGTGGCTTCACTTTTTTATCTAGTGGCAACCCTTAAATTAAGAAAGCGGTTAAGTGACGGGAGATAACTCCGTCATCCTAAAGATTTAATTGATTCAATAATCAGTGGTAGAAACCGCAAAGCTTTGTCAGCGTCGGCAGGGCGGTTGCGTTCAACTGCACTTTTAGTCAAGTTGATTATGCGATCAAGATCTGATGCAAGTTGGTCGCTATTCGCCAATATTTTCGGACGAATTACATCGCCCAGAGAAACTACTCGCGCAAGTTGTTGAGAAGCTTGTCGGCGCTCAGTTTTTTGCATTGTTTTGCTTAAATCTTCGACAGCAAGAAATAATTCGCTGAGCAACTCATCAGTCGTCAATTGATCATTGATCGTTACTTGAGTTGTTGATTCTGAACTTGATGCAACTGTCGTTACAGCTGACTGGTTAATGGTCGTAGCGCAACTCGATGCTAAAATAATTAGCGAGCTTAGAAAGAAATAACGAGTTTTCATATCTAGACCTTACGGGTAAGTAAATGAATTATTGTCGAGTTGTTACAAGTAACCGACTGCCAATAAATGGGCTAACAGTCACCGGGTCTTGAGAACCTGATTCATTCATCAAAAAACTAATTTCGCCGTCTTTAGATTTGTTCGTCACTACGCCTTCGCGGCCAGGGAACATTCGGTTTGCTTCGAGACTGTCTAGAACTCCAGCAGTTTCCTCTAACTCTTCAGAAATTCTTACGATAATAAAAGACTTTCCGATTTCAAGATTGCTAAGTTTCGTGAATGGCACACTTTGATAGTTAGAACCAGGGATTGGGTTGCCGTGCGGACACGCGGTTGGGTGTCCAAGCATCTTTGCCAGAGCAACCGCAACTTCGTCGGTAATTACGTGCTCCCATTTGCAAGCTTCGTGATGCGCCGTTGCCCAGGGTAGACCCAGCACATCAATCAAGAAACACTCTGCAAGGCGATGTTTGCGAACAACTCCTTCGGCAAGAGTTCTTCCTTTTCCAGTTAAAGCGATTCTTGGCCCAGATAAATCGACTAGTCCTTCAACCTGCATGCGCTTAATCATCTCCGAAACTGACGCACGCGAAACATTCAAGCGATCAGCGATACGCGCTTGAATCAATTCAATTTGATCTTCATCAAGTTCATAAAGACATTCGCAATATTCTTCAAACGCTGGGTGGTGCTCAGCAGTTTGATGCATTCTTTGAGTCTAACTGTGAGTAATCAATGGCCTTAAATGGTTTTACAAACCGCGTTCGCGCTCATCGCGCACTGCTGCTTTAACCGAATATTGCACAAGGATTGCCGGCGCCAAAACAATGCTTCCAACGATTAGCCCTGCAGATGCGACTCGGCTTGCACTTGGCGTAAATTCAATCGTTAGTCCCCAAACCACGGCAACTATTGAGACTCCAAACAATGAGTATCCCAAACGGCTGGCACGCTTAGCCCAATTAGAAATCAACGCTCGCTTAACGAGAATTGGATCACTTGCAATTGAAATATCTAGTTCGCTTGTTACCGAACTAGCGCTCGCACTATTTGTCTTGTGGTGTTGTGTGCGAGAATTCATCTGTGTTTATGTTACGGGCTGGTTTTTAATGACGGTGCAGTTGAATTGGCGCGAGTCGGTGCTTGTTGCCACAATTGATAGACCAGAACGCCGTAATGCAGTCGATCAACCGACACTGCTAAAACTCGCAAGTGCACTAGACGAATCAGTAATTCGAAAAACTCGAGTTGTGATAATTACTGGAACGGCGCCAGCCTTTTGTTCAGGCGCCGACCTATCTGGTGTTCGTGAAACTGAGTTCACCGATGCTCTGCACAAGTTTTTGCTTCAGCTCGCGACTTTACCTAGCGTGACGATCGCGGCGATCGCTGGTCCTGCTTTGGGTGCTGGTGCGCAAATTGCAATGAGCTGTGATCTGCGAGTCGCCACAGCGCAAAGTGTCATTGGTGTGCCGGCGGCGCGACTTGGTCTTGTTGTAAATCATTGGACAGTTGAGAGATTGGCGCGTGAGTGCTCGTGGCCAGTGGCGCGGGCGATGTTGCTTGCGGCAAAAACCTACTCAGGTGCCGAACTCGCGAATTTTGGCTCAGTGCATCGACTTGGCGAACTTGAAGATGCCATAAGTTGGGCAAATGAAATCGCATTGCTGGCGCCATTGTCAATGGCTGGTCATAAGGCAGCGCTAAACGCTTCATCTCGAGCGCCAGAAATTGATCAACTCGTGCAGTCGGCGCGTGATCGTGCGTGGGCGAGCAGGGATGTTGAAGAAGGTCGCAGTGCGTTTGTCGAAAAACGCCAAGCAAAGTTCACGGGTGAATAAATGACTAGTGAGAAAGTCGTCGACTTCAATGATGTTGTGATTGTCTACGATAATTTTCCGGCTATTGCCGGAGCGACGTTTTGTGTCAACTCCGGAGAAATTATTTTGTTGCAAGGGCCAAACGGCGCCGGCAAAACAACTTTGCTTCGTGCGTGTGCGGGCCTTTTGCCAATCTCCCGCGGTGATGCAAATGTTTTAGGTTGCGATTTACGAAGCGATCGCTCGGCTGTTAGATCGCGTGTCGGCTTGCTGGGTCATGCAAACGGATTATTTCAAGATCTCACTGTGTTAGAAAATATGTTGTTCTGGTCGCGACTAGTTGGTGCAAGCAAGCTAGACATTGACCAAGCAATGGATGCGATGGGTTTATCGGGGCGTCTCAGCGGAACAACAGTTGCAAAACTTTCTGCAGGTCAGCGGCGCAGATGTGCACTCGCATCACTAATCGTGCGTCGTGCACAATTGTGGCTTTTAGACGAGCCACATGCAGGACTTGATGCACAAGGCCGTGATGAGTTAGACGCAACTATTCGTGCAGCACGCGACGCTGGAGCAACTGTAATTTTTGCATCGCACGAAATTGAGCGAGCGCAGGCGTTAGCGACGCGTAGTTTGTTAGTTACAACGGGCACGGTTAAGACAGCATGAAAAAAATAACTAACAGAAGCCGTGTAGTTAGCGCGGTGTTTATTAAAGACTTAAGAATTGAAGCACGCAGTCGAGTAGTAACGAATCAAGTACTACCATTTGCTGGCTTAATCATGATCATGTTTGCTTTTGCTCTAGACAATGATGATGTTTTGCAACGTGTAGCTGGTGGTTTGATTTGGCTGGCAACAATTTTTTCGTTGTTCGTAATTGTGCAAAGGTCTTTTGCGATTGACACAGATGACTCGGCTCTCGATTCTTTGCGTGTTGCGGGCATCGATCTTTCAGCAGTATTTCTCGGCAAAGCATTCGCTTTGACCTTGCAGTTGATCGCACTTGATGTTGTCTTGATTGCATCTGCGTTTTTGCTTTACCAAGTACAAGTTTCATCTGTAGGAGTAGTGCTGTTAGTCACTTGTGTCACCTGCGCGACAACTGGATTGGGCTTCGTGGGTACGCTTTATGGCGGGCTCACTGCAGGTGCAAATGGTCGCGAAACTTTACTTCCGTTGCTGTTGTTGCCAGTGGTGGCGCCTGTTTTGATCGCTGCAACACGAGCCACGGAAGCGGCTTTTGGCAGTGGTGGAGCAGCAACTTCTGAAGGTTGGGCCTGGGTTGGTCTACTGACAATTTTTGCTGCAGTGTTTGGTATCGGAGGGTCATTGGCTTTCGGGCCGTTGATCGACGAATAATACGCGCTAGTAAATACGCTCTAAAAATTACGGAGTCAATTTAAAAATGTCACAAACGTCAACACAAACACCGCAAAAGGTTTCAAACACCGGCACACAGGCAACTCGTGTTATCGGTGCTCTCGCGATTCTCGTAGCGATTTGGGTTGTGATCAGCGGTCTCGTACTAACTCCAGCTGATGTTGTGCAAGGCGAGTCAGTTCGAATAATGTATGTACATGTCCCATCTGCATGGATTGCTTATGTTGCATTCATAGTCACCGCAATCGCTTCAGCATTTTTTATTTTTAGCAAACGTCACTCGCTCGGTTTTGATCGCGTTGCTGGGGCATCGGCAGAAGTCGGTGTGATGTTTATGGCAATCACATTGATCACAGGCAGTTTGTGGGGTCGACTTACATGGGGAGAATTTTGGCAGTGGGATCCACGACTCACGACAACGGCGTTTCTATTTGTTACTTACGTCGGCTATCTTGCCGTGCGTCGTCTTGATGGCTCAATTGAACAGCGCGCAAAACGCTCTGGTGTGATTGCGTTGCTCGCAGTGGTTGAGATTCCACTTGTGCATTTCAGCGTTGTGTTTTGGCGCAGTCTTCATCAAGGGGCAACAGTTCTTAATCCAAATGGTGATGTCAAAATGGACGACCTGATGCTGTTTACATTGTTCAGCGGTGTGATTGGGTTTACTCTTGTGTTTGTGTGGCTCGTTTTGCATCGCCAGCGCACAATGTTGTTGAGCGATCTTGCAATTGAACGCGCGATCGACAACGCAATTCTTGATCGTCAAAACGAAGGCGTCGGCCACTAATGCAAAACGCTGGGTTCATTATCGCGTCATATATTTTAACGATCGGCTCGGTTTTATTGTTTGCGGTTATCACTTTGCGTCGTGCCAGAGAGTCAGCAAAACTCGTTGAAGATAACCACAAACCATGGATCTAACACCTCGACCTCAAACTCAACGACCAAAGCGTCGTCGTCTGATGCCAATTATTGTGTTGTCGCTAGTTGGTGTAGGCGGCGCAATAATCGTTACTCAATTTCTTTCTTCGGCAATTGATTATTACTGCAATGTCGATGAGCTTGGTGTGCGTTCTGGTTGCGACACCGCCAACAGGTTGCGAGTACAAGGCACTGTTGAACAAGGCTCGTTGGCAAAAAGTGCGAACACGACAGAATTTACACTTGTCTTTAATGGTAAATCGTTAGATGTGGTTTATTCGGGTGATCCCGGTGGAGTTTTTCAAGAATGTATTTCAGTGGTTGCTCACGGTCGACTGAGTGATGGTGTGCTTGAGTCAAATCGAATCGAAGTTAAACACTCAAACGAGTATGAAGCGAAAAATAAGGAACGACTCGAGAATCCTGGGAGTGCGGCGTGTTCGCAAGTGCAGGGATAATCGGCACGATCGGGCGTGCATTATTGCTCGTCGGTTTTATCGGTTCAGTGTTCGGCGCATTCGCCGCCATAACCGGTGTGCGAAGTAACGAGCCGCGAGTTATCCGATTAGTTTCGCGTTTCGCCATATTGGCATTTGTGTCGGCCCTTGGAGCCTTCGTAGTTATGGAGTACGCGATGATCACACGCGACTTCTCTTTGGCATATGTGCAGAAAGTTGGCTCATGGTCGACGCCGGCTTTGTACAACTTTGCGGCAGTCTGGAGTGCGCTCGAAGGATCGATCTTGATGTGGGTGTTAATTCTTGCGGGTTACACGCTGGCTGTTTGTTTTTGGATGCGAAAGCGACTCAGCGAATCACTTGCCGCATCTGCAATGGCAGTGATGATGATTGTGCTGGCATTTTTTTTCTTAGTTTCATTTTTTCCGGCAAATCCATTTGCGCCTGGAGCACCAGGAGTTTTAGATGGGCCAGGACCTAACCCGTTATTGCAGAATCACATTCTGGTGATGTTTCATCCACCGATTTTGTATCTCGGTTATGTCGGTGTCACTGTGCCGTTTGCATTCGCAATCGCTGCACTGGTCACGGGTCGAGTTGGCGAGGGTTGGTTAGTCGCAACACGACGTTGGTCGCTTTTCGCCTGGGGTTTTCTAACATTTGGTATCGCGCTCGGTAGTTGGTGGAGCTATGAAGTTCTTGGATGGAGTGGCGTTTGGGCGTGGGACCCAGTTGAAAACGCATCGCTTCTGCCGTGGATAACGGGCACCGCATATATCCACTCAGTGTTGGTGCAAGAGCGACGTGGAATGTTGCGCGTCTGGAATATTTCATTACTAGTTGCAACTTTCAGCTTGACAATTCTTGGAACTTTCTTAACACGCTCTGGAGTATTAAATAGTGTGCATGCGTTTAGCGAGAGCGGTATCGGCGCGTGGTTTCTTTCATTCTTTGCAGTCGTATTAGTAGTTTCAGTTTTTTTGATTGGCTGGCGCGGCGACAAACTACGTAGCCCAGGCATAATTGACTCACCATTGTCGCGCGAGGCGGCATTCTTGGCGAATAATGTTTTATTCGCAGTCTTTGCATTTGTTGTTTTACTTGGCACGGTGTTTCCATTAATCATTGAAGCGTTACAAGATCGCCAGATCGCTGTTGGTGAGCCATTTTTTGATCGACTTACAGTGCCAATCGGTATCGCATTACTTACGTTGATGTCTATTGCCCCGGTGTTGCCGTGGCGTAAAGCATCTGCTGAAACTTTGCAGACAAGATTATTTTGGCCGATGTGGTCTGGCATCGCAGCGCTCGTGGCGAGTCTTGCATTGGGCGCCTATGGTCTGGCCCCGCTACTTACTTTTACTCTCGGTGGGGTCTCGGGCGGCGCAGCACTACGTCAAGTCATTCTTGCAACACGCCGACAAGGTTTACGCGGACTTGTGGGTCGGGCAAATGGTGGAATGATCGTGCACCTCGGTGTAATTCTCATCGCCGTCGCACTTGGCGCATCAAATAGTTACAGCAAGAGTCAAGAACTCTCGTTAGTCGCAGGTGTGCCTGCAACTTTTGCTGGTCACAGTTTTGAGTTAACTGATGTCATTGAAGTGCGCGATGATCGAAGCGTAAGTGTCAAAGCGCGCGTAATTGTTGATGGCAAAAAAACATACGAGCCAGCAATCACAAAGTACACACGCATTGGGATGAATGTCGGCACACCTTCTGTAAAGGCTTCGCTTACAAGTGATATCTATTTGACACTTGAGCCACCGGTTCGCCAAGATTCGAACACAGCACGTATCAAAGTGTTTATTAAGCCAATGATCACATGGTTATGGATTGGCACGATGTTGATGGCCGTCGGCACTTTTCTTGCGGCGTTTCCTGGTCGTCGGCGCCGACCGACCGACGCAACGAGTGCGCCGGTTTCAGTTGCCGAGAAAATCTAAAATTGATTATGAGTTCTAAATATCTCGTCAAGATCGTGTCGAGTGTTGTTGCGCTTGTTCTTGTGTCTTTACTTTGGGTTTTGATCGTTTCTAAACCAAACGACGGTCAAGTTGCACGTTCGCCACTTCTTGGCCAACCCGCGCCTTCAATTGTTACTGCGACAATTGATGATCAGCCATTCGATCTTCAGCGGCGCAAG
>JBILAG010000017.1:0-26959 GCA_044354345.1 Ilumatobacteraceae bacterium | reverse complement strand
TGATAGCTGCAGTTACATTTGCGGCAATGCTGCCGTGGTTAATCTTGTCGCTTCCGGCTGGCGTCTATCTCGACCGCCATAATCGACAAGAAATAATGTTTCGAGCCAATTTGGTACGCGGAGTTGTGTTCGCATTTATTGCTTTGGGCGCTACCGCGGGTTTTTTGAATATTTACACATTGATCGGTGCTAGTGCCATAGCTGGTGTGTGCGAATTGTTTTTTGATATGAGTTCGCAGGCAATTTTGCCTGCAATTGTTGACCAAGATTCACTTGAAGTAGCTAATAGCCGCCTGTACATCTCACAAATCATAAGTAACGGTTTCGTTGGTTTGCCTCTTGGTGCGTGGATATTTGTTTTTGCAAGTAGCGCACCTTTTGCGGTTAACGCTTTGGTGCTGATCATTGCCGCGCTCTTAATTCGTTCAATTAATGTTCGGTCAATTTCTAAACCGGTCATTAAGCCTCAAACTGCATTTTCGACAGAGCTAGTACAAGGATTGGGTTGGCTATGGAAGCATGATTTACTGCGCACCCTGGCGATCATGCTCGGCGCTGCAAACATGTGCGGCATGTTTGCTCAGGCGGTGTTCGTAAAGTTCGCTCGAGACGAACTCGGTTTGGGTGCTCGAGCTTTTGGCATATTGCTAGCAGCAATTTCAGTCGGCTCATTTTTAGGTGGTCTGATTGGTGAATTCGTGAGTAAAAAACTCGGTACGACTACCGCGATAATTTCTGCTTATATAGTTTTTGGTTTTTCCGATGTGATTCCTGGGTTATTTCCAGAAATTTGGGCCGTCGCGCTCAGTGGCATCGTCATGGCGATCGCAGGCACAACTTGGAACGTGATTACCGTGAGCATGCGCCAGCGTCTCATTCCGCCTGAGTTATTTGGTCGAGTAAATAGTGTTTACAGATTTATTGGCACAGGAAGTACCGCTATTGGCGCACTAATCGGCGGTCAAATTGCTTTTACCTTCGGTTTGCGTGCAACCTATCTTGCATCAGGTTTCGTGTTGCTAATCGCATTAATCACCTTGAGCCCAGTATTTTTGCGAGCCGCAAAGATTTACATTGACCCCGAACGAACGCCTGCTCCACCATCTATCACATAAGTTTCGCCAGTAATCCACGAAGCCAGATCAGAACAAAGAAACAGTGCCAAATTGGCGATGTCTTGCGGTTCGCCAAGGCGCTTTGTCGGCAAGACTGCAGCAAGTTTGTCACCTAAATTCTCGACGAGTACTGATGCGAAAGCAGTTTTAACCAATCCAGGCGCAATACCGACCACTCGCGTTCTGCCAAGTTCACATGCCAACTGAGAAGTGAGATGAATGATCGCCGCCTTCGTCAAGTTATAGACGCCAAGACCTTGTTCAGTACGGATCCCACCCACAGACGCGATGTTTAAAATCACACCCGGATTCTTTTGCATCGAAGCATCAAAAACGGCCTGACTCCAAAATAAAGGACCTTTCAAATTGACTTGAAACGTTTTGTCAAAGCGCACTGAATCGACTCCAAGAGTGTCGCCATAATATGGGTTTGTCGCCGCGTTGTTAACCAAAATATCAATTTTGCCAAAACGATTCATCGTTGCATCAACACACGCCTGACCCTGTTCGATGTCTCCAGTGTTGGCGGCGAAGATATCAGTCTCTCCATCAATCTGTTTCGCCGCCGCACGAAGAGATTCTTCTTTACGCGAACAAAGCATTACTTGAGCGCCAGCTTCAGCAAACGACTTTGCAATTGCGGCACCAATTCCACGTGATGCGCCGGTTACAAGTGCGGTCTTACCGCGAAGCGAAATCTCCATTACTTGATGTTAATCGCAACTAAGTGTTAAGCGAAATTCGAACAGTTTGAATGCGACGACCATCCAACTGCTCAACACGAAACGTCCATTGTTGCTCAACTACGAACTCACCAATCTCAGGTACGTGCCCAAGTGAGCCAAACACGAGTCCACCAACCGTGTCGTACTCGTCATCGCTGATCTGAGCCTCAAGTACTTCATTCACTCGGCTAATAGCTGTCACGCCAGCAACTAAGAAATCGCCATTCGGTTGTCGCTGAATTGATACATCGTCATCATCATGCTCGTCGCCAATTTCGCCAACGAGCTCTTCTAGGCAGTCTTCAAGAGTCACTAATCCTGCTAACAAACCGTACTCGTCAGCAACCATTGCTAGGTGAAACTTATCGGCCTGCATCTCTCGCATCAGGTCAGACACGAGTTTTGTTTCCGGTACAACTTGAACTGCATGTAAGAAATTCTTGATCGACTCATTGCCTCTTCCATTACGTTCTGCCGCAATCAAATCTTTCGCGAAAACAGCACCAACGAGATCATCCTGGTCATCATCGTCAGCTCGCAATACCGGAAGACGACTGAGCTGGCTATCAACGACGATATCTAACGCCTTAGTAACCGACAGGTCATCGTTAATCGAAACAATATCCGGCCGCGGAATCATGATTTCGCGCACCACAGTGTCGCCAAATTCAATTACAGATTCAATCAACTCGCGCTCTTCATGCTCAATCACAGAATCTTGTGCTGCTGCTTCGACAATTCCGAGAAACTCTTGTTCGCTAATGAACGGTCCAGCTGCTAAACCTTCGCCACGAACAATCAAGTTGGTAAGCCTTATGAGACCGCGAGACATTATTTGTAGTGGCAAAAAACTCACTATGAGAGATACCGGGCGCGCAGTGACTGTCGCTCCTCGCACTGGATGTAACAGCCCGTAAGTTTTGGGTACCGCTTCTGCGAGAACGAAGAAAATAATCACATTAAGCGTTACACCAATCAAGACTCCGGCAGCACCGAATAACCTTCCTGCTACGACACCCGTCAATGTTGCCTGAACTGTTTGAAATATATTCACTGTCAGAAGAAGCGGATTCACCCAGCGCGTTGGCTCAGCGGCGAGTTTTAATATCAGTTTTGCACTTTTTGCCTTTTGGTCAACGAGTGCTTGCGCTTTTTGTTTCGTAATTCTCGACAGGCTCATTTCGGCTAGCGATAGAAAAACTAGACCTACGAGCAGAAGAAGAATCACGACCAACATCCAAAGATCACCGCTTGTTGGTAATTTGGCGAAAATCATAATTCGTAAACCTTCTTAAATGACTCAGGCATTGGTGAGTTCCAATGGTGTTTTTCTAAAAGGGTTCGCTCAAATTGTTGCATCTTGTTTGTATTGTCTTCGTTGTCGTGATCGAAGCCAAGTACATGAAGCATGCCGTGAACAATCAAAAGAGCGATTTCATCATCAAGATTGCCAGCGTGGCTTGGCGCCTGACGACTCGCAACAATTGGACAAATCACTACGTCGCCTAGCAAAATTGGTAAATCGTTGAGATCAATTGGTACACGCTCAGGTCCACGAGAGATCGCTCCGGGCCCCGGTGAGCGAAATGACTCAATTGCATCTAATGGAAACGCCAAAACATCAGTAGAACCAGTCTTACCCATATACTGCTCGTTCAAGCCGGTGATTGCTGTTTCAGGCACAAACATTAAAGTCAGCTCTGCCGCACCCCGAACACCTTGAGATCGCAAGATATTTTCTGACAATTGTCGCCAGCGAGGCACATCTATATAAATGTCACTCTGCTCATCGGCACAGAAAATTTCAATATCCCCATCGCCTCCAACTTTCTGCGGCCCGACTTTCTTAACATGAGGTTCAGACACGGTTGTTAGCCAAAGTGCCAAGTTTTCGCTCGTACGCCGCCACTATGTCAGCGACGATTCGGTGACGCACAACGTCACGTGTATCTAGATGAACGAATGCAAGTCCTTCAATGTCTTGCAAGATATTTTCAAGGCCGATCAGTCCACTTCGATTATCTGGAATATCAACTTGAGTGGTGTCACCAGTAACAACAACTTTTGAACCGAAGCCGATTCGTGTAAGAAACATCTTGATTTGTTCGGGTGTCGCGTTTTGTGCTTCATCCAAAATAATGAAACTATTGTTTAAAGTTCGACCACGCATGTACGCAAGCGGCGCAACCTCAACGATTTGTTTTTCGGCGAGTTTTAAAGCACCCTCGGCGCCGATCATGTCATGCAATGCGTCATATAGTGGTCTCAGATATGGATCAAGTTTCGCCATCAAATCTCCTGGCAAAAAGCCAAGACGCTCACCCGCCTCGACTGCAGGGCGAGTGAGAATAATCCTTTGAACCGACTTCGTTTGAAGAGCCTGAACGGCCATCGCAATAGCTAGCCAACTTTTTCCCGTTCCTGCGGGGCCAAGCCCGAAGGTGATTACGTTGTCTCTTATCGCATCTACATAACGTTTTTGTCCCGAAGTTTTGGCACGCACTGGTTTGCCCTGACTGAGACGAACAATATCTTCAGTTAGAACTGCGGTCGGCCGCTCATTAGAGCGAACCATGTCAATACTTCTAGACACAACAACTAAATCTAGGTTCTCTCCGCCTTGAAGCAAGCCTGTCAACTCTTCGAAAAGGCAACCGACAACATCACTACTTTCTCCGGAAATTGAAATCTCATTACCCCGAACAGTAATTGCTGTATTCGGAAAACTCTTTTCAACCAACCTGAGATACGAATCTCTCTCACCCAAAAGGCTCGCCATCAAATGTGATCCAGGTACGACCACTGTCACTGCAGCCATTGACACACTCATTGAGACTTCAGACTATCTACGAAACGAGATAGCCACCGAATGATCTGTAGTACCGTTTTCTTGATGATTCAAATCAGCAACCAATCGTGGTGGCTAATTACGCTTTCCCCTTTACTTTTGACGGCCATATTTGCAATTATCGGGCGATCTATCAAAGCGGACAGCAGATCAAATTCGCGCTCTTTATTGAGTTCAGTAATTGTGATTTTGTCCTCTTGGTGTGTTGTTTGGATGATTTATATAAACGAGAAGAATTCAATTACCGAAACAGACCGAGGTATTCAACTTTTCTCCGTCATGACGGTAATCATTTTCGCTTTTATTCGCTTAACAATTGAACTACTCCAGCTTCGCAAAGTCATTAGCAGTTTGCGAGCAACGTTGCAAAATGATCCACTCACATCGCTACCAAATCGTGAGTTTATTCTTGAGCTTTTATCGGCCAGTTTGCATGATGCTGAACAACAAAAAACGGTGCCGACAGTTCTTCATATAAATATTGACCGGTTTAAATCAATCAATGACACCCATGGCCACATCGCCGGTGATGCTTTACTCGTAGAGATCTCTAAACGACTTCAAGCCGGAGTAGACAAACGCTGCATCGTCGCAAGACTTTCAGGCGACGAATTCATCTTGATAGACAATTTTAGTAAAACGGCAATTGAGTCAGTAGTCTCTGCCGACAAAATTCTGGCACTTTTGGTGACGCCATTTTTGCTTAATCATGGAGATGTTTTTGTCTCGGCAAGTATCGGTGTCGCAAACTATAGGAAAGGTGCAACTAAGTCCGCGGCCGAATTGCTAAGTAACGCTGAGTCGGCAATGTACTGGGCGAAAGATGCCGGAAGAAATTGTGTTGCTGTTTTTGATGAGTCGATGGATCAACGTGTTAAGAATCGTCTAGCGATTGAGACCGCGCTTTACAGAGCTCTCGAAAGAAAAGAATTGAGACTCGTTCATCAACCAATCATTGATATTGATTTAGGAGACGTCACTGGTTTTGAGGCTCTAATGCGGTGGGATATGGAAGACGGCACAGTTATTGCGCCAAGCGAATTTATACCGATAGCCGAAGAAACCGGAATCATCATGCCGATCGGTGCATGGGCGTTACTTGAAGCACTTATTCATTTGAGAGGCTGGATTAACGAGGGTATTTGCTCACGCGATGCCACTATGTCTGTAAATGTATCTTCGCGACAATTACATGACCCGAAATTTGTTGCGATTGTCAACGAGGCTTTGATGCGGTCGCATATACCTGCTGACCAACTTTGGCTTGAAGTCACTGAGAGCGTGATGATCACTCAACCCGAACAAGCATTAGAAACATTACGGAGTCTCTCTTCGCTCGGTGTTCGCATAGCAATTGATGATTTTGGCACTGGATACTCTTCGTTGTCATTTTTACAACGGTTTCCGATTCATCGCTTGAAAATTGATAAGAGTTTCGTCAACAATATTGCCACAGATCAAAATTCGCGAACACTGGTTAAAACAATTATCGCTATGGCTGATTCTCTTGCTCTTGAAGTAGTCGCCGAGGGTGTTGAAACTGTTCAACAACTTCACGCTCTCGCAGACTTGAACTGCAGCCAAGCACAGGGATATTTGATCAGTCATCCAGTCTCACCGCAAGAGATTCCAGCAGCGCTAATTGAACTAAATCAGGTAGGAAAATGGCCACGCCTGCGTGAAGTGAAGTAACGTAACCAATAGTCGTTTTATTCTCAATTTGACTAGATGTTGACTGATCGGACACACAATGGCTGTTAGTCGAATACAAAAAGAACTCTCACTAGATTCAGCCGAACTCCGCATGCGACAAGCTGGTGAGTGGCTCGGTCTCGAAGATGGACTAATCGAAACCATCATTGCGCCCCGACGTGTCTTAGAAGTATCGATTCCGTTTAGACGCGACAATGGCACACGCGATCATCTTGTCGGCTGGCGAGTACATCACAACACAACTCGCGGCCCAGCCAAGGGTGGTATTCGATACCACCCAGGAGTGACTCGTGACGAAGTTGTAGCGCTAGCAATCGGAATGTCGCTCAAGACTGCGATCATGAACTTGCCACTTGGCGGCGCTAAGGGCGGAATCGCAATTGATCCTAAGTTGATGTCAAGCGCCGAACTCGAGCGCATTACGCGCCGCTACGTCTCTGAACTTATACCTTTTTTAGGACCAGATAAAGATGTGCCAGCACCCGATGTTGGCACTAATTCGCAGGTAATGGCTTGGGTGCTTGATCAATATTCCGCGAGCGTTGGTCACATCGTGCCTGGTGTCGTGACAGGTAAGCCGATCGAACTTGGCGGATCTCTAGGTCGTGAATCAGCCACAGGCCGTGGAGTAGTTGAAGCCGCTGCTCTCGCGGGTGCACAAATCGGTATAACGCTTAGCGAGTCACGAATTGCTATTCAAGGGTACGGCCAGGTTGGCGCGTGGGCAGCAAGACTCGCCCATACACGTGGCGCAAAAATTGTTGGACTCGCTGACGTTGGCGGATCGATCTATAACTCTTCAGGCATCAATATCGCTGCCGTTGATATGAAGATTAAAAACGGTGCTAAAAGTGTCGTTGAAAGTGGTCAGGGCGATGTAATCGGCACAGGACTTGACGGAGCTAATAAGGTTTTTTCAGTTGACTGTGATGTACTGATGCCTTGTGCATTAGGCGACGCAGTAGATGAAACTATTGCAACTGAGATCAAGGCAAAACTCGTAGTCGAAGGCGCAAACGGGCCGTTAACACCTAAGGCTGACGAGGTTTTACAAGATCGCCGAATCATTGTTGTACCCGATGTCTACGCAAATGCAGGTGGAGTAACTTGCAGTTATCTCGAACAGTGTCAAAATTTTGCACACTTAAGTTGGGACGAAGACGAAGTAAACGAGAAAGTGATCTCGCTGATGCAAGGAGCATTTAATCGTTTGCACACATTTTCGTTAGAGCAGAATCTCCCCTATCGCTTAGCGGCATCTGTTTTGGGAGTAAAAACAATTGCTGATTCGCATCGAATGCGCGGTTTACATCCGTAATTTAATAACCAGTGTTTAGGGCACCAGTTCAAGAATTGCGCCCGCTTTGTTTTTAAAACGAATTTCGGCGATCCCACCCCAACTCTTTGCATTGGTGACCGCAAAATCGGCCACCACCCATCGAACACCATAATTAAGCAGCAATTCTTTACTTTCATTTGTTGGGCCGTTAACGAAGTTTTCAACAAGATTGCGGCGATTCTCGGCTTCATCTTCCATCCCCGAAACTATGTTGACTGTCCAACTGCCTTCGCTGAGCATCTGACGACCTGTGATAGCCGAGGTCAAGCTCCACATCGCTGAACAGTTAGCGGGCAAATCTGTCGAAGTCGAACAATAACGATTGGTCGCTACTACATCTTTTTCATCAGAGTTATTACGAAGCCATAGCAAGAGTGTGCGGTATTGAGCTGATCCCGAAATTACTTCTGATGGCTTAAAACTTACATTGCGTACGGCCCAAACTCCTTTTTCAAATAAATTGCCTGCATTACCGAAATACGAACCAGCAGTTGATACCAACAACAAAATCCCCAACAATCTAGTGGTGCTGATAGCCCTAACTCGTCTGTTAAAAAATTTAAGCAAGCCAACAGAGCAGATTGCAATTAAAACTGGAAAAACAATTGCAAAAGCAAGTTTGTAATAATTGCTGCCGCTATCAATAGTGAAACTTTCGTACATATCTGGCATATGCCGCGCAGCCTCAAGACACGCCACGATCCCTAGAAATAGACAGAACCTAGATCTATTATCGAAACGGGGTTGCTTAGCGAACAAAATTGCAACAGAAACTGGAACCAAAAGAGCCAACCCACCCTGAATAAAATACGAACCAGTTTCGGAAGGGTCAGAGAGCACGAAACCTAAAGTGATTCCAGCTAGGCCACCCGCTACACAAAAAATTACCCCAAGAATATTGCCGAGATCAGAAACATTCTTTACAAAAATCAAACCGACTGCTGGCGCCAACAAATAACTCAATACACAAATGAGACTGAAAAATACGACCGCAGATGGTAGGCCATTTTCTAAGTTTGCCTTTTGACGCAAAATATCAAAGAATGAAATTCGGTAACTAACACCTGATCCTGCACCAATTTCGTAGATAGCCGTGAAACTAACGAGAACGGCCATTGCGCCTGAGATCGATAAAAATAGTGCGGTTTCTTGGTGTTTCTTGAAAATCAGAGACAATACGAAACAAGAGCTAATACCAATCACTAACAAGGGACCGAATGAGACTTTGCTGCCTAGTAGGCAAAGCGATAAGAAGAAGACAACCATAACAAGATCGTGTCGTTTCATGTTTTTGGTACTTAAAAGGACCGTGACTAATCCGTATAGAAAAATCAGGCCAAAATTGAACGAAAAAGAATGAGGCATCAGAACCCTCAAAAAAGGAATCGGTCCTGCACATAACATGGCAACCGAAAACATTGCGCTTGGCGCAGCAAGCACGCTAGTTGAAAGTCGCCTAGCAATAGTAAAAACCAAACTTAAAACAACGAACAATGCAATGGCCGGTCCAGCGATCGCTGTTACTACAAACGGAGCCAAATTAGAGAGCGAGCCTAAAGTGGCTTCCCATGCGAACGCAAACCAATGATAGTAAAACTTCAGATTTAAGAAAAAAATATTTTCTCCGCCGCCCAAATTTTCAGCGGATTGCATCATTGACTCGAAGAAAATTAAATCAGGATCTTGCAAAACCCCATAACGCAGATTCCACCATAAAGGATTTCGAATTTCTGCCAGAGACCACAGATGTGTAACCGATTTCACCGACATCACAATTGCAGTCACAACTAATGCGGCCTGAAACTTTGATTGCTTAAAACCTAATGCACGATTTGATTCTCTTAAATGACGTAATACCACCCAAAAAAACAAAGCATAGGCAGTGCTAATCAGCCAATACCAAGAGGTACTCAATGCAATTAGAGTTCCTGAACATATCAACAACAAATCTTTTGAGTTTTCGATTTTTATAAGTGACACGCCACTTGTGACACTCTTCTTGAAAAATAATGTGATCACCGAAAGAACGGGAATTATCAACCAGGAGATAGAAAATGGTACGAGAGTGCGAAACAATTGGGATGAAATAAGTGACAATCCAAACCCTAAAGCACCACCCATGCCCACAAACTCAACGAAGTCGATTTGACTACGAGAGCTCAACCTTGCCCAAATTAGTCCACCAAGCAAAATTTGAACATTCGCAACAATTAGAATCACGACCGAATCTTTAATTGAGACATTGGCGAGCCCAAATACCGACGAGAAAAATAGATTTAAAACGAGAAAGATTTTAAAAAACGAACTTTTCGATAGTTTCTCTGAACGGTCAAGCACTTTCAATTCTTTATTCTTTTTAGATCAAGAATTGAACCAGCATTATTTGTGAATCGAGCGTTTGCAAATTCGCCCCAACTCCGAGTTTTCGTTACCGCGAAATCGGCTACGACCCAACGAACTCCGTATTCCTGAAGCTTTACTTGACTCTCGATTGATGGAAAGTTAACAAAGCTGTCAACCAAAAGTCTTCGATTTTCTCTCTCAAAATTAAGATCTTGACTGTAAGACGGATACAGACCTTCAACCAAAACTTGTCGGCCCGAAATGGCTGAAGTCAGGTTCCAAAGGGCCATACAGTTGGGGGCTGAGTCGTAAGAATCTGAACAGTAACGATTTGTAGCGACCAAATCATGTTTTTCCGAATTGTTTCGAAGCCAAATAAGCAACTCACGGTAATCAGCCGAACCAGTAATCATGTCGGCGTCATCCACACGAAGTTGATGATAATCACCTCCGTCTTGATAAAACCCTGGCGCAAACGAAACGTAACTCCCTAATGTCCCTGCCGCGATCGTCAATACAGAAAATAATGCCCATACCGATTTAGATTCAACCTTGAAAATAAATCGGTAGATACCGAACGCAGCCAACCCGACTACTAACGGAATAACTATTGCGAGCGATGATTTATAAACTACGGCTGCCGTATTTCCAGTGACTCGGCCAAAAAATGTCCAACTAATTTTTGCAGCGGTCACACCGACTAAAGCGACAATTACTACTCGAATTGATTTTTTCAATCCAAGCGTGAAATCAAAATTGCTAATCGCAATAATTGATATTGGTAGGACTAGCGCAATCCCTGTTTGAATCAAATACGCGAGATTTTCGCCAACATCAAAGAAAAAAACACCAACTATTAAGCTTGAGAAACCACCCATTAAAGAAAACATCAACGCAAAACGTGTCGATGAATTTGTAATTCCTCTAATCCAAAATACACCCGTTAGCGAATATACAACCAGCACCAAAATACTTATAAAACCCAATAGAAACACATTTACCGACAATCCAGCAACCATGAACGCCTTTTGCTCAAAAATGACACCAGGCCCAAATTTGACCGAATCGGCCGACTTGGAATTAGCAGAGTAATAGTTAAAAAACCAAAGTAACAACACCGCGAGTGCCGAGACAGAAGAGATGGCAAAAGTATGCCTAGCGTCGTTGTCTCTTCTCACAAGCGAAAAAAGGTTGGCAATCAACAGGCCGAATACCAATGCCACAGCCGACGATATTTTGCTGCCAAAAAGTACTGAAGTAATTACAAACATAAACGTCGCAGACAATAAAAACTTTGACTTTTCAATACTAAGCAATAAAACAATAAGCCCGAACGTATAAATAAGCGAAAAATTAAATGAGTATGAATACGGATGCAGCATTCGCACAAACGGAATCGGACCTGCGCACATAGACGACACAGCCAGCACTACGAGCGGTGTGGTGAGTTGACTATTTGAGAATCGTGCGGCAACTGTTGCCACTAGACACATTATTACGAATATGACAAACACTGGGGCGGCGATAGCAGTAATTGAAAAAGGATCGGTCTGAAAAAATGCATTCAGTGTGTCATTCCAAGCGAACGAAAACCAGTGGTAATGCAATTTTTGGCCAGCGAAGAATATGTTGTCGCTATTGCCAAATAATCCAACCGAATGCATCATTGATTCGCCAAATAGAACATCCGGATCTTGTATTTTTGCGAATCGCCAACTCCACCAAACAGAATTCCGAATCTTTTCCAGAGAATTTAGAATGTTGAGGGCATAGATCGAAAGAGCCAAACCAACTATCCCCACGACATGAATCAAATAACGTTCTCGCCGAGAACGAGCTATCCAAGTACTTCGCAATAAAGCCCAAGTCGTAAGCACACCTGATGCCAAGGCGGTTGGTATCAACCAATACCACGATGTACTGAGTGCGACTAACGTTCCAGAAGCAAGGATATAGATTTCAGTTAAATTTCTTTTGCCATTGCCATTGACGAAGTTAAGCGTTCTACCTCTTGAACCCACCATTGACAGACCCAATGCAACCAACGGCAATATTGCCCACGAAAGGCTTTTTGGAGCTACTGATCTAAACAATTGACTCGAAAATAGAGCTAAGGCGAAACCAATTGTTGCGCCCATTCCAACAACCTCAGCAAAGCCAACTTGATGTTTAGATCGATAAACCAACCAAACGAACGCCCCAATCGCTATTTGTATTGAAGTTAAAAAAATTATCACCGCGATATCAATTGAACGTAACCCACTGATCGCAAATAGAACTACAAAAAATACGACACTGAGCATAGGTTTTTCAGCTATTTGTCTACTCGCTACGCGCACTACCTAATTCTAGAACTATCACCACCTATTGATATTCGAACGCAGAATCAATCGAAGTTGTATTGTTAGGGCTCTCATGGCAAGCAACTCTCAACCAATCGTTGAACTTGGTTTTTACCCGTTTGAAGATGTGACATGGGCCTATGACAAGTTATGGTCGGCGGTTGCGAGCCGATGCTCGTGGTTGCCCAAAAAATTAACACGAACCACAAACCCCTCGAATCTTTGGCTCAGTGACATTGAATTTGTTAGTCAAACCTGTGGCTGGCCCCTCGTGACTCGGTTATTTGACAAAGTTTCTGTTATCGGAGCTTTTCGCCAGACCACACCTGAATCTGCGAGTCATTTTTATCGCAGCGTTGTCTTAGGTCGAGTTGATGGCACGCCATTTGATTTTCAAGGTTCAATCGCAGCTGTCAATGACTTAGAAAGTCTTTCGGGTTGGATCAGCCTGATCGCTGCGATTCATGGTCCGCAAGAGACTTGGCACGGCGAAACGAAAATCTCCGAGTCACATTTTGAAAGTGTGCAAATGCTGTGTCGTGGTGAAGCAGATATTGCTTCAATTGATAGTGTGACGCTCGCCCACTTGAGACGCATCGACGCCAAAGCGATTAATTCTTTGTTCGTAATCTGCAACGGCCCGCTCGTGCCATGTTTGCCGATTATCACACATCGTTCAATAACCGCTTCTCAGCGCAACGAGTTACAACAAGCACTCAACGAAGCAACCCAAGAACCATCAATTGCCGACGCAACTTCGGCGCTCTTCATTAGCGGATTTGATGCTCTCGATCTTGAAGATTATCTTCCGTTACGATCTTTGACCGCTGACTTATAGTCGCTAAACCGACTTCAAGGCATCAACAATCGCTGTAATCGCTTCTGGGTTTGCAATAGCTTCAACATTGCGCACTGTCCTGCCATTGACAGCGTCGAATACTGCGAGCTCCACAAGTTTGTTACTTCGCGTGCGAGGCAAATCGTCTACAGCAATCACAATTGCCGGTACATGACGTGGAGTGCATGCATTTCGAATCCGAAGTTTGAGATTAGAAATCAAATCGTCCGAAATTTCTGCCTCAGCTACTAATCGAATGGCAAGAATAATCCGCACATCATGTTCAAAATCCTGACCGAAGACGAGACTTTCAAGTACATCGGGGTGTTGTTCGACCACACGATAGATCTCAGCAGTACCAATTCGTACGCCACCAGGATTTAAGGTCGTGTCACTTCGCCCATGAATCGTCACGCCACCGTGACTCGTCCACGAAGCGAAATCACCGTGACTCCACATTCCAGGAAACCTTTCGAAGTAAGCCGCACGAAATTTCTCACCAGGTTTCATCGGATTCGGAAATCCCTCTTCACCATCACCCCAAAAACCCAAAGGAACAGATGGAAATGGTTGTTGACAGACAAGCTCACCCGCAACATCAAAACTCATCTTCAAAGAAAATCCCTTGTCAGTTAGGACATCAGTGGCCATACCCAAGCACGCTCGCTGAATCTCGCCGGCATAAACCGAGCTACTCGGATCGCCACCAACAAAACAGGCACAAATGTCAGTCCCACCAGAAATCGAGGCGAGGTGAACATTTTTTGAAACTTTCTCGTACACCCAGCCGAAACCTTCGGGAGCAAGCGGCGAGCCAGTCGAACAGATGGTTCGCAATGCTCGCAAATTATGAGAATCAATTGGTGAAATATCCGACTTACGTGCCGAGTCAATGAACTTGGCAGAAGTACCAAATAGAGAAATCATTTCAGATTCACAAATATCGAACAATCGATTCATCGTCGGAAAGCTTGGTGAGCCGTCGTACAGCACTGCCGTTGCGCCAGTTGCGAGTACCGATACGAGCCAATTCCACATCATCCAACCAGTAGTCGTGAAATACAAAACGCGATCACCTGAACGAATATCACAATGAAGTTGATGTTCTTTTAGATGCTGAAGTAACACGCCGCCTGTTCTATGCACGATGCATTTAGGCACGCCCGTTGTACCAGATGAATAGAGCACATACCACGGGTGATCAAACCCGAATCTTCTTGGAGCGATTGGTTCTCCCTTAAATGACGAAATGAAACTTTCATAGCGCGTCAATATCAAATCTGTACTCACGGTTGTTGAGCCGACCAGCAAAGTCTTCACAAGCGACGGCAATCCGATTTGTATTAAGGCAAGTCGATCAAGACAATCAAACTTCTTGCCACCATATATATATGAATCGGTTGCTACTAAGACTTTTGGCGTTATCTGGCTGAATCGATCGAGTACCCCCTGTGCGCCGAAATCTGGGGAGCACGAAGAGAAAACTGCACCAATTGATGCCGTGGCAAGCATAATTTCAATAGCTTCGATTCCATTGGGCAACCATGCAACAACACGATCGCCCTCAACTACGCCTAGATCTTCCAATGCACCTGCAAGTCGCGCAACTCGCAGCCGCAATTCATCCCAAGTACGGACAACGCGACTCCCTGACTCATCAATCGCCACAATTGCGTCACCTTGACCAGTGTGGCGAAGAAAATTATCGACAATGCTTAACTTCGCATCTGGGAAAAACTTTGTTGCTATAAATTCACGTGACGGATCTGACGGAAACTCAAACCGTTGGATAATGCGTTCCCCGCGCTCACCGACGACACCACAGAAATCCCAAATGCTTGACCAAAAACCCTCAGGATTTGCAATTGACCAACTGTGCAAATCTTCAAAACCACGCAAACCGGCGAACTCTTTAAGTCGAGATTGACTCACTTTGGTCCGGTCGGGTGTAAATAGGATTTCGCCACGCTCTGTCACGGCTTATAAACTAGTGCTGTGAATTGGGATGTCTTCATTACATGCGCTGTAACTGGTGCTGGTGAGACCACAAGCAAAAGCGACAAGGTTCCAGTAACTCCTCAACAAATCGCCGAATCTGCGATCGACGCCGCTAAGGCTGGCGCGGCCGTAGTGCATATTCACGTACGAGATCCCAAAACGGGCAAAGGTTCGCGCGACGTTGAACTCTATTCAGAGGTGGTTGATCGAATTAGATCATCAAATACTGACGTGGTGATAAATCTCACTGCTGGGATGGGCGGAGATTTAGTACTAGGCGGCGATGAGAATGTTTTACCGCTGGATGTTACGAGCACCGACATGGTCGGCGCCACTGAACGGCTCGCCCATGTTGCAAAACTCAAACCAGAAATCTGCACACTTGATTGTGGCACGATGAACTTTTCTTCTGGTGGCGACTACATCATGGTGAACACTCCAAGTGTTTTGCGCTCAATGGCTAAGCAAGTGCAAAAACTTGGTGTGCGCGCTGAACTCGAAGTTTTCGACACTGGTCATCTCGTAATGGTTAAAGATTTAATCGCCGAAGGTTTATTAGATGATCCGGTGATGATTCAACTTTGCATGGGTATCGCCTATGGCGCACCAGATGATCCGACAACATTTATGGCACTCGTTCATCAACTTCCACCAAGCGCTGTATTCTCAGCATTTTCAATTAGCCGAATGCAGTTGCCATTTGTTGCAATGGCTGCGCTTGCAGGTGGCAACGTGCGAGTAGGGCTCGAAGACAACATTTACTTGTCGCGTGGTCAGATGGCGACCAACGCCGATCTTGTTTCGCGCGCAGTGAACATTCTTGAGAATATGAATGTCAATGTGATCGGTCCAGAAGCTGTTCGTAAGAAGCTACAGCTAACAAAACATCCGTGACTGCCAACACGTCACTTAAAACTGTAGGTCTGCTCGGCGGCGGCGTAATCGGTGGTGGATGGGCAGCACGCTTCGTACTCAATGGTTACGACGTCAAAATATATGACGTTGATCCGCAAGCCCAACGAAAAATTGGTGAGGTTATGGCAAATGCTCGTCGCGCCTACGCCAAATTAACGCTCGCGCCGTTGCCACACGAGGGTTCGATTACATTCGTCAACACTCCTGAAGAAGCCGTTACTGGTGTCGACTTCGTTCAAGAAAGTGCACCAGAACGAGTCGAACTCAAACAAGAATTACTCGCTAGAGCAAGTCGCGTGGCGCCCGCCCATGTCGTATTTGGCTCTTCTACTTCTGGAATTTTGCCAAGTCAATTACAACGCGATATGACGTTTCCCGAACGACTTGTCGTTGGACATCCATTTAATCCTGTTTATCTTTTGCCACTCGTCGAGATTTGTGGTGGTAACAAAACTTCACTCGATGCTCGCGAGCGTGCACGCGCCGTCTATGAATTGATCGGCATGCGCCCATTAATGCTGCAAAAAGAAATTGATGGTTTTGTCGCTGATCGACTGATGGAAGCAATGTGGCGCGAGGCGCTTTGGCTCATCAATGACGGCGTTGCGACAGCCGAAGAAATTGATGATGCAATTCGTTTCGGGGCCGGTTTGCGGTGGTCGTTTATGGGAACTTTTTTGGTTTACCGAATTGCTGGGGGCGAAGCAGGAATGCGACATTTCATGGCACAGTTTGGACCAACTTTAAAATGGCCGTGGACCAAATTGATGAATGTGCCTGAACTTGACGATGTCCTGCTTGAAAAAATCGTTTCACAGTCAGATGCACAAGCAGGAAACCGAACAATACGTGAACTTGAAATGTTGCGTGATGATTGCCTAGTTGCAGTGATGCAAGGTCTCAAGCAAGTCGGTTTCGGCGCAGGTGAAACTTTGGCCGCATACGAAAAGAAGTTGTTTAGCGGTGCAACTCAAGCCCCTACGGTTATAAAGCAACCGATCGAGGTGCAACGACGTCGAATCACCGCCGACTGGGCGGATTACAACGGTCACACCAACGACAGCCGGTACATGCAACTCTCAAGTGAAGCTTTGGATGCATTCTTCAGATCTATTGGGTTTTCAAATGAATATCTTGCCACAGGTCGATCGTTCTACACACTCGAGAGTCATATTAGATACATCAATGAAAGCAAAGTTGGCGACGAGATCGTAGTGACAGCACAAGTCATCAGCCTTGATGAAAAGAAAGTTCACCTACATTCAGTTATGTCACAAACTGACGGCACTGTTGTAGCAACTGGCGAGCATATTTATCTGCATGTGGATACGAAACTCAAAAAAGCATGCCCGATCGGCGCTGAGTTACTACTTGTGCTTGCCCCGATCGCCGAGGCTCATGCGAATTTATCTAGACCTGAAGGCGTAGGTCGCTTCGTAGGTCAAAGTATTAAATGACAGAACCTCTGCGCCAGCTAACAGAACCATGGAAAGATGGCGAAGAAGTTGATGCTCCTCTAGATGTTTACCGCTGCACAGTTATCCAAGACTGGGTCGACTACAACAATCACATGACCGAAGCTGCATACCTAACTGTGTTTGGCTGGGCATCTGACGTGTTATTTCAGTTCATCGGTGTTGATGACGCCTATCGTGCGGGTGGGAGTTCTTTTTATACGGTCGAAACGCACATTATTTACGAGCGCGAAGCGGCACTAAGCGACTCACTTAAGGTGACGACCCAAGTACTTGATTTTGACGCCAAGCGATTGCACTTTAACCACGAGATGTTCAATCTTGAGACCAACGAACGACTATCAACTTGTGAGCAAATGCTGCTTCATGTTGATTCAAAAGCCGCCAAAGCATCGGCTATTAAGCCGACTGTAGCCCTTGCACTTAATGCGCTTTTATCCAGTCACCGTATTCTCGCTACCCCGCCTGAAGTTGGTCGTATTATGAAAATCAAGCATAAAAACTGAGATACTAAAGCATGGACTTCCGACTTACTCAAGAACAACAGATGATCGTTGATACAACGCGAACCTTTACCGAGCGTGAATTGATTCCTCATGAAGAACGAGTTGAGCGCGAAGGTCAAGTTTCTCCCGATTTGGTCAAACAAATCAAACAGCGATCAATTGACGCTGGTCTATATGCATGCAACATGCCGACTGAACTTGGTGGCGGTGGACTCAACTCATTCGACACAACCCTTGTTGATCGTGAATTCGGCGTCACTTCGTACGCTCTACATTATGTGGTTGCTCGGCCGAGCAATATTTTACGTGCTTGCAAAGATCAACAAATAGCCGAGTACCTTATTCCTACTATCACGGGCGATCGCGTTGAGTGTCTTGCAATGTCGGAACCAGACGCCGGCTCGGATGTGCGCGGAATGAAATGCACTGCAACAAAAGATGGCGATGATTGGATCATCAACGGCACTAAGCATTTTATCTCACACGCCGATATGGCTGATTATGTAATTCTGTTTGCCGCCAGTGGTGAAGAGCAAACTTCAAAGGGAATTAAGAAAAAGATTACGGGTTTTCTTGTCGACTTCGATACCAAAGGTTGTGAGCGCGTTAATGGATACAACTGCGTTTCAAACAATGGGTATCACAATTCGATAATCAATTTCGATAATTGCCGCGTTCCTGCCTCGAAAGTTCTGGGTGAAGAACATAACGGCTTTGATGCCGCCAATGAATGGCTTGGTGCTACTCGTTTACAAGTTGCCGCCGTGTGCGTAGGTCGTGCTCGTCGTGCACTTAAACTCGCTGTCGAATGGGCCGCCACCCGCGAACAATTTGGTCAACAGATTGGCAAGTTTCAAGGAGTGTCATTCAAACTTGCTGATATGCAGATCCAACTAGACGCAGCAGAGTTACTGACTTTGCGAGCCGCATTCAACGATGCTGCTGGTAATTTCAGCGATACCGAAGTTGCAATGGCTAAAGTTTTTTCTACTGAGATGTGTCAGTTCGTCACCGATGAGGCAATACAAATCTTTGGTGGCATGGGATTAATGGATGAATTGCCTTTAGAACGAATGTGGCGTGATACTCGTGTTGATCGCATATGGGATGGAACGAGCGAAATTCAAAGACACATCATTTCGCGAGCGTTGTTGCGTCCTCATGGCGGCTGAGCAACATCTCGCAAGAACGCTGAATCCCCGCACTATTGCATTGTTCGGCACAGGTCCTGCACAAAGCGTTATTGAGCAGTGTCGCAAACTTGGCTACACAGGAGAGCTCTGGCCAGTTCATCCAACGCGCGAAACCTTGGCTGGTGCTAAATGCTTTAAGAGCGTTGCCGATTTGCCGCATCCTCCTGACGCTGCATTTGTTGCTGTTAACCGCCACGCAACAATTGAAGTAATTACCCAGCTAGCGAAAATTGGCGCAGGTGGTGCAGTTTGCTACGCATCCGGTTTTTCCGAATCAGGATTGCACTCTGGAGTCGATGGTGTTGCATTGCAGGAACAACTTAAAAACGCTGCGGGTGAAATGCCAATTCTTGGCCCTAATTGTTATGGCTATATCAACGCTCTAGACGGAGTCGCTCTTTGGCCCGATCAACATGGCTGTAAGCCGCTAACCAGCGGCGCAGCGATCGTAAGCCAAAGCGGAAACGTCGGACTTAACATAACTCTGCAACAACGAGGATTAGATCTCGCCTATCTCGTGACCGTAGGAAACCAAGCAACTGCAGGAGTCGAAGAGTGTCTCGAAGTTTTCATCGACGACAGTCGCGTGACAGCAATTGGATTGTTTATTGAGGCAATTGTCGACCCAATACGTTTTGCAAAACTTGCACTTAAAGCAGGCCAACGCAATCTACGAATAGTCGCATTACAGACTGGCCGAAGCGACGCTGGAGCAATGATCGCTGCTTCACATACAGCATCACTAGCTGGGCGCCGCAGTGCTTATCAAGCATTTTTTAATCGATGTGGTGTGGCCATGGTTGACACGCCTGTCGAACTAATTGAAACCTTAAAACTGTTGAATCAAAATGGCGCATTAACGGGCAACAAGCTCGTCTCACTTTCATGCTCTGGTGGCGAGGCATCTTTGATCGCTGATCTTTGCGAAAAGACTTCATTAGTTTTCGAACCGTTCGCAAATGACCAACACTCGAGGATTAGCGAAACACTTACAGAACTTGTAACAGTTGGTAACCCGTTCGATTACCACACATTTATGTGGGGCGACCGTAATGCAACAGCGAATACGTTTACGCAAGTAATGTACGGCCCACAAGACGCAACACTTCTAATTCTTGATACACCCCCAAGAAACGATCACGATTCTAAAACTTGGGTCACCGCTGCTCAATCACTTGGAGATGCTGCGACAGCAACAAAACGTCGTGGAGTAATAATTGCAACGCTCCCAGAATGTGTGACAGAAGAAGTTCGCACAGCCGCATCTGCCGCCAACTTAGTTGTGTTGCAAGGCCTGCACGATGGAATCGTTGCACTTGATGCAGCAGCTTGGCTATCGACCAATCACCCAGAGCAACCACCCGCAATAGTCACGGCTGCCACTGCGACGAGATTAATTAGCGAAGCCGACGCCAAATCTCTTTTACAGAAAAATCATGTGGCTGTGCCGATTGGAAAGAAATCAACTCGAGATGATGTTGCTAAAACTGCAACAGAGGTCGGTTACCCGATCACACTTAAAGGTTTAGGGCTGGCCCACAAGAGTGAATCCGGCGCCGTAATGGTGGGTCTTCAAAACGAACGACAGTTGATTCAAGGGCTCACTAATATGCCATCTTCAATATCCGAATTTCTCGTCGAACAAACAATCACAGACGTTGTCGCTGAGATACTTGTCAGTATTCGTCGAGATCCGCCCGTGGGTTGGCTAATCACCCTTGGCGCTGGCGGTGTTTACACCGAGCTGTGGCGCGACACAACGTATTTGCTTGCACCAGTAAGCGACTCGCAAATTGAGTCTGCAATTAGCGAGATTCGAATAGCGCCATTATTGAAAGGTTTTCGTGGCAAAC
This sequence comes from Ilumatobacteraceae bacterium, assembly GCA_044354345.1. Lineage (GTDB taxonomy): Bacteria > Actinomycetota > Acidimicrobiia > Acidimicrobiales > Ilumatobacteraceae > BACL27. Next base: position 5,756 of record JBILAG010000017.1, on the reverse strand, counting down.
CTGCAGGAAATATAAATGCTTTAGTTGAGTTGATTCAAAGGGTTATAGACACGGCGATAAACAACGACCTCGTTGAGATTGAATTGAATCCTGTGCTGGTTACACCGAAAACTGCAGTAGCTGTTGACGCCTTGATGATCGCGACTGTGTGATGAGTGTAGAAGTAATTGAAAACGGTGAAATTCTAGAAATCACAATCGATAGACCAAAAGCCAACGCAATTGACGCGGCGACAAGTCGAAAATTAAGCACGATCTTTGAGTCGTTTATGAAAGATTCAAAAACGCGGGTAGCAATTTTGACCGGCAGTGGGTCAAAGTTTTTTTCGGCCGGATGGGACCTGACGGCAGCTAACGAGGGAGAAGCATTCGAATCTGATTACGGCGTTGGCGGATTTGGCGGAGTCTGTGAACTCAAATTTCGTCCTAAACCGATAATTGCTGCAGTAAATGGAATGGCTGTAGGCGGCGGTTTTGAAATTGCTTTAGCTGCCGACTTTATAGTCGCCGCAGATCATGCGACTTTTTTCCTCCCTGAAACAACACTTGGTTTGATTGCTGACAACGCCACAATCCGTTTGCCAAAAATTCTGCCTCCAAATATCGCTCGCGAAATGTTGATCTCAGGACGACGAATGCTGGCAACCGAAGCACAATCTTGGGGAATCGTAAATGAGGTTACATCTGCCGAAGATTTGTTGCCCGCGGCTCGCCGATTCGCTGAACGGATTTGCCAGTCTGCACCTTTAAGCATCTCAGCGGTCTTAGATCTGATGCGCGAATTGGAAACAGTTTCAACCTCAAACGCAATGACTGTTTTGCGCGAGAACCAGACATACCGCAACGCAATTGATTCTCAAGATGCCACTGAGGGGACAAAAGCATTCGCTGAAAAGCGCGCACCAAAATGGCTGGGTCACTAATGATCCCTGATTCGACCTCTCAATCACTTGAGATTATGAAGTGAGCGAGAAAGACGAGAAATCTTCAACACAACAAATAGATTTAACAGACGCGTACTCAGTCAAAACTCCTGAAGACAGCAGGCGTCTATATGCGGCATGGGCCGATAGTTACAACGAGACATTTATCGAAGCAAATAAATATGTTTACCCTCATAGAGTCGCTGAATTGTTCGCAGAAAATGTGCCCGATTCAGGTTTTGAGGATGTAATTGATATTGGCTGTGGCACTGGAGCCGTAGGTAGTTATCTCGCAAAACTTCGACCCGAAATCTCAATTGATGGCTACGACATTTCGCCCGAGATGCTCACTCAGGCCAGGCTGATCCGTCGTGCCGATAACTCGCCTATCTATCGAGATCTAAAAGAGGTGGATGTAACAGGCGAATTACCGAATCAGACATACAACGCAATGATTAGTGCTGGCACTTTCACTCATGGTCACCTCGGGCCAGAGACTCTTTTGCGAATGCTTACTCATGTTCGCGCTTCTGGATGGTTCGTTATCGGGATCAATGCCGAACATTACAAAGCTCATGGTTTTGCTGAAACTATCCATAGAGCAATTTTCGCTGAAATCATAAGTAAGCCCGAAGTTCATGTTGTAGATGTCTATGAACCCGGTAGCCCTCACTATGGCGACAAAGCGAATATCTGTATATTTCAACGTAAAAAATAACTCAATTCGCAAACCCATACGTTGAGATGAAGAGAGTGCATCAACTAATATTGACGTATGCGTGACTACACAGTTGGTGGACCAAGTTCGATAACAGCAGCAGAAAACGGTCTCGTTGATGCCGATTGTTACAAGCCGGTAGTAGACCGCGCGCTAATGAAGCAATTGATGCAACGCAACAATGGTTGGGCGATTGCACACGTCGCGAGTTGGTTTGCCGCACTTGGGATATTTGGCTGGCTGGCGCATCTAAGTTGGGGATCTTGGTGGGCAATTCCAACATTCGCGATCTACGGTGTTTTGTATGGCTCAATGAGTGACTCACGTTGGCATGAAACAGGCCATCGCACAGCTTTTCGAACTAAGTGGATGAACGATGTTGTCTATTACATTGCATCATTTATGATTTTTCGCGAGCCGGAAACATGGCGTTGGAGCCACGCTCGACATCACTCTGACACGATTATTGTCGGCAGAGATGCCGAGATTGCCTTCAAACGAAATGTACCGTTTCATAAATTTGTTTTAGAACTTGTTGGCATATCTGCGGTGCCAAATGAATTCAAGCAGTGGATTCAAAATTCTTTAGGAAATTTCACGAACAACCAAAAAGAATTTCAGCCTGAAGAAACATTTCGAATATCAATGTGGGCTTCTCGTATCTACATATTGATTCTTGCTGGTGTAGTTACCTCGTGTTTTCTCGTTCGCAGTATCGAGCCGTTGATGTTCATCGGTCTGCCCAGTTTTTATGGACATTGGTTGGTTGTTACTCTCGGAATCACTCAACACGCAGGACTTGCTGAAGATGTAATAGATCATCGGCTCAATACACGAACGATATATATGGGGCCGTTAACACGCTGGATCTACTGGAATATGAACTATCACGTTGAGCACCACATTTATCCCTCAGTGCCGTTTCACTCTTTGAAGAAACTTCATGTTGCAATCAAAGATCAGTTGCCCACGCCTTATCCGAGCTTGTATCGAGCACTTCGCGAAGTAATCCCGACTTTGCGCCGCCAAGCCAACGACAGCGCATACTTTGTGAAACGCGCATTGCCTCTAAACACGAGTAACTGAACCATGACCGAGTTAGATAATGATTGGATTACGGCATGCGATGAATCATCAATCGCAAAAAATGACGTCGCAAGATTTGATCATCTTGATGCCACCTATGCGGTAGTTCGTACGTCTGACGGAGTATGTGTTGTGATGGATGGGCTTTGTACGCACGGTAAAGCACACTTAGGGGAAGGCTTCGTCGACGGCAACACAATTGAATGTCCGAAACATAACGGTCGATTTAATGTGTTAACAGGAGAAGCAGTTGCTTCACCAGTTCGTGTTGCGACAAGTGTTTATGAAACTCGAGTACTCAACTCAAAAATTGAATTTCGACTACTTAAATAGTCTCTGGTTTTGTTTCACGTCCAGTACCAAGTTTGTAACCCGGTCGACCCGCTTTTGACCATCCATCCACAAACTTGAAAAACTCGTCACCAAAAGGATCAACGCCCACTAAAGGCATATTGCCGCGACGAATGGTCCAGTCAAATGGTGCTAATTCTTCTGCACGAGCGAGGTGCATTCGCGAACCAATTTCATCTCTCATACCTCCACGCTCACGCAACGCGATTGCAATACGGCGATGTAATCGCGCAAATTGTAATTCTTGAGTTGGTGGTAACTGAAAATCACGCACCTGAGCATCATTCAGATCAAGCACATTATTATGAACCCATGACCGTAACAAGTTATGGTGCACAGCAGAATCAACATGAGAGAACGATCGAAACAGGTCACTGCCTGGCGTGCCGTCTGCAGGGCGCACTATTTTGTTATTTTCATCTACCCAGATTGCGGCCGGTACATTAACAAATCCATACAAGTCGGCGACAATATGAAACTTATCAATAAGAACTGGAAACGTAAGTGCTTCTTTTGTCGCCCACTCGATAACAGCATTCACATCAGCATCTAATGCCACAGCTATTATCTGCAAACCAGAATCTTGCAATTCGTTAGAGAGTTGCTGCCAGACCGGCAGCTCGTAACGGCAGCCTCACCAAGATGACCATGCCAGCAACAATCTCTTTCGCCGATTGAAATCACTGAATGACACTTGTTTGCCATGAATATCGGGTAATTTAAAGTCTGGTGCATCCAGCGACGACATAGATCCGGCTCGAGTTGGTGCCAAATCACCTAGAGCAGCGACTTGATACTCTATATCAAACACAAAACTTTGATTCGTCAAAACCGAAAACGTTACTAGATCAATACTGACACCGTCTGACAATTCGCCAGCGTTACGCACGGGAAAACAAACATCGCCCTTGCATAATCCTTCGGGCTTTAAAACCCAACCGGTCGCGCGCTCGAGATCACTGACCAAGATTGAGAATTCACCAAATTCCCTGCTACTAGTCACCGCTGATGCCCCACCATCAGATCTAATGACCAAAGAATTACTTTCCATCGCTTGATCTTAACTCAGGCGGTCACGCCAACCGATAGTCAAGAATAAGAGTCTCATACATCTGCTCAATAAGTTAAAATCGCAGAGATGTCAATGTTCTCTCATTCAAAGAAATTTTCATTGCTTACGAATGTTGGTTCACTAATCACCATCGCGATTATTGGTTCAGTTCCATGGATGCTTTTTAGCCAACGACTTATTTTTGCGCTACTCACACCTTTAGCGCTATTCACAGCATTGATAGTCTCCGATCGATGCCAAGACAAAAAGTCTCTTATCCGCACAGTTTTGCCTTTGGTACTTCTCATTTTGATTCAAGTTCTTCAGATTCGTTATGGAGTCATCCCAGAGGCCTCGCCTAACCATCGGACACTTTTTCGGTTGTTACTAATTTCAATAGTCCCCCTGATATTTGTGATCTGTCAGAAAGTAACAATACGAAACGTGATTACTGCCAATGTGCTTGTGCTATTGGTGGGGCTAGTAGTTGTAGAAGGCACATTGACTGTCTTGTCACCAAAGACTAGTGAGCAGAATAAATGGTTTGATTTGGCATCTCAGTTTGACGAATCTCCGAAACCTGAGACGAGCCCTACTATCTCAATGGACGGCAAACATCGACTGACTACATATCAACCCCAGTCTTTCACGCACCGAGTATTTTTCTACGGTGGATCAACAACTTTCAATCGCGAAGTTTCAGATGGTGATACATATCCATCGCTAACTCAAAAACGTCTCAACCAAGAAGCTGGCACAATCAAGATTGAAAACCGCGGAACTATCGGTGCATCGGCAGTTGATCTATTACGTTTTCTTCAAGAAGACGAGACTGATTTAGTCAACACGAACAAAGGTGACACAAGTCAAGGCTTACGCCGTGGAGATATCGTCGTTTTCTACATCGGCGTGAATGAAGCCAAAAATGCGATCGTCTACAGAGATCCAATTACTCGACTTTCTCTGCAGTTTTCAACCTTCGAATCGGCGACAAACTGGGTTTTTAAACACACAAATGTTGGCTACTTATTGAATAATTTACTCGCAGTCGGCAAAGCCTCAATTGATGAAAACAACCTTGCAGAGACGAAACTCGCCCTTGATACTGCCGAGAGTTATATAACCGATCGCGGCGCGACATTTATTCCAATAATTCAGCCTCACGTATTCACCAAATCATCACCATTGAAGTATGAACAGGCAATAAGAGATCAAATGAACCAGTTTCCAGATGAAATTGACAAGGTATACCCTCGCCTCGCTGATCTGGTTCTGTCGTTTGAAAATGCTGTAGATGCCAGAAATATTTTTGACAATTTGAAGACATCGCCCTATTTTGACTGGTGCCATGTCGACAAACTCGGTAACAAAAATATTGCAGTGTTTATGTCTAAAGTCGTTCAGCCGTTTATCATTGATGAAAGTGGATCCTGAGAGTTAAGGCGAGGCCAAAATGAGTAAAAAAGTATTGATTACCGGTGCTGGTTCGGGTTTCGGCAAGGGCACTGCAGTAGCGCTCGCGACACGCGGTCACAAAGTGATTGCGACTACCGAAACTGAAGGTCAAGCTATTGCCTTGCGAGCAGAGCACCCACAAATACAAGTTGAGAAATTGGATATCACTTCAA
>JBILAG010000090.1:0-7075 GCA_044354345.1 Ilumatobacteraceae bacterium | reverse complement strand
CTGCCATGTAGCGCGAGCAAAAGCTTGTCAGGTTCAGAGGCACTGGCGACTGCGATCGCGACTGACCCATCAAACTTTGCAACAGTTTCTCGAAATGCGTCGCTCAAAGAAGCATTTGTTGCCAAACGTCGTGCAACTAATGCTGGGATAACTTTTGCGTCGGTTGTGATTGGCCCAGCAATACGCAAACTATTTAAGGCTCGAAGATCGGCGTGATTATCAACATCTCCATTTAAAGCAGCAACCAAATATGCGTCGCTGTGTTTGCGCTCGAGTTCTTCACTGTTTACAGGGTGAGCGTTTGGTTCTGAAATGATTCCTACGCTCGCCCAACGCGTGTGCGCCAGTACGGCGACTTGCGAATTTGGTTGTGAAATACATAAACGCAGCAAGTCATCTGCCATTACTGCGTTGCGCATCACTCTGGTGTTATCACCGAGTTCGCCGATCTCTGCTGCGGCTTTATAGACAAATGACCATGCATTTTCAGTTACCCGAACTGCGCCAGACATAAACAATGAGTCATCACTTCGGGTGGCGATTAAAGACTTAATGTTTTTGTCATCCGCTTTCAATCCATGTCCCCAAACCAGAACATGTACGCCAGCCGAATCTCGACCGCGAACCTCGAGGCGATCTAAACCAGAGAATGCTTGTTGAATCGAAAAATATCCACTTCGGGCCGCATTTGAAGCACCTTGCCCAGCCAGTGCATCTACAAGACGCGCTGTTCGAATTCGATCATTGCGCAACTCCCAAAGTGCATCTTTAGCGCTGATGATTTGTTGCAACGCAAGTTCTGACGTCGCTGTTTGAACTTCGGCTGAGCGTTCGATTGCCTGTTCATAACCCGTGACAACGGCGTCTAGTTGATCAAGTCGCGAAGTCATCGCAGCGACCAATTGGTGATTATCTGCTAAACAGAATTGGCCGGCGTCGCCCCGCAATAGTTCATCGGCTTGAGCGACAAGTTTTGACAAGCCGTCAATTTTGCTTTCAGCACCTTGACTGATTGCTCGGTCTAAAAGCTCAATAATCTCATTTGAGGTGGGCGTTGCGCGTCGTGTCGGACGACTGAGCACGCAGATAATTCCGCACATGGTTTCTAGTCTACTTTCGCGATTAACCCAGTCGTGCAGTAATCGCCGCAACGAGCGTGGTTGCGACGGATACGGCGATGTGATTTTCTTGCGCTTCAACCATCACACGCACAACAGGCTCTGTGCCACTTGAGCGAACTAGCACTCGACCATTATCTCCCAAGATTTTTTCTGCAGCCGCGATCTCGGTAGCAAAAATTTGAGCAACATTTTCAGTGAGTTTGGCAACACGAATATTTTTTAACACCTGCGGAAAACTGGTCATTGCATTACTTGCAAGCTGGCTGAATACCTGTGACGAATTCGTAATTAAGGCAGAAAGACGAATCGCCGCCAACAAACCATCACCAGTTGTTGCGACGTCGTGGTAAATAATGTGACCACTTTGTTCTCCGCCAAGCGAGAGATCATTTTCTTGAATTGCAAGCAGTACCGACCTGTCGCCAACAGGTGTTGTAATCACTTCAATTTCACACTGTTTCATTGCTTGATGAAAACCGATATTAGTCATCACGGTCACTGCTACTTTATTATTCCGCAACGTGCCGTCGCGCTTCATGTCTTGAGCGCTAATCGCAATTAAATGGTCGCCATCTACGATTGAACCCGAGTCATCAACTGCAATCAATCGATCACCATCACCGTCGAATGCGACACCCAGATCGGCATTAATTTTTTTAACAAAGGCTTTCAACTCAGACGGTTCAGTTGCGCCGCAGTGGTGATTGATGTTCTTGCCGTTCGGCGAATTATGAATTACTGACACCTTTGCACCGAGCCCAGTGAAAACCGCTGAAGCAACTTCGCTCATTGCACCATTTGCACAATCTAAAGCTATGTGTAATTTATCCAGTGCATTTTTGGGCACGCCTGCGACCAACGCAGCACAATATTGCTCTAAATATTCTGGGTGTGAGACAGCAGAACTTTTAAAACTTGCTTCAGATTGCTGATGATCCGGCGCAAGTTGAATCTCGCTGGCAAGCTCATGTTCAGTTTCAATTTCAATCTGTGACTCTTGCTCATCTGTGAGTTTGCGTCCACCACGACCGAAAATTTTCACACCGTTATCCGTATAAGGATTATGTGAAGCAGTAATTGCAAAAGACACCGCTTCACTTGACACCGCAGCAAAAGCAATTGCCGGCGTTGGAGCAACACCCATTAGATGAACTTCAACACCAAGACTGCTCAACGACCGAGAAATAGCAGCTTCAAGCGCGGGGCCAGATTCACGAGTATCACGACCAATTACCACAAGTTTGCATTGCAAAACTTTTGCTGCCGCCCGAGCAAGTGCGGAAACATAACTCGTTGTTAGTTCAGTTCCGAATTCTCCACGAACTCCGTCAGTTCCAAATTTCAACATTCAACTACCTGCTGTTTCTAGCACGCATAACTTAAATTTGGTTTGCCCGCATGGAAAAACCCATGCTTTGCAAAAAGCGAATTAACGCTTGGTGTACTGCGGCGCCTTGCGGGCTTTTTTGAGACCGTATTTCTTGCTCTCTTTACGACGCGAGTCACGAGTCAACAATCCGGCCTTCTTCAACGCAAGTCGTTGTTCAGGATCAAGTTCAACAATTGCGCGAGCAATTGCCATGCGCAATGCACCTGATTGTCCAGCGATGCCGCCGCCAATAATGTCGGCATCAATGTCGTATGCACCAATCATGTTTGCGACTCGCAATGCTTCGGTTGAAGAATTGCGTTGTACTTCAGATGGGAAATATTCTTCAAACACGCGATCGTTAATCGTTACGATTCCGGTTCCAGGTCGTAAACGAGCACGACAGATTGCATGCTTGCGTCGTCCTGTTGTTTGAGTAAGTGGCTTTGTTCCCACGAGTATGTCTCTTTTCTCTAATTTTTCTAATGCTCGACTCAGCGAGCCTTGGCGTGTGGAAGCTCAAGCACTTTTGGTGATTGCGCTGCGTGCGGATGTTCTGCACCTGGATAAACCTGCAACTTGCTCAACATCTCGCGACCGAGAGTTCCCTTTGGCAACATTCCACGAATTGAACGACGGATTGCATCACCAGGTTTGCGATCTAAAAGGTGAGCGTATGTTTCTGATTTCAAACCACCTGGATAACCGGAGTAGTCATAGACCATTTCGCGATCGGCTTTGCCCGAAGTAAGAACAATTTTTGATGCATTGATAATTACGACGTGATCACCAGTATCCATACTTGGTGTGTACATCGGTTTGTGTTTGCCGCGAAGCAAAGTTGCAGTCTCTGTGCAAAGTCGACCGAGCACAAGCCCTTCGGCATCAATCAAATGCCAAGCGCGCTTGACGTCGGCTGGTTTTGCAGAATATGTACGCATAAAAAGTTCCTTGAAATCTAGAATTAGCAACCGCCTGAGGGCTCTTCGCACTCGTTTAAACGGCCTCGTAATGATAGGGCCGAAACCTCCCAAATAACAATCGGCCCAACAAGAATATGGGCTTTAGGGAGTAATCCCTGCATCTGGATATCCAACTTCAACTAAACACAAGCCTTGGGGAGGCGCCAGTTGCGAGGCCTCCGCACGATCGCCCGATCGAATCAAAGTCATCATGTCGCTACTCGGTCGCTTACCAACCCCGATATCTACGAATGTTCCCACTAACGATCTGACCATCTGGTGGCAAAAAGCATTCGCCCTGATGTCAAAAGTAAATATGCCATCACCTCTGTTGTGCCAAGTCGCCTGCATCACATACCTCTTTAACGAAACTTCGCGCACTTCCGGCTCATTAGTCTCTGGGCCCTCAAGGTCAGGCTCAATATCTTGCTTTGGCCGACGACAAAATGCCGAAAAATCATGCGTGCCGATTATTGGATCACAAGCCATGTGTAATGCGCGCAAATTAAGTGGCGCAACAACATGCCACGATGTTGCAACCAAAAATGGATCTGGATACTCGGCGTTATAGATCGTGTATTGATAATGCCGCCAAATTGCCGAGAATCTCGCGTGAAACTCGTTGCTCGCCCAAGATGCGTCTCGAACAATAATTTCGGGCCCACACATTGAGTTCAGTTGCTTCTTCAAAAGAGCTAAATCAACGTCATCTCGAAGATCGCAACTAACTACTTGACCTCGAGCGTGTACCCCAGTATCTGTGCGCCCGGCAGAAACAACAGGTACCGCTCGTTGAAAGATTTGTTGCAACGCCCCACCGAGAGTGCCTGCAATAGTTTCAACACCTGGATTAATTGCAAAACCGTGAAACTTTGCCCCGTTATACGCGACGACGAATCGTGCTCTGCGCATCACAGATGCTTTTGTTTTTCGAACTAGATAAGTTCGATGCGCGCCATTGGTGCATTGTCACCGTGACGCGGGCCAAGCTTCAAGATTCGAAGGTAGCCACCGTTGCGCTCTGTGTATCGAGGTGCAACAACATTGACAAGTTTGTTTGTCATTTCTTTGTCGCGAAGGTAACTCTGAATCTGACGAATGCGGTGCACTCGCATCGGGCTAGTGCCCTGCGCTTTCTTTGCCTTTGTAATTAATTTCTCGGCGATCGGACGAAGCGCTTTTGCTTTCGTCTCAGTCGTTACGATGCCTTCAGCAGCGAACAATGACGAAGCCAGGTTGGCCATCATCAATCTTTCGTGTGACGAGCTTCCACCAAAACTTGGTCCGCGTCGTGGTCTTCCTGGCATAGTGAATCGTCTCCTTGATTATTTAGATATTTAAATTCAGTTGATTCTCAGCAAAAATCTCGAGGGCTCAGAGGCGCAACGAGAGTCCTCGCTCATCAAGTTTTTGTTTGATCTCATCAAGGCTCTTCTGCCCGAAGTTGGTGATGTTCATCAAGTCTTCTTCTGACCGAGTTAGCAACTCGCCAATCGTGTGAACTTGTCCGCGCTTCAAACAGTTGCGTGGTCGCTCTGAAAGGTCTAGGTCTTCAATTGGCATATCTAAATCGCCGGTGCCACTTGAGTAACCAACAACTTCGCCAAGTTCAAGACCCACTGGATCTGCAGTCAAATTCGCCACGAGATCAACTAGCGAACGTAAAGTTGCACCGGCCGAAGCGAGCGAATCAACCGGCGTGATCGAGCCGTCTGTCTCAATGTCGATAACAAGTTTGTCATAATTAGTTGACTGCTCTACTCGAGTTGGCTCAACTTCAAATGTAACTCGACGAATTGGCGAGAAAATTGCGTCAATTGGGATGATGCCAATTGTCTTACGAGCTCCGTCACGATCTGACGACATGTAGCCTTTGCCGCGCTCAACCGTAAGGTCAAACACGAGCTTGCCCTTTGCTGAAAGAGTTGCGATTTTCTGAGACTTGTTAAGAATCTCAACATCTGGTGGGCACTGAATGTCACCGGCTGTGAGCTCCATTGGTCCTTTGACATCTACATGAAGTGCAATTGGATCATCTGAAGTTGACACCAAAACAACGTCTTTGAGATTAAGAATGATCTCAGTCACGTCTTCAGATACACCTTCAATTGTGTCGAATTCATGCAATGCAGATTCAAACTTTACAGAAGTAATTGCCGCACCAGGAATCGACGACAACAACATTCGGCGCAATGAGTTGCCGATTGTGTGACCAAGACCTGGTTCTAGTGGACCAACCGAAAATTTCTGACGGTTGTTTTGTGGTGAGCCGATTGGTTCGACTGTCGGGCGTTGGATTACAAGCATTTTTTCTCCTTAGACAATTCTTATTTGGGGTTACTTTGAATAGAGCTCAACGATTAATTGTTCACGTACTGGTACATCAATTTGCTCACGCACTGGCAACTCGCGCACCGTGACCTGCTTGCCGGCTTCTGCAATATCAAGCCAGCCGACCATTTTGCGGCCGAGAGTATCAATGTTGTGTTGGATGATGATCATGTTGCTTGCCTTTTCAGAAAGCGAAACAACTTCACCTTTTTGCAATGTGTACGACGCAATATCGACTCGCTTGCCATCGACTTTGATCAACCCATGGCTAACAAACTGACGAGCCTGTGGACGTGATGCAGCCCAGCCGGCACGGTAAACAACATTGTCAAGGCGCAATTCAAGGAGACGCAACAAGTTCTCACCAGTCGGACCAGTCAAACGCACTGACTTCTCGTAGAGATTACGAAATTGACGCTCGAGCAAACCGTAGATGTATTTTGCCTTCTGCTTTTCTTGCAACTGCGCAAGATATTCACTGCCAGCACCTTTACGACGCGAACGACCGTGGTGACCTGGTGGAAACGGCCGACGCTCAAGAGCCTTAGAGCCTTTTGTGTTTTCGAAAACGTTGACACCAAGACGGCGCGAGATACGAACTTTTGGACCTGTATAGCGAGCCATGAGTTACGGCCTCTTTCGCTTTGGCTGAAGACAGCCGTTGTGTGGAACTGGGGAGACATCTTTGATGCCTGAAACTTCAATGCCAAGATTTTGAATCTGACGCAGAGCAGTGTCGCGACCAGAGCCTGGACCCTTGACTCGCACTTCAGCGCGACGAAGACCAAGCTCCATCGCAGCACGTCCAGCTTTTTCTGCTGCCATTTGCGCGGCAAACGGTGTTGATTTTCGCGAGCCACTGAAACCAACTCCACCAGATGATGCCCACGCGATTACGTTGCCTTCTGTGTCGGTGATTGAAACGATTGTGTTGTTGAACGAACTCTTGATGTGCACGATGCCGGTTGCGACATTACGACGCTCTCGCTTGCGCTTTCGAGTTTTTGGTTTTGGATCAGCCATAGTTACTTCCTCACTGCCATTTTCTTGTTAGCTACCGTCTTCTTCGGTCCTTTTCGTGTGCGCGCATTTGTGTGTGTGCGCTGACCACGAACAGGTAATCCCTTGCGATGACGAGTGCCTTGGTATGAACCAATTTCAATTTTTCGTTTGATGTCTGTTTGAACATTTCGACGACGATCGCCTTCAACACTTAGGTTGTTCTCGATGAACATACGAATCTTGTTGACCTCAGAGTCAGTCAGATCACGCACGCGAGTGTCTGGACTAAT